>JAEYSS010000174.1 GCA_023434425.1 Pseudomonadota bacterium | reverse complement strand
GCGGCGTGCTGGGCGGCATCGGTGGCGTCTCGGGCGCGATCCCGACGCTGTGGTGCACGCTGCGCGGCATGGCGAAAGACCGGCAGCGCGCGGTGATCCAGAATTTCAACCTCGGCATGCTGGGCGTCACGCTGGCGCTTTACGTGGGCACCGGCGTGATCACCACGGCCACCCTGCCGATGCTCGCCATCGTGCTGCCGGCCATGCTGATCCCGACGCTGCTGGGGGCAAGGCTGTATATCGGCATCAGCGACGCGGCCTTCCGCCGCCTCGTGCTCGGCCTGCTGACCGTGTCGGGACTCGCGATGCTGGCCTCGGCGCTGCCGAAGGTGGTCTAGGCGGGTCGTCTAGTCAGTCGCGGAAATAGTCGGCCGGGTAATGCGCCCGGATGCCTTCGATGAAGGCCAGCGAGCGCGACAGATGCGCGCGCACCTCGCGCGCCGCGGCTGCGGGATCGCCGGCGGCAATCGCCTCCACGATGGCGACATGGTCGCGGATGGTCTGGTCGACCTTGCCCTTCATCGGCAGATGCAGGCGGCGCAGGCGTTCGATATGGCCATTGCGCTTCAGCATCACCGTCCACAGGTCGGGCACGCCGGCTGCGTCATACATCATGCGGTGCATGGCGCGGTCCACGGCGTTGAATTCCAGCAGCGCACCGCTTTCGGCCAGCGCCTGCTGCTGGCGCAGATTCTGCCGCAGCCGGTCGAGCAGCGCCGGATCCGGGTGGCTGGCAAGGTTGTGAACGACTTCGACCTCGATGGCGCGGCGCAGGAAGGCGGCCTGGCGCGCATGGTCCAGATCGATGCGGCTGACCACGGTGGCATGCTGGGGAAAGATATCGACCAGCGCTTCCTCGGCCAGCCGCATCAGCGCATCGCGGATCGGCGTCGAACTGAGGCTGAACTGCAGCTGCAGTTCCGGGCGGGACAGCACGGTGCCGGGCACCAGATCCAGATTGATGATGGCGTCGCGCAGCAGATCGAAAACCTGCGGCGCCACTTGCCGCGACCGGTCGCGGGGCAAAGGGAGAAGGTGACTGACGGTGGAGGCCATGGCCCCCTCTATAGCACAGATCCGATTTGACGCACTAATGCATTAGTGCTTTACTGCCGCGACAAGAATCCAGGAGGAAACCAAATGTCTCAATCCCCAACGCGGCGCCGCATCGGCGCCGCCATGCTCGGCCTGCTGGCCGGTGCCACCCTGTTCGGTGCGGCGCAGGCCCAGCAATATCCCGACCGCAATGTCACGATGATCGTGCCCTTCCCCGCGGGCGGCGCGTCCGACATCACGGCGCGCAATGTGGCTGCCAAGCTGACCGACAGCCTCGGCAAGACGGTGGTGATCGACAACCGCGCCGGCGCCAACGGATCGCTCGGCGCCACGCTGCTGAAGCAGGCCGCGCCGGACGGCTACACGATCCTCGTCGGCTCGATCGGCGTGTTTGCCATCAATCCGGCGCTGTTCCCGGATCTGAAATACGATCCGATGAAGGATTTCGACCTGCTCTCCGTCGCGGTCCGCACCCCCAATGTGCTGGTCGCGCATCCGGGCTTTCCCGCCAACAGCGTGAAGGAACTGGTCGAATATCTGAAGAAGAACCCGGACAAGGTGTCGTTCGCCTCGTCGGGCACCGGCTCGTCCGACCATTTGACCGCCGCACTGTTCATGCAGAAGACCGGCACGGTCGGCGTGCATGTGCCCTACAAGGGCGGCGGGCCGGCCATCGGTGACCTGATCGGCGGCCATGCCAATGTGTCGTTCCAGAATCTGGGTGCCATCGCCAACCATGTGCGTGGCGGCAAGCTGAAGGCGCTGGCCGTCACCGCCGACAAGCGCAACCCGGCGCTGCCCGACGTGCCGACCCTGGCCGAAGCGGGCGTTAAGGAGGTCGAGGTCTATTCCTGGCAGGCTGCTGCGGCCCCGAAAGGCCTGCCGCCGGCGATCCGCGCCCGGCTGGAAAAGGATATCATCGCCGGCCTGAAGTCGGCCGATATGACCGCCAAGTTCAACGACATCGGCTTCGACGTGGTGGCGAATACCGGCAAGGAATTCGAAACCTTCCTCGCCGCCGAGATCGCACGCTGGAAAACGGTGATCGAGGTCGGCAAGATCAAGCCCGAGTAACTGTTCGCTGACGGGGCGGGCAGGGATGCCCGCCCCTTTCATTTCCAAGAGTCCCCCCATGACCGGCAAGAAGAAGACCCCAGACCAGCTCCGCAGCGCCCGCTGGTTCGCGCCCGACGACCTGCGCAGCTTCGGCCATCGTTCGCGCATCATGCAGATGGGCTATGCCTCGGTCGAATGGACCGGCAAGCCGCTGATCGCCATCGTCAACACCTGGTCCGACATCAATCCCTGCCACGCGCATTTCAAGCATCGCGTCGAAGACGTGAAACGCGGCGTGCTGCAGGCCGGCGGCCTGCCGATCGAACTGCCGGCGATCTCGGTCTCGGAAAGTTTCGTGAAGCCCACCACCATGCTCTACCGCAACATGCTGGCGATGGAGACCGAGGAACTGATCCGCAGCCATCCCGTCGATGGCGTGGTGCTGATGGGCGGCTGCGACAAATCCACCCCCGGCCTGCTGATGGGCGCCACCAGCGCCGGCCTGCCGATGATCTACCTGCCGGCCGGCCCGATGCTGCGCGGCAACTGGAAGGGCAAGATTCTCGGCTCGGGCTCGGATGCCTGGAAATTCTGGGACGAGCGCCGGGCGGGCAATATCTCGAACCAGGAGTGGAACGACATCGAGGCCGGCATCGCGCGCTCTTACGGCACCTGCATGACCATGGGCACGGCGGCCACGATGATGGCGATCACCGAGGCCATCGGCATGACGCTGCCGGGCGCGTCGTCCATTCCCGCCGCCGATGCCAACCATATCCGCATGAGCAGCGACTGCGGTCGACGCATCGTCGATATGGTGTGGGAAGACCTGACCCCCGGCGTGATCCAGACCCGCAAGGCCTATGAGAATGCCATTGCCGTCGCCATGGCGATGGGCTGCTCGACGAATGCGATTATTCACCTTATTGCCATGGCACGCCGCGCCGGACAGGATATCTCGCTGGAGGATTTCGAGATCGCCAGCCGCAAGGTGCCGGTGATCGCCAATATCCGTCCGTCAGGCGAAGAGTACCTGATGGAGGACTTCTTCTATGCCGGCGGCCTGCCGGCGCTGATGACGCGGATCAAGCCGCATCTGCATCTCGATGCGATCACCGTGACCGGCAAGACGCTGGCCGAAAATATCCAGCATGCCCAGGTGCACCACGACGACGTGATCCGCACCGTCGAGAACCCGATCTACGCCGAGGGCGCGCTGGCGGTGCTGAAGGGCAATCTCGCGCCCGATGGCTGCGTGATCAAGCCGAGCGCCTGCGAGCCGCGCTTCCTGAAACATTCAGGTCCGGCGCTGGTGTTCGACGATTATCCGTCGATGAAGAAAGCGGTCGATGACGAGAACCTGGATGTCACCGCCGATCATGTGCTGATCCTGCGCAATGCGGGGCCACTCGGTGGGCCCGGCATGCCGGAATGGGGCATGCTGCCGATCCCGAAGAAGCTGGTGAAGCAGGGCGTGCGCGACATGGTGCGTCTGTCGGACGCGCGCATGAGCGGCACCAGCTACGGCGCCTGCATCCTGCATGTGGCGCCGGAGTCGTACATCGGCGGGCCGCTGTCGCTGGTGCAGAATGGCGACATCATCTCGCTCGATGTCGACAAGCGCAGCATCACGCTGGATGTATCCGACGCCGAACTGGCCAGGCGCAAGGCGGACTGGAAGCAGCCCGAGGTGCGTTACGAGCGCGGCTATGGCTGGATGTTCTCCAGGCATATCAAGCAGGCCGATCAGGGCTGCGATTTCGATTTTCTCGAAACCGGCTTCGGCGCCCCGGTGCGCGAACCGGACATCTTCTGAGGCGACACCATGTGGACTCCGGCAAGCCGTTATCCCGATCCCGCCGTACAGGTGCTGGACGACAGTTTCGCGAAACTGCGCCTGCGACTGGCCGCCGTTGAGCGGCTGGCGACGGGTTTCCGCTGGGCCGAGGGCCCGGTCTGGTTCGGCGACCAGCGCTGCCTGATCTGGAGCGACATCCCGAACAACCGCATGATGCGCTGGGACGAACAGACCGGTGCGGTCAGCGTTTTCCGCCAGCCCTCCAGTCACGCCAACGGCAATACGCGCGACCGGCAGGGTCGGCTGGTGACCTGCGAGCATGAGACCCGTCGTATCACCCGCACCGAATACGACGGCAGCATCACCGTGCTGGCCGACCGCTTCGAGGGCAAGCGCTTCAACTCGCCGAACGACATCGTGGTGAAATCCGATGGCACGGTCTGGTTCACCGATCCCATCTTCGGCGTGAACAGCAACTACGAAAGCCGCAAGGGCGTCTCGGAACTGCCGCAGCATGTCTATCGCCTCGACCCGGCCACGGGGGAGTTGAGCGTTGCGGCCGAGGGCCTGAACGGGCCGAACGGTCTGGCCTTTTCGCCCGACGAAAGCCGGCTCTATATTGTGGAATCGCTGGCGGCCCCCAACCGCCTGATCCATGCCTATGACGTGATCAACGGCGGCAAGGCGCTGGGTAACAGGAAGATGCTGATCGACTGCGGCGCCGGTTCGGCCGATGGCTTCCGTGTCGACACGGACGGCAATCTGTGGTGCGGCTGGGGCATGGGCAGCGACGATCTGGACGGTGTGATGGTGTTCAACGATGGCGGTCGCGCCATCGGGCGGATCGCCCTGCCGGAACGCTGCGCCAATCTGTGTTTCGGCGGTGCGATGCGCAACCGCCTGTTCATGGCTGCGAGCCAGTCGCTCTATGCCCTCTATGTGGACGCCCAGGGCGCAACTCTCTCTTAAGTTCGGGCTTTCGTAAAAACTGGAAGGACGTCTCCGTGCCTATCAAAGCTGAAACGATTGCCAAGCTGAAGACCGTCAGCACGCCGACGCTGGCCACGGCGCTGTACAAGCGCGGCCTGCGCAACCAGTTCATCCAGGATGTGAAGCCGCTTAATCCGTCGCTGCCGACCATGGTGGGCGAGGCCTTCACCCTGCGCTACATGCCGGCGCGCGAAGACCGCAATCCGATCACCGTCTTCCAGAACCCGGAACATCCGCAGCGCAAGGCGGTGGAAATCTGCCCGCCCGGCGCGGTGCTGGTGATGGACAGCCGCAAGGACGCGCGCGCCGCCTCGGCCGGCTCGATCCTGATCTCGCGCCTGATGGTGCGCGGCGTGGCCGGCGTGGTGACCGATGGCGGTTTCCGTGACTCGGGCGAGATCGCGCAGCTCAAGATTCCTTGCTTCCACAGCCGTCCGTCCGCGCCGACCAATCTGACCCTGCATGAAGCGATCGACATCAACGTGCCGATCGGCTGCGGCGATGCGGCGGTGTTCCCCGGCGACGTGATCGTGGGCGACGCCGATGGCGTGATGGTGATTCCGGCCGAGATCGCCGACGAGATCGCCACTGAAGCCGTCGAGATGACGGCGTTTGAGGATTTCGTCACCGAGCAGGTGCTGGGGGGGCGCTCGATCAAGGGGCTCTATCCCGCCACCGATCCGCAGACCAAGGTGGATTTCGAAGCCTGGCGCAAGCAGAAGGGGCGGTAAGGCTCAACCGCCCTCTATCCATCCCAAAGGCCGTCACCCTCGGGCTTGTCCCGAGGGTCCATCTGCCCCATCCCGCATGCGATCACCGTGGGATGGATCCTCGGGACAAGCCCGAGGATGACGAGGAGGGTGTGGCGATCCTGACAAAACCCGCTTGCCCAGCAGCATATTTATTTTATATTTAAAACACTTTCGACAGCCCTTCAGTGATGCGCCATCATTTACACGCCCATACACTGTGTATTCTGCCTAAACCTTGATTTCATCCGTGGAATACGAAATATGCGCTGTTCAGGCGGCCGGAATCGTATTATATGTACACATATGATTTTAGGCCGTGAGTTCCGGTCAGCTCCGTAGTATCCCGCGCTGCCCCCTAAACGGAATCAGAGCCATGTCCTCCCAAGCTGCCGCCGCTGTCTCTCCCGCGCCCTCGCATCCGCTGCTGAAGCCCGGCGGCAACCTGCGTGAGGAGACGGTGACCTACGTCCATCACTGGACCGACAGCCTTTTCACCTTCCGCACCACGCGCGAGCCGAGTTTCCGCTTCATCAACGGCCAGTTCGCGATGATCGGGCTGTTCGTGGAGAACAAGCCGCTGCTGCGCGCCTATTCGATGGTCAGTTCGAATTATGAGGAGTTCCTCGAATTCCTGTCGATCAAGGTGCAGGACGGCCCGCTGACCTCCCGGCTGCAGCATGTGCAGGTCGGCGACCGGATCATCGTCGGCAAGAAGGCGACCGGCACGCTGCTGCAGGACAACCTGACGCCGGGCAAAACGCTGTACCTGCTGTCCACCGGCACCGGCCTGGCGCCCTTCATGTCGGTGATCAAGGATCCCGATGCCTATGAGCGGTTCGACAAGATCGTGCTGGTGCATGGCGTGCGCACCGTGGCCGAACTGGCCTATGCCGACTTCATCACGAAGGAGCTGCCGGACAACGAGTTCTTCGGCGAGATGGTGAAGGACAAGCTGGTCTACTATCCGACCGTGACCCGGGAGGCTTTCCGCAACCAGGGCCGCGTCACCGACCTGATCCGCTCGGGCAGGCTGTTTGCCGATCTGGGCCTGCCGCCGCTGAATGTCGAGACCGACCGCATCATGCTGTGCGGCAGCCCGGCCATGCTGGCCGAGATGCGCGAGATGCTCGATGGGCTGAACTGGCAGGAGGGCTCCACCACCGGCGCCGGCCAGTATGTGATCGAAAAGGCGTTTGTGGAGCAGTAGACCGGCCTCATTCTGGTCGCTGGAATTTTTGTCGCAGATTGCACAGCGTGCTTGGCCGCCTGCATCGGCTTGGTTATCTTTTCCGGCCATGACCGCGAGTCGCGATTTCACCGCCTTTGTGCAGGAGCTGTTCGCCCCCCTGGGCGGGATTGCCGTCCGGCCGATGTTCGGCGGGGCAGGGGTTTATTCGCGCGGCGTCATGTTCGCCCTGATCGACGACGATACCCTCTATCTGAAGGCCGACGCCGAGAGCAAGAAGGCTTTCGAGGCGCGCGGCTGCGAGGCTTTCGTCTATGACAGCAAGGGCAAGCCGGTGCAGATGAGCTACTGGAAGCTGCCGCCCGAACTGGTCGACGATGCCGGCGAGGCCGTCAAATGGGCGCAGGCCGCGTTGACTGTCGCTAAAGCCGAGAAGGCCGCCACGCCGCCGCCCTCGCGCCGCGTCACGCTGGGCGCTGCACGGCGGCATCGGTAGTTCAGACGGCGGCTTTGTCGCCCCGCGCGATCTTCATTGCCTCAGCGAGCACGTCCTGGTCGCCGATATGGTTGGCGAGCAGCAGCACCAGTTTCGCCATTGCCTTCTGCGCCGCCGTGTCGTCCAGGCCCTCGGTCATTTTCACCAGCGCGGCATAGGTGGCATCGCCATCGGCGAGATTCATGTCGGTGTTGAGTTTGCCCATGTTCGTCAGCCTCCGAGGCCCGGGATGATCTCGCCACCGATCTCGCGCGACAGGCCGCGGAACAGCGCCACGGTCTCGCCGGTTTCTTCATTTCGCACCGTCATGTCATAGACGCTGCTGCGGCCGGCCGTTTCACGCAACTCGGCCGTGGCGGTCAGCACCGTGCCGACCGCGACCGGTTTCAGATAGGTGATGTCGCATTGCTGCGCCACGGCAGCGCGGTTGAAACTGTTGCAGGCATAGCCGAAGGCAGAGTCGGCCAGGGTGAAGATCACGCCGCCATGGCAGGTGCCGCCGCTGTTGACCATGTCGGGCTGCACTTTCATCCGCAGCACGCAGCGGCCCGGCCCCACCGTGACAAGCTGCACGCCGAGCCTGCTGCCGGCCATGTCGCGGTCGGCGACCAGCTGGCCGACGGTCTCTGCAATCTTCTGGGGCGTCATTACTAGCCAGTCTTCTCTATTTACCTGTGAACTTCGGCGCGCGCTTCTGCAGGAAGGCGGTCACGCCCTCGATGAAGTCGCGCGTGCGGCCGGCGATCACCTGGCTTTCACGCTCGGCTTCCAGCTGCGCGTCCAGCCCGTTGGTGGCCGACTGGCGGATCAGTTTCCGGATCTGCGCGAGGCCTACCGTGGGCCCGTTGGCAAACTTGGTCGCGACTTTCAGTGCGGCGGGCATCAGTTCGGCATCCTCCACGCATTGCCAGATCAGGCCCCAGTCTGCGGCGGTTTCGGCCGGCAGTTTCTCGGCCAGCATGGTGAGTCCGAGTGCGCGCGCGGTGCCGGCGAGGCGCGGCAGGAAGAAGGTGCTGCCGGCATCGGGCACCAGGCCGAGATTGCCGAAGGCCTGCAGGAAAGTGGCGGATTTCGCCGCGATCACAATGTCGCCGCAGAGCGCCAGACTCATGCCCGCACCCGCAGCCGG
>JAEYSS010000160.1 GCA_023434425.1 Pseudomonadota bacterium | reverse complement strand
TAAACGTCATGCCCGGCCTTGTGCCGGGTATCCACGCCTTACTGCTTTAAGAAAAGACGTGGATGGCCGGGACAAGCCCGGCCATGACGGTTTTGGTTAGGCCCACTGCCCCGTCTCCAGCAGCTGCATCGCATAGGCCGGCTGGCTCCAGCGGATCGGCAGCGCGCCCTGCAGGATGCGGCCTTCCTCGACGCGCAGCCTTAAGAGTCGCTGCGCGCCCTGGAAGTTTTCCACCTCCGGCCCGTCCCAGACGATCTCGGCCTCGCCGGTGAGCTGTAGCAGGTCGCCGCTGTCGTAATTCACCACCAGCAGGCCGGCGCGGGGATCGAGCGCGATATTGCCCAGCGTGTTGAAGAAATTGTTGCCGCGGAAATCCGGGATGGTCAGTTGCGTATAGCCGTTCTTCTGCTCAAGCTTGACGAAGCCGGGCTTGCCGCCGCGATGCGAGACATCGACGCCCTCATCCTGCGCATGGGTGGCGATGAACAGCGTATCGGTGTCGGCCAGCATCAGCGCGGCGCGTGGCGACAGCACAGCGGATTCCAGCTTCACCGGCGGTTCGCTCGGCGCACCCACCAGCCGCGGCAGGCGGGCCTGGATATACTGCGGGCAGTTGCCGAAACTCTGCTCGACATGGATCGTGAAGCCATCCTGTTGCACGACCGTGACGCGGCCGTTCATGCGGTTGCGCCGCCGGGTTTCCGGCTGCAGGCCGAGGATGCCGAGCGGCGCGTCGTGTTTCAGATTCTGCGCCAGCCTGTCGCCGGATGCGGGCTTCGCGCCGACCTGCAGCGTGACCGGATCGGGCGAGGTGACGAAGCCGGGCCTGCCGGCCAGCATCGAGGCCCAGGGGCGGTCCTGGTCGTCGACGCTGCCGACCACGAGAGTCGGCAGCAGGCTGAAGAACTCGCGATGCTGGTCGGGCATGAAATCGCGCAGCGCGATCTCGGCGGTGCGCGCCATGCGCCGGGGCAGATTGGGATCGACCCGCTTCTGCAGCAGTTGTTCGCCGGCGTGAAAACGTCCCATGGCTCAGGCTGCTTTTGGCATCGGCACGAAGCCGGGCAGGGCTTCGATGCGGGCGAGCCAGGCGCGGATCGTCGGATAGGGCTGCAGCGACACATCGCCCTCGGGCGCATGCGCCGTATAGGAGTAGAGCGCGAGATCGGCAATCGTCGCATGCTCTGCGGCCAGCCAGTCGCGCCCCTGCAGATGCCGCTCCATCACGTCGAACAGCTGCGTCGAAACCTGCCGGCAGGTGTCGTGATCGAAGGGCGAATGGAACAGCTTCACCATGCGGGCGCGCGCCGGACCCATCAGCAATTGCCCGGCCGCCACCGAGAGCCAGCGCTGCACCTGCGCCGCCGTCGCCGGATCGGCCGGCAGCCATTTGCCGCTGCGGTCGTACTTGCTGGCCAGATAGACCAGGATCGCGTTGCTGTCGGCAATGACAGTGTCGCCATCCTCCAGCACCGGCACCTGGCCGAAGGCATTCATGGCCAGATAGGCCGGCTGCTTCTGGGCGCCGCCGCGCAGGTCGACATCGACCGTCTCGGCTTTCAGCCCGAGCAGGGCCAGCATCAGCCGGGCGCGATGGGCATGGCCGGACAGGGGGAAGCTGTGGAGGCGAAGCGTCATGGTGGGTTCCCTGGATAAAATATAAGAGGTGCACCCAATCTGGCGTTTCGGCTGTAAAACAGAATAACCGTATTTGACAAGGTACTATTTCAGTTTATGAAATAATCCCATGGACCGGCTGGAGGCCATGCGCATTTTCCTCACGGTGGCCGAGCGCTCCGGCTTCGCCGATGCCGCGCGCCAGCTGCATCTTTCGCCGCCCTCGGTGACGCGGGCGATTGCCGGGCTGGAAGAGCGGCTCGGCATCAGCCTGTTCCAGCGCTCAACCCGCCATGTGCGGCTGACCCAGGCCGGCCAGCGGTTCCTGATGGATGCGCGCCGCATCCTCGCCGATCTGGAGGAAGCCGAGGCTTCGGCAGCCGGCGACCACGGCGCGCCGCGCGGCGACCTCAGCATCACCGCCTCGCAGATGTTCGGCCGTATCCATGTCGCGCCGCTGGTGCAGGATTTTCTCGATCTCTATCCGCAGGTCAGCGCCCGGCTGCTGCTGCTCGACCGCGTCGCCAACCTGATCGACGAAGGCTTCGATCTCGCGGTGCGCATTGCGCATCTGCAGGATTCGTCCTTGCGCGCCATCCGCGTCGGCCATGTGCGGCGCATCGTGGTGGCCTCGCCCGACTATCTTGCGCGCCACGGCACGCCGCGGCATCCCGCCGATCTGGCGCAGCATCGTGCGGTGATGTTCTCCGCCGGCATGGCCATCGACGACTGGGTGTTCCGTGACAATTTGCGCGTCGCACCGCCGGCGCGCTTTTACGTGAACTCCTCGGAAGTCGCCATCAATGCGGCCATCGCCGGCCAGGGCGTGACGCGCGTGCTGTCCTATATGGTGGCGCCGGCACTGGCCGCCGGCATGCTGAAGATCGTGCTGCAGGACTGCGAACTGCCGCCGGTGCCGGTGCAGCTGGTGCATGCCGAGGGCCGCCGCGCCAGTGCGCAGCTGCGCGCCTTCATCGACTTCGCAGTCGAAAGACTGCGCACCGAACCCGTGTTGCAGAACTGAGTCCGGAGAGACATCGGCTTGTCAGCTTTCAAGACCATCAGGGCCATCGACTACACGGTGATCTATGTGCGCGATCTGGCCGCGATGCGCCGCTTCTATGAAGACGTGCTGCAGTTCGAACTGATCCGCGAACTCTCGCCGCGCTGGATCGAATATCGCGTCGGGCCGAATGTGCTGGCGCTGGCGCTGCCGGGCCTGACTGCGAAGGACGATCCGGTGCCGAAGCACACGGCCGCCCTGCAGCTGGCCTTCAGGGTTGAACGCGACGATGTCGATGCCTGTGCGGCCGAACTGGCGCGGCAGGGGGTCGCAATCATGCTGCCGCCGACCGACCAGCCCTTCGGCCATCGCACGCTGTTCTTCCGCGATCCCGACGGGAATGTGCTGGAGATCTACGCGGAGATCTGACGGCGTCTGGCGCCTGCTCACCGGCTGGCGGCATCGCGGAAAGCCTGCGGCGCCTGCGGGCCCCATTGCGAATGCAGGCCGGTGCTCTTCGGATGCCTGCGATACTCGTGGCTGTCGTTCAGCACATCGGTATCGGTCCAGTGCTCGTGCACGCGGCCCCAGGGATCCATCCAGTAGTCGAAGATCTGCGCGCCCAGCGTGTGACGGCCCAGGCCCCAGAGATGCAGGTCCGGGTATTTTTGCATCAGCGTGTCGTGGCCGGTGGCGAGGTCGTCGAAATCCTGCACTTCGAAGGACACGTGGTTCATACCCGAACTGGCATGGCGGCCGAACATCATCACGTGATGGTCGACATAGTCCGGCCCGGCATCGACACGGTTGAAACTGGCCAGCAAGGTGTTCGGATCGTCTTCCATGTGCACTTCGTCCGACGCCACGATGCCGAGATGGCGCTGCGCCCAGGCGACCGATTTCTCGATCTCCGGCGTGCTGATCACCACATGGCCGATGCGTTTGACCAGCGACGGGCGGTGCTCGACGCGCAGCAGCTTGCCCGGTCTTGCCGTCTTGTTCGAACCGAAGTTGAAGA
>JAEYSS010000158.1 GCA_023434425.1 Pseudomonadota bacterium | reverse complement strand
ACCGTGACGGCCAGGACCGGCGCGGCCGGCTGGGCTGCGACCGGCAGGAGGGCCGGCTGCAATCCGGCAAAGGACAGGCAGACCGGGCAGGACTTGGCAATCCTGGCGCCCTGGGACGGATCGGGATCGACCGGCGCGCCGTCCTTCAGCGCAATGGTGCGAAAGCCCAGCGCCGAGCAGAGCACCACCTGTTCGATGCCCTGGGCAGCCTGCACCTGGCGGGCGACCTGCTGGGTCAGCGGCAGCAGGCCGTGGAAGGTCAGCGCAAACAGTGCCAGCAACGCGGCGAGACGCACCAAATTGGGGCGCGACAGGCGGGCAGCGGTTTTGCGACGGAACTGCATATTCGTACGCATACCCCCGGCGGGCGGCCTCCGCAAGGTCGGTCACAGCTGCCCGGGAACTCCGCCGGGGTGGCCATTTGACGCAGACAGCGGCGGCTTTTAAGGTCTCAGGATCGTTCGGCGGCCGAGTCCATCACCTGATCCATGGCCCGGCCATTTCGATATTGCCCAAGTCCGCTACGGACTTATGCCCAACAGGTTTACGGAGGTATCCCATGCTGCGTCTGGTCGTCGGCCTCACGGCCTTGTTTGCTGCGGCGCCCGCCTTGGCACACCATCCGATGGGTGGCGCCACGCCGTCCACGCTGATGGAAGGCCTGCTGTCGGGCTTCGGGCATCCGGTGCTGGGCTTCGACCATTTCGTCTTCATCATCGCCGCCGGCCTGCTGGCCGCGCCGCGTGCCCGCGGCCTGATCCTGCCGGCCGCCTTCGTGATCGGCTCCTTCGTCGGATCCCTGCTGCATATCCAGGCGGTCGACCTGCCCGGCGGCGAGTATCTGATCGCCGGCTCGGTGCTGCTGATGGGCGCCCTGCTGCTCAGCCGCGGCGAGATCGGCGACGGCCTCTTCGCCGGCGTGCTGGCGCTGGCCGGCCTGCTGCATGGCCATGCGCTGGCCGAAGCGATCATTGGTGCCGAGCCGACCCCGCTGGTCGCCTATCTCGGCGGCCTGGCGCTGACGCAGTATGTGATCGCTGCCGCAGCGGCGCTGGCCTGGCGCTTCCTGGCCACGCGTCACGCTGCCTCCACGCCGCAGTTGCGTCGGGTCGCTGGCGCCTGTGCGGTGGCGGTTGGCGCCTTCTTCCTGGTCGCGAACATCGCCGGCTGACCCGGTCTCCATTTTGTTACAGGGCGGGTGACCGCAGACCGCGGTGCCCGCCCTTGACTTCTCTCCGGCCCGTTGCTATTTCGCTTGAACAGCGGCCCATCTTCTTTCGGGCCGGGGCCGTTCCGGCACACCTTCCGCACTTTTAAATCCCAGTCCATGATGCGGAACCTGCGCGGGCGACTCATACCACCTCCCTCCATGGCTGCCGTTCCGTCTTTCTCCGGAGCCGGCGCCCAAATTTCCCAAACACACCCGCTCCAGCCTGAGTCGACGAGTCCATGAATCTTCAGGAACTGAAAACCAAATCCCCCACCGACCTGCTGGCCTTCGCCGAAGAGCTGCAGATCGAGAACGCCTCCACCCTGCGCAAGCAGGACATGATGTTCGCGATCCTCAAGCAGCTGGCCGACAAGGAAGTCGAGATCACCGGCGAGGGCGTGCTGGAAGTGCTGCAGGACGGCTTCGGCTTTCTGCGCTCCGCCCAGGCCAACTATCTGCCGGGCCCCGACGACATCTATGTCAGCCCCAACCAGATCCGCCGCTTCGGTTTGCGCACCGGCGACACCATCGAGGGCACGATCCGCGCGCCCAAGGATGGCGAGCGCTATTTCGCCCTGCTCAAGGTCAACACGATCAATTACGAAGACCCCGAGCAGACGCGCCACAAGGTGCATTTCGACAACCTGACGCCGCTTTATCCGACCGAGCGTCTGCGCATGGAACTGCCGCAGGCGGCCGAGGAAGAGGCACCGGCCGCTGCCGCCGCCGCGCCGGCCGTGAAGGGCTCGACGCTGAAAAGCCGCAGCGGCAGCAGCAAGACCGAGAAGATCATCTCCGGCGGACCCAAGCGCGATGTTTCGGCCCGCGTCATCGACCTGATCTCGCCGCAGGGCAAGGGTCAGCGCGCCCTGATCGTGGCGCCGCCGCGCACCGGCAAGACGATGCTGCTGCAGAATATCGCGCATGCCATCAGCCACAATCATCCGGAAGTCTATCTGATCGTCCTGCTGATCGACGAACGCCCGGAAGAAGTCACCGACATGCAGCGCACCGTGAAGGGCGAGGTGATTTCCTCCACCTTTGACGAGCCGGCGAGCCGCCATGTGCAGGTCACCGAAATGGTGCTGGAAAAGGCCAAGCGCCTGGTCGAGCACAAACGCGATGTCGTCATCCTGCTCGATTCCATCACGCGTCTGGCGCGCGCCTACAACACCGTGGTGCCGTCGTCGGGCAAGGTGCTGACCGGTGGTGTCGACGCCAATGCGCTGCAGAAGCCGAAGCGCTTCTTCGGCGCCGCCCGCAACATCGAAGAGGGTGGCTCGCTCACCATCATCGCCACCGCGCTGATCGAAACCGGCTCGCGCATGGACGAAGTGATCTTCGAAGAATTCAAGGGCACCGGTAACTCGGAAATCATCCTCGACCGCAAGCTGTCGGACAAGCGCACCTTCCCGGCGATCGACATCACCAAGTCGGGCACCCGCAAGGAAGAGCTGCTGGTCGACAAGGGCGTGCTGGCCAAGATGTGGGTGCTGCGCCGCATCCTCATGCCGATGGGCGGCCAGGATGCGATGGAATTCCTGCTCGACAAGATCAAGCACAGCAAGACCAACGCCGATTTCTTCGATTCAATGAATACCTGATCCGCAGGATCGGGCTGCACCGACGGGCGGGGCGCAAACCCCGCCCGTTTTTTTGTTTTTGCGACCGCCGGACCTTTTTGCGGAATTCCCGCGTTTCCCTGCAGAGACATCCGACATCTGACAGGAGACATGCCATGCGCCGCATCTTGCTGACCACCGCGCTTTCCGCATTTGCGCTTGCCGCCCCGGCCGCGCTGGCGGCGGAGAAAAGCATTCCGATCCAGGCGATTTCCGCCAACGGCACCGGCATGGGCCTGGGCACGATCACCGCGAAGGACACGCCGCAGGGCCTGCTGCTGGTGCCGGACCTGAAGCAGATCGGCCAGCCGGCCGGGCCGCGCGGTTTCCACCTGCATGAAAAGCCCGATTGCGGCGCCGGCCCCGGCGCCGATGGCCGGCCGGCGCCCGGCATGGCGGCGGGCGGGCATTTCGATCCGGCCAAGACGGGCAAGCATCATGGCCCGCATGCCAAAGACGGCCATAAGGGCGACCTGCCGCCGCTGGTGGTGAATCCGGATGGCACGGCCACGCTGCCGGTGCTGGCGCCGCATCTGAAAGTCCGCGATCTTTCGGGCAAGGCGCTGATGATCCATGCCGGCGGCGACAATTACAGCGACACGCCGGCTCCGCTCGGCGGTGGTGGCGGCCGCGTTGCCTGCGGCGTGATCAGGTAAGTAAGACCCTCACCCTCCCGCTTCGCGGGCCCCTCCCTCTCCCATTGCGTGGGCGAGGGGAAAGCGGCACCGTCCTCCCTCTCCCGCTTGCGGGAGAGGGTTGGGGTGAGGGTATTCTAGGCCCCCATGGCGCAGACCTTGCCCAGCGACTGGTTCGAGTTCGCCCGCGATGCGCAGAGCGGCACTGAAGCAGTGCGGGCACAGTTCCATGCCCATGCTTACGACCCGCATTTCCACGACCAGGTGCTGGTCGGCGTCACCGAACAGGGCGTGCAGCAGTTCCGCTGCCGTCGCGAAGTCCATCGCAGCACGCCGGGCCGCATGATCTTCATGGAGCCGGGCGAGACGCATGACGGTGAGGCCTATGCCGCCGATGGCTTCACCTATGCGATGCTGTATTTCGATCCGGCCTGGCTGCAGCAGAGCGCATCGCTCTACGCCGGACGCCAGACCGGCGAAACCGCCTTCCGCTTTCCGCGCACGCTGGACGACGATGCGGCGCTGGCCCGGGCCGTCCGCATGGCGCGCCGGCAGATCGCGTCCCCCGACAGCCGCATGGCCTGCGATGCCGCACTGGATCACGTCGTCGCGCTGCTGGCGCAGCGTTTCGCCGGCGCGCCGACGGAGAAGGCCGATCGCGCGCCGCGGCTGGCAAAGCGCGCACGCGAGGCGATGGATGCGGGCTTCGATGGCGATCTCGGGCTGGAGGAACTGGCGCTGGCGGCCGGCACCGACCGCTTCCGCCTGACGCGCGCCTTTTCGGCCGCCTATGGCCTCAGCCCCCATGCCTATCTGGTGCAGCGCCGGCTCAATCACGCGCGCCTGCTGCTCAGCCGCGGCGACATGCCCGCCGCAGCCGCCGCCGCCACCGGCTTTGCCGACCAGAGCCATATGGGCCGCTGGTTCCGCCGCGCCTTCGGCATGACCCCGGCCGCTTACCGGCGCATCTGCACAAATCTTCCAGACCCGCAGGCGGCCTGACGGCACCCTTGCTTCGCAACGAAGCAAGGATCTCATCTGTGTCTGCTGATAAAATCGGATTCACCACCAAGATCGCCATCGTCGTGCGCGAGGATCTCGCGCAATGGCAGAAGCTCAACGTCACGGCGTTTCTGGCCAGCGGCATTGCTGCCAGTGTACCCGCCTGCATCGGCGAGGCGTATATCGATGCTGCCGGCCGCCGCTATGCCGCGATGTGCGGCCAGCCGATCCTGGTTTTTGCAGGAGCGCTGGCGGATTTGCAGACGGCGCATCGCCGCGCCGCCGAACAGGATCTCCTCATTGTTCCTTATGTCGAAGCGATGTTTGCCACCGGACATGACGCGGCCAACCGTGCCGTCTTTGCCGAGGGCGAGGTGACGGCGCAGGCCTGGGCCGGGCTGGCCGTGCATGGCGAGCGCAAGGCGGTCGACAAGGCGCTCAAGGGCCTGAAACTGCATCCCTGACGAAAAAATCGCCCGAACTGCGAAAAGAGACTTGTAATTGCAAATCATTCGCATATACTCAGCCCCATCGCGCTCCCGCGCGGTTACTTAGGTCGGCCTCGTCACTCTGCTGGTCGTGACGAGGTTCGTGGTCGGTCCGTCAGAATGGGGCATTGGCGGGCCGACCCCGACCGATTTCTCCCAGAACCCAAAGCCTTTCAAAGATATGGCTGCATGGCTCGGGGTGAGCTATGCGTTTCTTGCGTGTGAGTTAAGTTTTATTTGCATAACTAACTGTACAATTAAATTGACTTTCATATTTGTGTGTGGAATATAGGGATCATCCAGTCGCGCCCACAGGCAGTGACCGGATCGCGGGATTTGAAGGGCAGCTTGCACCGCGTCACCCATGCTAAAGCGCCACGGCGCAGACCTCCCCGGTCTGTCGGTCGTGGGCCCGGAAAGACACGGAGAGACCCATGACCACCGCGCGCAAATCCTTCCTCTGTTGTTGTCGCTGACCGCAGCTTCCTGCCGTCACCCTTTTCCTTTGCGACATGACTGCCGGCAAACAGCCGGCCAACGGAGCAGTCCCATGAGTGAAGCCTATCTGATCGAGGCGGCCGGCGAGGCCGCCGGTGTGGTCGTCCGCGAACGCGGCGGCTATCGCTTCTTCGCTTCCGCGCCGCAGTTCAATGCCATCGAGCAGCAGCTGTTCCGCCGCACCGCCGATGCTGCCCGCGCCGCACGCCTGCTGGCAGCCAACGACAACCAGTTCAGCCGCAGCCGAGCCTGGAGGTAAGTCATGTCCGATCTCTCGTATATCGATGACGTTCCGATCTATGTGACGCTGCATGAGCGCGGCCGGCGTGTCTCGCTGGCAGACCGGTTGCAGGCCGCCTTCGGTGCTTTCGTAGCGCCGGAACGGCTGAGCGCCACGCCGGCGGCCAGTAATGACAACAGCGATTCCTGGCCGAGCGATGCGGCCTCGCTCGCCGATCCGTTGGCACTGCCGCCCGACTGGCATGGTAACGATATCCTGTCCCTGAGTTTCCTGCCCTTTGATCGATAAGAGTCCATGATCGAGTTACACAATCTGACCAAGCTCTTCGCCACGGCTTCCGGCGGTGTCGAAGCCCTGCGCAATGTCAGCCTGGAAATCCGCCAGGGTGAAATCTTCGGCGTGATCGGCCGCTCCGGTGCCGGCAAGTCGACGCTGATCCGCGTCATCAACCTGCTGGAACGCCCGACCGAGGGAAAGGTGATCGTCGCCGGCCGCGACCTGACGGCGCTGTCGTCGTCTGACCTGCGGGTCGCCCGGCGCGACATCGGCATGATCTTCCAGCATTTCAACCTGCTGTCGGCGCGCAGCGTGTTCGACAACGTGGCGCTGCCGCTGGAACTGCGCGGTGAGTCGAAGACCGCGATCCGGGCCAAGGTCGAACCGCTGCTGGAGCTGGTAGGTCTGTCAGACAAGGCCGGACAGTATCCGGCGCAACTGTCAGGCGGCCAGAAGCAGCGCGTCGGCATTGCGCGTGCACTGGCCACCGATCCGAAGGTGCTGCTCTGCGACGAGGCGACCTCGGCGCTCGATCCGGAAACCACCGAACAGATCCTGAAGCTGGTCAGGGATATCCGCGACCGGCTCAATCTCACCGTTGTGCTGATCACGCATGAAATGGCGGTGGTGAAGGAAATCGCCGACCGCGTCGCGGTGATGGAGCGCGGCCAGATCATCGAGCACGGCGACACTTTCGAGGTCTTCACCCGGCCGCAGCATGCCACCACGCGCAGCTTCGTCGCCGACCTGATCGGCTTCGACCTGCCGCCAGCCTTGCAGAAGCGCCTGGCAGTTCAGCCTGTCGCCAACAGCCGCCTGTGGCGGATTCTTTTCACGGGGCCACATGCCGACGAGCCAGTGATTTCCGAACTGTCGCGCAATCTCGGCCTCGACCTGAACATCCTGCATGGCCGCATCGACGAAATTCAGGGCCGCCCCTTCGGGGTCATGGTGGTGCAGGCGCGGGGCGACGAAGCCCGGCTCATCGCCGCCAAATCCTGGCTCGCCAGCAAACAGCTTACCGTAGAGGAACTCGAAGATGTCGTCGCAATTGATCGCGCTGCTGTTTGATGGCCTGCTCGAAACCCTGGTGATGGTCGGTGTCTCCGGTGGCATCGGCGCACTGTTCGGCATTCCGCTCGGCGTCATTCTGATCCTCACCGACCGCGGCGGGATTCTTCAGAATCTGCCAGTCAATCGCGTGCTCGGCCTCGCCATTAATGCGGCGCGCTCCACGCCCTTCATCATCCTGATGGTGGCGATCATTCCCTTCACCCGCCTGATTGCCGGCACCTCCATTGGCACGGTTGCCGCCATCGTGCCGCTGACCATCGCCGCCATCCCCTTCATTGCGCGGCTGGTGGAAACCGCGTTGCGCGAAGTGCCGTCGGGTCTGATCGAGGCAGCCGATGCCATGGGCGCCACGCCGCTGCAGATCGTGGTGAAGGTCCTGCTGCCGGAAGCGCTGCCGGGCATCGTCGCCGGACTTACGATTACCTTCGTCAGCCTGATCGGCTATTCCGCGATGGCGGGCGCGGTCGGCGGCGGCGGTCTGGGCGATATCGGCATTCGCTACGGTTACCAGCGCTTCCTGCCCGAAGTGATGCTCGCCGTCGTGCTGGTGCTGATCGTCTTCGTCCAGGGCGTGCAGTCGGCGGGCGACCGTCTGGTGCGCAAACTGTCTCATCGTTGATTTAACCAAGCCTCCCCAGAAAAGGAAAAGACCATGTCGATTACCCGTCGTGCAGCTACCGCTCTTCTTGCCGCAGCTCTCTTCGCTGCTCCGGCTCTCGCGCAGGACAAGCCGATCAAGGTCGGCGTCACCGCCGGGCCGCACGCGGAAATCTTCGAAGTGGTGAAGAAGGTCGCCGAGAAGGACGGCCTGAAGATCCAGATCGTCGAATTCAGCGACTATATCCAGCCGAATGCCGCGCTGAATGCCGGCGATCTGGATGTGAATTCCTATCAGCACCTGCCGTATCTCGAAGCCCAGATCAGGGATCGCGGCTACAAGCTGACCAATATCGGCTACACCGTGAACTTCCCGATGGGTGTCTATTCCAAGAAGGTGAAGGATCTTGCCGCTCTGCCGTCCGGTGCGCGTGTCGGCATCCCGAACGATCCGACCAATGGCGGCCGTGGCCTGCTGGTGCTGGAATCGGCCGGCCTGATCAAGCTGAAAGCCGGTGCCGGCCTGAAGGCGACGCCGCTCGACATCGTCGACAATCCGAAGAAGGTCCGCATCGTCGAACTCGATGCCGCCCAGCTGCCGCGCGCGCTGGATGAGCTGGATGCCGCCGCGATCAACACCAACTACGCCATCCCGGCCGGCCTGTCGCCCACGAAGGATGCGATCGCCAGCGAGGGCGCCAAGGCGCCTTATGTGAACATCATTGCCGTGCGGACGCAGGACAAGGACAAGCCGGAATATGTCCGCCTGGTGAAGGCCTATCAGTCGGCAGAGGTGAAGGCGTTCGTCGAGCAGAAGTACCAGAAGGCGGTCGTCACCAGCTGGTAAGGACCGACCAGATCTGAAACTGGCGCGAGACGTTCCAGACCCGCCGAGACCGGGACCACCCGGCCGGCGGGTCTTTTGGTATCTGCTCATATCTGCGCGCCGCGGCCCGTTCCGGTCCATTCGGAGTCGCATGAGGTCCAGCGGGTGGCGATTCAGGTTCATTGGGGGGGGCCGGTCAGGTTCGTTCCGGTTCAAATCAGGTCGATCGGGCAAGCAATGTTTTTTTGCCTTGCAATTTAGAACATATATAGTACATTATACAGGAATATTGTCAATAGACATCTGCCGCAGTACCGGAGGGCGATACCATGTCATTGCTTTCAAAGGGGAATTCGTTTGGCGATCTGTTCAGCTTGGCCGGCTCGGTCGGTCGCAACGGCGACAACGACCGCAGCGATGTGATCAAGGCACAGACCCTGCTGGCCGATGCCGGCTATTACGACCTGCCCGCGCCGGGCATGCCCACCGGCTGGCCGGGCGAGGGGCTGATCCGCGCGATCACCGATCTGCAGACGGACAATGGTCTGGCAGCCGACGGCCTGATGCTGCCGATGACGCAGGGGCGCGTGGCGGCGAATGGCGTGGGCGAGACGCTGCATCTGCTGCAGCAGCAGGCCGGCAGCCATCTGAAACAGCGGCCGGCGCTGACGCCGCAGCAGGTCGACAGCTACTGGCAACAGCCGCGCCGCGCCGGGGACGAAACGCAAGTCGCCCAGGCTGATGCAATTCAGACAGATGCGGTGCCGGAGACTCCCGCGCCGATGCCACAGGCCAAACCCATGCCGCTGCCCGATCACAAGCGCGCCTTCTTCCTGCGGCCGGACAACAAGGGCGCCTGGACCGGCAGCCAGACGGCAATTCGCCAGCAGCTGCCCGACCAGCCGTCGCAGAGCACGGCGATCGGCCGCATCTATGCCGAAGAGGGCGGCCGCATTCGCGATCCGCAAGGCAAGGGCGCCACTGTCGGTGGCATCACCGAGATGACCCTGCAGCAGATGCAGAAGGATGGCCTGCTCCCGGATCTGCCGGCGCATGCGCGGCCCGAGAACCTGACGCCGGACCAGCAGGTGCAGGTCTATCGCGCCTATTTCGATCAGGGTTTCCGCCATGTCGGCGGCGCCCGGGCTCTGGAACAGCTCGACCCTGATCTTGCCCATGCCGTCGCCGATGCGATGTTCATGCACGGCGGCAGCGGCGGGATGAAATTCGTCCAGGAAGCCATCGCATCGACGGGTATCGATCCGAAGATCAAGGTCGACGGTGGCATGGGGCCGCAGAGTTTTGCCGCGCTGAAGAAAGCCAACGAGGATCCGAAGCTGCGCGACAGGCTGCAGGAGCGGATTGCGCGACTGCGCCTGGATTCGAAGGAGTGGACCGCGGGTGAGGTCGACCGGATCAGCCGCACCCGGCCCGGTGCCTGGAAACGCTAACCCTACGCCCGATCAGAAGCGGGCGCGGAACCGGTAGGCATAGATCCAGAGATCGCCCTGCCTGCGCAGCATGTGCACATAGGGCGGATCATTCTCGACATCGAGGCAATTGGAGTCGTCGTCCACCGGCCCGACGCAGAATCGTCGCATCAGGCCGATCACCACATCGCCTGGCTGCGGCTTCATGTTGCCTTCGGTGCCGCGGTCGACCGGATCGAGTGGCGAGGGCCGGCGGGCATAGACCACGCGGTATTCCTGGCGATAGTCGGGCACCGGCTTGTCGAGCGTCTGTGGCCGCACGCCTGCCGCGACCATGTCGCACAATTCCGGCTGTGCGCGGAAGAAGCAGGCCCAATAGGTATCCACCGCGCACAGCGGCGTCACCGGATTGCCGATGCAGCGGCTGGTGGTGGTGGCGTCGTCCAGCGTCAGCTTGCGCCACACGCCCGGCGGATCTGGCGGTGGCACCATGGGGTCATTGGCCTGCGCCACGGCGACGCCGGCCAGGCCGATGATAAGGATGTGTGCTGCAAACAGCGCGATCCGCATGATGCGGCGATACTAGCAGATCTGCCGGCCCGGTGCAGCGATGAACAGCGATTACGCGGCGCGGGCCTGCTTCACCAGCCGCACCAGTTCGGCACGGGCGTCGTCGGCGGTGGCAATCGTCCTGCCGAAGTTGAGTCGGGCAAGCGTCTGTTCCCTGATCAGGTCGCAGCCCTCGGCGTCGATGCCGCACAGGCGCCAGCCGTCGCCCGCGCAGCCGAGCAGCTTCTGCGCATAGAGCTGCACGGCGTCCGTGTGATCGGTATTCATATGCTCCAGAATACCGGCTTCCGCATCGATCAGCCTGCCGGTCTCGCCGGCATAGGTGTAATCGTCGAGCCAGTGGATCCTGCCGAAGCCGGCGACGATATGCGCGCGCTCGACGGCCAGATGATAGAAGGCGAAATCGCCGAAGCCGGCATACATTTCAGCGGACGGGTGCCGCGCCAGAAAGCGGGCGCGGTGATGCGGATTGTCGGTTCTCTCGGCACGACCCAGCAGGCTGACGCGCGGCCCGGTCAGCGGTTCGGCAAAACCCGCCGTGCCGTCGCAGAGCAGCGACACGCGGTCGTTGCTGATCAGATTCTTGGTATGCTCGGCCAGCCGCGAGACCAGCAGGATCGGCGCCGCATCATGGTCGAAGGCGACCAGCACCAGGGAGGCATATGGCTGCCCGTTCTGCCCGGCCATGGTGGTGGCAAGGCTGGCGGTCTTGCAGGCGCGCGCGACGGCCCGGGCCTGCTGGGCGGGGGATTTGGCATCGACCGGAAGCTCGCCCATGTTCAGAATCGATCCGCGCGCGAGACTTCGACATCGGAGATATAGACGACGGCCACGGCGTCCGCGAAACGGGTATGGAAACCGTCCAGCACGGTGCGTGCGACAGGTTCGGTCGCCACCGCCACGATCATCACATTATCGAAGGCGCGGGTGACATCGTCGCCGCTGCGTTCGCCATGTTTGCCGCCACCGATCACGCGCGGAAACAGGCTCCAGCCCTTCACGCCCTGGCCCGACAGCCAGTCGAGCACCGGCTTCTGCAGCGGCGCTTCGACGATGATCTCGATCTTCTTGCGCGGATGCGCCATGTCATCCTCCGAACAGCCGCTGCGCCACGGTGAGGTAGAGCGGCAGGCCGATGGCGACATTGAACGGGAAAGTGATCGCCAGCGCCAGTGTCACCGACAGCGACGGATTGGCCGCCGGCAGCGAGATTGAGAAGCTCGGTCATGGCGGCGGCACAGTGGCAAAGCTGCCGCGGGGACGGAAGGGGTAAAAGGCTACCGCATGACAGGCATGCGGTAGCCGGGTGGCCCGCCCTGCCTTACGGCAGCAGCAGCGTCGAGCCGGTCGTCTTGCGCGCTTCGAGGTCTTCATGGGCGCGCGCTGCGTCCTTCAGCGCGTAGGTCTGCGGCACTTCGACCTTGACCTTGCCCGAGGTCACCACCGCGAAGAGGTCGCTGGCCGACTTGACCAGGTCGGCGCGTTTGGCGGTATAGGTGACCAGGGTTGGACGTGTCACGTAGAGCGAGCCCTTGCCGGCCAGCGTGGCAATCTCGAACGGCGGGACCGGCCCGGAGGCATTGCCGAAGCTGACCATCAGACCGAAGGGCGAGAGGCAGTCGAGCGAACCGGACCAGGTATCCTTGCCGACACCGTCATACACGACCGGCACGCCGGCGCCCCCGGTGATCTCCTTCACGCGCTCGGCGAAATTCTCGGTGCGGTAGTTGATCACATGGTCATAGCCGTGTGCTTTCGCCAGCTTCGCCTTGTCGTCGCTGCCCACCGTGCCGATCACGGTGGCGCCGAGCGCCTTGGCCCACTGGCCGAACAGCAGGCCCACGCCGCCGGCGGCGGCATGGAACAGCACGGTATCGCCCGGCTTTACCTTGTAGGTGCGCTGCACGAGATATTCCGTCGTCATGCCCTTCAGCATGATGGCCGCTGCCGTCTGGTCGGAAATACCCTGCGGCAGCACGACGACGCGGTCGGCCTGCATCAGGCGCTCTTCCGAATAGGAACCGAGCGGGGCCGAGGCATAGGCGACGCGGTCGCCGACCTTGATATCGGTCACACCGTCGCCCACGGCGGTAACGGTGCCGGCGCCTTCCATGCCGAGCGTAAGCGGCAGCGGCAGCTTGTACAGGCCGGTGCGATGGTAGGTGTCGATGTAGTTCAGGCCGGCGGCGGAATTTTTCAGCCGGATCTGGCCGGGGCCGGGCGCGCCGACCTCGACCTCTTCCCATTTCATCTTGTCGGGGCCACCGGCTTCGTGGATGCGGATCGCGTGAACCATTGCGTCTGGACTTTCTGTTCTAGGGATCGATCAGGAGAGGTGCGTCTTGAAGAAATTCGCCGTGCGCGTATTGGCAGCAAAAGCGGCATCCTTGTCGTAATGCTCGCCGCCGACGCGGGCAAAAGCATGGTCGTTGCCGACATATTCATGCAGCGTCACGTTAGAATTGCCGGCAACCGCGGCCTTCACCCTGGCCTGCTGGTCCTTGGGCACGAACTTGTCCTCGGTCGCCACATGCATCAGCAGCGGCTTTTTGATATTGCCGACTTCACCGGTCAGGTCGGCCAGGCCGACACCGTAATACGAGACCGCGGCATCGACATCGCTGCGCGCCGCCATCAGGAAGGCGAGCTTGCCACCCAGGCAATATCCGACGGTGCCGACCTTGCCGCCGGTCATTTGGCGCAGATGAGCGAGAGACGCCTTAAGGTCTTCCACACCCTTGTCGACGTCGAAGCCACCGAACAGCTTGAAGGCCTTGTCCCAGTGTTCCTTCGACTTGTCGGTGATGTCGACGCCGGGCTCCTGGCGCCAGAACAGGTCGGGGCAGAGCGCGACATAGCCCTGCGCGGCCAGATCGTCGCAGATGTCGCGCATCACCTGGTTGACGCCGAAGATTTCCTGGATGACCAGGATGCCGGATCCTGTCTCTCCCGCGACATAGGCGCTGAAGCTGCCGCCATCCCGGGCATTGATCGTGACCGTCTTTGCCATTGCGCGTTTCTCCCTGTCTGAAAACCGGAAAGAACTTTAGGCAGGGCGACGGGGACAGGGCAACCGGCAGGCGCGTGACCGTGTAACCGGGTTACAGCCGGGAAATTGGGTCAGAACAGGCTGACCTGCTCCGACGGCACATAGGCGCCTTCATGGCGCAGCAGCCAGCGCTTGGTCTCCAGCCCGCCCTTGCCGGAATAGCCGCCGGCATCGCCGCCGGCGGCCAGAATCCGGTGGCAGGGGATGATCACCGGAATGGGATTGGCGCCGCAGGCGCTGCCCACCGCGCGGGCATCCACCGTGCCGGTACCCACCGCTGTTGCTGCTTCGCCGTAACTGCGTGTCCGGCCCGCCGGGATCGCCAGCATGAAATCCCAGACCGCGCGCTGAAACTCCGTGCCGGCCGGATCGAGCGGCAGCTCGAAGCCGGTTTTGCCGTCGGCGAAATAGGCCGCCAGCTGTCGTCCGGCCTCGTCCAGCAGGGCCTGCGCTTCGGCGGGCGTCTCGGTATCGGCCGACCAGGATGCCTTCTGGGCGCCCCGGCCGCCCCAGTCCAGCTTCACGATGGCCTGCGTGGTGGCAAAGACGGTGAGCGAGCCGAGCGGGCTCGGCAGGGTGAGGCTGTAGGTGGCGCGGTTTTTCGTCATGAGTTCTGATACTTGACTGATGCACCCGGAAGGCTGGACTTCAACCTTCAGGCCACTATGGTTACGCCCAAATTCCAAAAATCCATAGCATGGCCGGTCCGGCCGGAGTATCCGCTTATGTCCCAGTCATCGTCTTCTTCGGCATTCGATATCGCAAAGACGCCTGTCACTGTCCTGACGGGCTATCTCGGCGCCGGCAAGACCACGCTGCTGAACCGCATCCTGACCGAGCAGCACGGCAAGAAATACGCTGTCATCATCAACGAATTCGGCGAAATCGGCATCGACAACGACCTGGTCGTGGATGCCGATGAAGAAGTCTTCGAGATGAACAACGGCTGCATCTGCTGCACCGTGCGCGGCGACCTGATCCGCATCATCGAAGGCCTGTTCAAACGCAAAGACCGTTTCGATGCCATTGTGGTGGAGACCACCGGCCTCGCCGATCCCGGCCCGGTGGCGCAGACCTTCTTCGTTGACGAGGATGTGTCGCGCCGGGCCCGGCTCGATTCCATCGTCACCGTCGTGGATGCGCGCCACTTGCCGGCGCGGCTGAAAGACAGCCGCGAAGCCGAGGAGCAGATCGCGTTTGCCGATGTCATCGTGCTGAACAAGACCGACCTGGTGACGCCGGCCGAACTGGCCGATGTCGAACGCCGCATCCGCAGCATCAACCGCTTCGCGCAGATTCATCACGCCACCCGCTGCGACGTGGATCTGGCCAAGGTGCTGGACCGCGGCGCCTTCGATCTCAACCGCATCCTCGACCTCGAGCCGGATTTTCTGAAGAACAATCCGGCGCATGGCGAGGCCGGTCATGTGCATGACGAGCATTGCGGTCACGATCACGGGCACGACGATCATCACCACGGACACGACCATGCGCACCACCAGCATGGTCACAATCCGGCGCATGGCGAGCCCGGCCATGTGCATGACGAACATTGCGGCCACGACCATGAGCACGACACCACGGTGAAGAGCATCTCGCTGACGCTGGATACACCGGTCGACTCGCGCAAGTTCGACGCCTGGATCGGCGAACTGCTGGCCAGCAAGGGCCAGGATATCCTGCGCAGCAAGGGCATCCTGGATTTCAAGGGCAGCGACAAGCGCTTCGTCTTCCAGGCCGTGCATATGATCAAGGACGGCGATTTCCAGCGCGACTGGCGCAATGATGAAGACCGCTTTTCGCGCCTGGTCTTCATCGGCCGCGAGCTTGATCGCGACGTCCTGCAGCAGGGCTTCGAGGGCTGTCGCGCCTGATGTCGAACGTGAAAGCGTCTCCCGGCACGCAGGTCGGGTTCCGGGCCTATCTCTGGCAGTTCCAGTCCGGTGTCGTGGCGGTGGCTTCGGCCGACGAGGCCGGCCATGCCGGTTTCGGACTGGGCGACGGCTCGATCGCGCTGCGGCCCTTCGATCAACCGGATGCGGATACCACGCGGCGGCTGATCGCGCATCCGGGTGCAGCGCTGCTCTGCCTTGCCGCCGCGCCCGGTGGCGAAGGTTTTGTGTCGGGCGGCGACGATGGCCGCCTGATGCTGTCCACGGTCAGCGGCG
Organism: Pseudomonadota bacterium; assembly: GCA_023434425.1. Lineage (GTDB taxonomy): Bacteria > Pseudomonadota > Alphaproteobacteria > Ferrovibrionales > Ferrovibrionaceae > Ferrovibrio. The sequence continues at coordinate 7,726 of JAEYSS010000158.1, read as the reverse complement.
AGGGCAGCGAACTGGCAACAGTGCCGCGCAAATGGATCGAGCATGTCGCGGTGGCCGAGGGCGGTGCCGGCATTGCCTATGCCGCCGGCAGGCGCGTCGGCCTGCTGGATGGCGCAGGCCGTCCGGTGGCGATCTTCGAGGATCATCCGAGCACTGTGGCAGGACTGGCCTTCAATCCGAAGGGCAAGCGGCTGGTGGCGGCGCATTACGGCGGCGTGTCGCTGTGGTGGTGCAAGGCGGAGGCCCAGTCGCCGAAGCGGCTGAACTGGAAGGGCTCGCATGTCGCGGCCACCTGGTCGCCGGACGGCAAGTTCGTCATGACGGCGACGCAGGAAAACGAGCTGCATGGCTGGCGGCTGGCCGATTCCGCCGACATGCGCATGAGCGGCTATCCTGCCAAGCCACGTTCTTTGAGCTGGTCGAAAGACGGCCGCTGGCTCGCCACTTCAGGTGCCGAAGTGGTGGTGGTGTGGGATTGCAAGGGCAAGGGCCCGATGGGTACCGCGCCGATGGAACTGAGCCGCGGCGCCCTGGTCACGGCGGTGGTCTGCCATCCGAGGCATGGCCTGATCGCCTCGGGGCATGCCGATGGCCAGATCCGCATGGGCCGCATCAGCGACGAGTCGAGCATCGAGCTGGAAAAGCTGGGTGCCGCGCCGGTTACGTCTCTGGCCTGGAGCCGCGACGGTCGCTATCTGATCGCCGGCGGCGAAGACGGTTCGGCCGGCATTCTCGATTTCGGGACGTAGGCATTCTCAAATTCGTCATGCCTGGCCTTGTGCCGGGCATCCACGCCTTTCCTTTTTCTGAAATGGCCGAAGACGTGGATGGCCGGGACAAGCCCGGCCATGACGGTTTGGAATTGCAGACTGGCGGTGGATTTACCGCGAAACCCGCGCGGCCCTGGCGATGCGCAGCAATGCATCGCCGCAGGCGCTGGCGGCCGGCATGCCGGTGCTCTTGGCCATCAGTTCGGCATCGGTGAGGATTTCCAGCGCGCGCATCACCCGCTCGCCCGACCATTGCCGCATCTGCCTTTCAAACCCGGCGCTGCGCGTCCAGTGCACGCCGAGCCGCTTGGGGTCCATGACATTGCCGGCCTCGCGGCTGGCGGCGGCCAGATGCAATTTCTGGCCGTGCTTCTGCGCCACGCGCAGGATCGCCACCGGCGATTCACCCGCGCCTTCGCAGCGCGTCAGCGCATCGGTCAGCTGGTTGAAGTCGCCGCCGAAGGCGGCAAAGGCGGCATCGTCCAGAAACAGCGTGGAGGAGTCGCCGATCACTGCTTCGCAGTCTTCCAGGCTGATCGGCGTGGTGTCGTCACCCTTGTAGAGCAGCAGCTTGGCGATCTCGCCGCGCGTGATCATGCGGTCGGCGCCCAGATTGTCGAGCAGATAGGCCATGGCATCGGGCGCAATCTTCTTGCCGGCCTCTTTCAGCATGTCTTCGGCCAGGCCCTGCAGGGCGCGGCTGTCATCGGCGTAGCAGCCGAGCGCCACGCCAATTGCGGAGTCCTCAAAGGCAACACGCAAGGAAGAGCGCGGCGTCAGCTCGCCAGCCTCGACCACGATCAGGGCATCGCCGATGGCTTTGTCAAAGAAGCCGGCGAACAGTTTGCCGTTACGGTCGCCGGCGCCGGAGATCATCACCACGCGGCGGCCGCCGGTCAGGGCCATTGCCGCCGCCTCGTCAGCCAGTCGTGCCGGATCGTCCTGCAATTGCGCGCCGGTCAGCGTCGCGACACGGAAGGGATCGCTCAGATCGGGGCAGACGCTTTGTGCGATGATCTTGGCGCGTTCGCGGATCAGGCCCGCATCGCTGCCGAACAGCAGCACCGCGCGGATCTCAGGCCGGGGCCGCCTGACGAAGCCCTCGATCTCGCGCGCGGCCAGCTTCATTGCAGCAGGCCCCGCTGCTGCTCGGGCCGCAAGCCAGGCGGCTGTTGCTGCAGGGGCTGCTGTTGCTGCCGCTGCTCGCGTTCCCGCTGGCGCCGTTCCATTTCCGGTCGGCGATCGAAGTAGTTGCCGAGCCGGAGCCGGATCTGCTCGGCGACATCGCGCAGGGCGCGCTCGCGGGCATTTTTTTCGCTGACCAGGTTGGCGTAGTCCGCCTGGGTGACGTTGTAGGAGGCCTGGCTGGTCGCGGAAATTGAGGTCAGCGACTCGCCGGTCTGATAGTCGCGCAGAGAAACGGATGCCGAAAGCTGGAGATTGCTGCGGGTGACTTCCTCGGTCCGCGTGACAAAAACCGAGCCCAGCGATTCAGTGATGCGATATTCCAGCCGATAGAGCGGACGATCCGGCTGACCATGCGGCGTCAGTGTATCCAGCAGGTAATTGCGCAGCTGCTGCGACGGGCGGTCCTCCGGCTGCGCGATGCTGATCTGGGAAAAGTCCCTCACCGTATCGGTATTGCCGGTCTGCTTGTACAGCGGGCGGAAACCGCAACCGGCCAGCAGTGCCGCCACCAGCAGGATGCCAAGCAGCGGACGAAGGTGCCTAGACCACGACATTGACGATCCGGTTCGGCACGACGATCACCTTGCGCACGGGTTTGCCGTCGATGGCGCGCACGACATTGTCGTTGGCGAGCGCCAGTTTCTCCAGGTCGGGCTGTGCCATGTCGCGCGCGACTTCGATGGTGGCGCGCAGCTTGCCCGACACCTGCACCGCGATGGTGACGGTCTCGTCGCGCGCCAGATCGGCATCGGCAATCGGCCAGGGCTGTTCCAGCAGCAGGCCGTCATGGCCCAGCGCCTGCCAGATTTCCTCGGCCAGATGCGGCACCATGGGGCCGATCAGCTTGGCCAGCGTTTCCAGCGCCTCGCGCCGCGCCCAGGCGGTGGCTGCATCGTCGCCCCTGGCGGCTTCCAGCAGATTGGCGAATTCGTGGATGCGCGCGACCGCCTTGTTGAAATGGAACTGCTCCAGATCCTGGGTCAGCGCCGCAATCGCCTTGTGCAGTTCGCGGCGCAGGGTCTGTGCGGCCTCCGGCCAGTCGGACGGCTTGCTTGCTGCCTTGGCAGCGATCGGTCCGCGCGGCTCGGAGACCAGGCGCCACAAACGCTGGGTGAAGCGCCATGCACCTTCGACGCCGGATTCGCTCCATTCCAGATCGCGTTCCGGCGGGCTGTCCGACAGCATGAACCAGCGCGCGGTGTCGGCGCCGTAGGTGTCGATGATCAGGCCGGGGTCGATGACGTTTTTCTTCGACTTCGACATCTTCTCGGTGCGGCCGACCGTGACCGGCGCGCCCGTGGTGTAATGCACCACGTTGCCGCCGTCTTTTTTAACTTCGGTCGGCTGCAGCCAGGCGCCCGAGGCATCCTTGTAGGTCTCGTGGCAGACCATGCCCTGCGTGAACAGGCCGGCGAAAGGCTCGCCGCTTTTCAGCGACAGATGTCCGGTGTCGCGCAGTGCGCGGGTGAAGAAGCGCGAATAGAGCAGATGCAGGATCGCGTGTTCGATGCCGCCGATATACTGATCGACCGGCATCCAGTAATCGACTTCCTCCTGCACCATCGGCACATCGGCGCGCGGGCTGCAGAAGCGGGCGAAATACCACGAGGAGTCGACGAAGGTGTCGCAGGTATCGGTCTCGCGTCGCGCTGCCTTGCCGCAGGTCGGGCAGTTCACATGTTTCCAGGTCGGATGATGGTCCAGCGGGTTGCCCGGCTTGTCGAAGGTGACGTCGTCGGGCAGCTGCACCGGCAGCTCCTGCTTCGGCACCGGCACGATGCCGCAGGTCTCGCAATGGATCACCGGAATCGGGCAGCCCCAGTAGCGCTGGCGCGACACGCCCCAGTCGCGCAGGCGGAAGGTGACGGTGCCTTCGCCGGCCTTGAGTTCTTCCAGTTTTTTGATCGCGGCACGCTTGGCCGCAGTGACATCCAGGCCGTTGAGGAAATCGGAGTTGATCGCGACCGTGTTGTCGGTCTCGATGAAGGCCTCGGTGCCGATCTCGATGCTCGCCTGGCCTTTGGGGGCTACGACAGCCTTCACAGTCAGATCGTATTTGCGCGCGAAATCCAGGTCGCGCTGGTCATGGCCCGGGCAGCCGAAGATGGCGCCGGTGCCGTATTCCATCAGCACGAAATTCGCGACATAAACCGGCAGGGCCCAGTTCGGGTCGAAAGGATGCAGCGCCTCGACCGGAATCCGGTAGCCCTTCTTCTCGGCCTTTTCGAGTTCGGCTTCCGCCGTGCCGGTCTGGCGGCATTCCTCGATGAAGGCGGCGAGTTTGGGATCGTTCTTTGCGGCTTCGGCGGCCAGCGGATGATCCGCGGCGATGGCGACGAAGCTGGCGCCGAACAGCGTATCGGGCCGCGTCGAATAGACCTCGATCTTGTCCGGCCGGTTCTTCAGCACAAAGGAGAAGCGCGCGCCCTCCGATTTGCCGATCCAGTTCTGCTGCATCAGTTTGACGCGCTCGGGCCAGCGTTCCAGCCCATCCTGCAATGCAGCGAGCAGGTCATCGGCATAAGCCGTGATCTTGAGGAACCACTGCGACAGCTTGCGCCGCTCGACCACGGCGCCCGACCGCCAGCCGCGGCCGTCGATCACCTGCTCGTTGGCGAGCACGGTCTGATCCACCGGATCCCAGTTGACGAAGCTTTCCTTGCGGTCGATCAGGCCGGCTTTCAGGAAATCGAGGAAGATTTCCTGCTGGTATTTGTAATAGCCCGGATGGCAGGTCGCGAATTCGCGGCTCCAGTCGAGCGACAGACCCATGCGCTGCAGCTCGGCGCGCATATTGGCGATGTTGTCATAGGTCCAGGCGGCGGGATGAACCTTCTTCTCCTGCGCGGCGTTTTCCGCCGGCAGGCCGAAGGCGTCCCAGCCCATCGGATGCAGCACGTTGAAGCCGCGGGCGCGCTTGTAGCGGGCGACGACGTCGCCCAGCGTGTAATTGCGCACATGGCCCATATGGATGCGTCCCGACGGATAGGGAAACATCTCCAGCACGTAGTATTTCGGACGCTTGGGATCGGCTTCGGCACGAAAGGCCTGGCGTTCGGTCCAGGCGGCCTGCCACTTGGTTTCGACCGCCTTGGCGTTATAGCGGGACATCAACGGTTCCGGTGTTGAACGACTATGGGTATGGCGGGACGGCTTAACGCCGCGCCTCGGCTTCCATGCGGAATTCGCGGGCGCGCTGCAGGATGGCATTTTCCATGCTCACCGCGGTATTGGCCGCGGGTGCCTGGTCTGCCCAGTTGTCGCCCTGACGCACCTGGCGGAAGACGGCAACCCGGATCCCGTCGGCGCGCAGCGCGCGGTCGAGGATGTAGACATTTACCTTGAAACGCTCGGCCGGCGTCTGCGGCGGGGTATACCAGTCGGTGATGATCACGCCGCCGAACGGATCGGCCGAGACCAGCGGCATGAAGGAGACCGTGTCGAGCGTCGCGCGCCACAGGAAGCTGTTGACGCCGATGCCGCCGCCACCGCCTTCGTCCTTCTTCTGGTTGCCGCCAAACAGGTTCAGGCCACCGGAGCCGAAAACCGACTGCCGCGGCGCATTCGGGGCCGGATTGTAATTTCCGGTCGAGTCTTTCTCCGGGTAATAGGTCTGGGTTTCGCCGTCGCCACGCGCGGCGCAGCCGGCCAGGGCAAGCAGTGCGATCAGCGTGCAGGACAGCATCGCTCCGCGACGGAAAAAATCCCGGCGGTACAAACGGGTTGGGCGCACAGACGCCATCGTGGCAATCCTCCAGAAACGCATACTGCAGCAACGGATACCGCAGTCTATAACAGCCCCGGTGGACCGGCCAGTATTACGCCTGCCGGATTGGCGGGATTGTCAGCCGGGGTCAAAGGGCTTAAGTCCGGTCGCGGAGTCCGCCGAGAGCTCGATAGACCATGGATTCAGAAACACAGTCGGCCCAGGATCTTTTGCAGCGCGCCTGGCAGGCCCAGTCGGCCGGACAACTCGACCAGGCGGCTGAAATTTACCAAAAAGCCCTAGGCCTCGAAGACTCCGCCCCGGCCTGGCTCGGACTGGGCCAGTGCCATCTCGAACGCAAGGATGCCCAGGCGGCGCTGGCGGCCTTCCGGCGCGCCCATGCCCTGCTGCCGCAGTCGGGCGCGATCCGCCATATGATCGACATGCTGGACGGCGGGCGGGTGCCGGATCGGGCGCCCGACGACTATGTCGTGTGGGTTTTTGATGGTCATGCCGAGAGTTTCGACGCCCATCTGGCGGCGCTGAACTATCGCGGCCCGCAGATGGTCGCCGGCCTGGTGGAGGGGGTCTGGGAACGCGATGCCCGCCGGGCAATCCTCGATCTGGGCTGCGGCACCGGGCTGAATGCGCCGTTATTCCGGCCCTATGCCAGACGCCTCGACGGCGTCGACCTGGCGCCCCGGATGCTGCAGCAGGCGGCGCGGCGCGGCGGCTACGACCACCTCTACAAGGCCGAGGCACATGCCTTCCTGCGGCGGCCGCCCTGTCGCTACGATGCCGTCCTCGCCACCGATGTCTTCATCTATATCGGGCAGCTGGAGGAGATATTTTCTATTTCAGAACAATATCTTACTGAGAATGGCGAGCTGCTGTTCACGATCGAGCTGGCCGATGGTGCGCAGCCGGTGGAATTGCGGCCCAGCGGGCGCTTCCGGCAGACCGATGCCTATATCAGCGCGCTCGCGGCCCGCACAGGATTTGTCGTCGCGGCTACCCACGACCAGGCCCTGCGAATCGAAAACGGCACGGCGGAAGCGGGCCGGGCCTACCGAGTCGTCCGCCGGCCGGCCGGTTCTTAACCGCGCCTTCATATTCCGATCCACCGCCGCGAACCGCCGCGGGCAGGGGCGCCTTTCATATCTCATTGATTTTGAAAGAGAATAAACGTCTGACCGCGATTTTGTGTGGCGCAATTGCAACACCGGTTCCAAAAGTCTCGGGAAAAGTGCTGCTTTAATTGACACTTGCGGGGCGCAGATGGCTTGATCCTCGGCGATCAGCGGCCCGTCTGGCTGTTTGTTCGATGCTAGTGACTAGCACTGCAACCCTAATCCCGGTGGGAGAGGAAAGAGGAAAATGAAGAAGACTCTGCTTCTGCAAACGGCGCTCGTTGCCGCTGCCGGCCTGTTCGTGGCCGATATCGCTAACGCGCAGACCAAGGAAGTTCCGCTCGGCCTGAGCGTCGGCGGTTACTACAACCAGCTCCTGCAGTGGCAGGACCGTTCGCCGCAGGGCGGTCAGTCCGACCATGGCATCAAGCAGGACTCGGAAATCCATTTCAATTTCCGTGGCGTCCTGGCTGGCGGCACCGTGATCGGCGGCCGCGTTGAACTCGAGTCGGGCACCTATGCCGACCAGGTCGACGAAACCTACATGTTCGTCGAAAACGTCGAATACGGCCGCGTCGAAATGGGTTCGATGGACTCGGTCACCACCAAGATGATCTATGCGGCGCCGAACTCGCTGCCGAACTACAGCACCACGGTTAACTCGGAATACTCGGCGGTGAACAACGCCCCGCTGATGCGTTTCGTCAATGCCATGGACGACGTCAACCACATCAACCTGTACAGTGCGTCGAACCGCTACTTCGGTTCGAAGGCTGGTAAGGGTCTGCAGATCGGTGTCGGCTACTCGCCGGACAACTGCCAGGATCTGACCTCTGCCGGCACTGCCAACGGCTGCGGCGGTGGTTTCTTCTCGCCGACCGGTCTTGAGCAGGGCTTCAACGCCGCTGCCAACTACCTCGAGTCGTTCGGCT
>JAEYSS010000145.1 GCA_023434425.1 Pseudomonadota bacterium | reverse complement strand
CCTCACCGGAAGGCGCCGTGATACTCGTCGTTCGGGTTCATCTCGATGGCGGCGGCCATGCGGTTGCTCATGTTGAAGAAGCTCGCCGTCGCCGCGATGTCCCAGATATCCTTGTCGCTCCAGCCGGCCTTGCGCAAAGCCCCGCGGTCGGCCTCGACGATCTTGTCCGGCGTCTCGGTCAGTTTGGCGGCGAAGTCCAGCGCGGCGCGCATTTTCGGCGTGAGGTCGGCGACGCGATAGTTCATCACCATCTGTTCGCCCAGTTTCGGATCGCCGGAAATCTGGCGCACGGCGGCGCCATGCGCGGTCAGGCAGTAGAAGCAGTGGTTGATGCTGCTGACCGCCACCGCGATCATCTCGCGTTCCAGTTTGCTCAGGCCGCTCTCGCCCAGCATCAGCTCGTTATACATCTCGCTGAAGCCGCGCAGCTTCCGGGCATCGAAGCTGTAGCTCAGCAGCACGTTCGGCACGAAGCCGATCTTCTCGTCGCATTTGGCGAAATAGGCCTGGGTCGCCGGATCGAGTTTTTCGCGCGGCGGCACGGCGATCTTCAGCGCATGTGCTTTTTGGGCATGTGCTTTCCGGGCTTTCTTGGCTCCGGCTTTCGGGGCGGTTTTCTGCTTCGGCTTGGCCATGGGTCTTCCTCCTGATCGGGCTTCAGACTAGGGCCAAGTCCGCCCAGAGCAAAGGGGCGGAACAAAGCCCCGGGTGACGGGTTGAGCGCGACACACATCTCAGGGAGAGGGTTCATGCATACCCAGATGATGATCCAGACCCATCCGGAAGTGGACGGCGATGTCCAGGCCGACCAGACGCTGATCGAGTGTATCGAAGCCTGCTTCGACTGCGCGCAGACCTGTATCGCCTGTGCCGATGCCTGCCTGGCCGAGGACGAGGCGCATCACCTCAAGCAATGTATCCGGCTCGATCTCGACTGTGCCGATATCTGCGAAGCGGTGGCCAAGGTCGCCACGCGCCGCACCGGCAGCAACATCACGACCTTGCGCGTGCTGCTGGCCGCCTGCGCCGAGGCTTGCCGCGTCTGTGCCGAGGAATGCGAAAGCCATGCCGAGATGCACGAGCATTGCGCGATCTGCGCCGAGGCCTGCCGTCGCTGCGAAATGGTCTGCAACGCAATGGGCGACCTGACCTCGCCGATGGTGCAGTGACCGCACACACAATGGGTCTTTGTCATGGCCGGGCTTGACCCGGCCATCCACGTCTTTATGCCACATCAAAGAGTAAGGCGTGGATGCCCGGATCAAGTCCGGGCATGACACGGAGAGGGATGATCAGCGCGGATCGAACCCGCTTTTAAAGCCGCCGACCTGGCCGCGATGGCGCAGCAGATGATCGGCCAGCACCAGCGCCAGCATGGCTTCGCCGACCGGCACGGCGCGGATGCCGACGCAAGGATCATGGCGACCCTTGGTCATGATCTCGGTCTCGCCGCCGAAACGGTCGATGGTCGCGCGCGGATTGAGGATCGACGAGGTCGGCTTCACGGCAAACCGCACGACGATCTCCTGGCCGGTGGAAATGCCGCCGAGGATGCCGCCGGCCTGGTTCGAGGTGAACTCGACCGCGCCGTTGCTCAGCCGCATCTCGTCGGCATTCTGCTCGCCGCTGAGCCGCGCCGAGGCGAAGCCGGCGCCGATCTCCACGCCCTTCACGGCATTGATGCTCATCATCGCCGCGGCCAGGTCGGCATCCAGCTTGCCGTAGATCGGCTCGCCCAGTCCGGCGGGAATGCCTGACGCACGCAATTCCACCACGGCGCCCACGGAAGATCCTGCCTTGCGGATGCCGTCGAGATAGTCTTCCCATTCCAGCGCCATTTTCGGATCGGGGCACCAGAAGGGATTCTGCGTCACGCTGTCCCAGTTCCAGGTGCTGCCGTCGATGGTTTTCTCGCCGATCTGCACCAGCGCGCCGCGCAGCTGCACCTGCGGACCGATCAGGGTCTTCAGCACCTGACGCGCCACCGCGCCGGCGGCGACCCGCGATGCGGTTTCGCGCGCCGAGCTGCGCCCGCCGCCGCGATAGTCGCGGATGCCGTATTTGCTCCAGTAGGTGAAGTCGGCATGGCCGGGACGGAACTTGTCCCTGATCTCGCCATAGTCCTTCGAGCGCTGGTCGACATTCTCGATCATCAGCATGATCGGCGTGCCGGTGGTCAGGCCTTCGAAGGTGCCGGACAGAATCTTTACGCTGTCGGGTTCCTGGCGCTGCGTCACGAAACGCGAAGTGCCGGGCTTGCGCTTGTCCATCCAGTCCTGGATATCGGCTTCGGTCAGCGGCACGCGCGGCGGCGCGCCGTCGATCACGCAGCCCAGCGCCGGCCCGTGACTCTCACCCCAGGTGGTGACGCGGAAAAGTCTGCCGAAGCTATTATCAGACATGGGGGCTGTTGTCCGACATCGTGCCTGCTTACTCGGCCTTCTTGCCGCCGAGCGAGAGCAGCAGTTCGGCCACCTGCGCCGACTGGTCGGTCGCCACCATGCCCACGGCGTGATAGCCGCTGTCGACATGATGGGTCTCGCCGGTGACGCCGGCGCCGAGATCGCTGAGCAGATACAGGCCGGCGCCGCCGACCTGTTCGATGCTGACATTGCGGCGCAGCGGCGCGTTCAGTTCGTTGCATTTCAGGATATAGCGGAAGTAGCCGCTGCCGCTGGCGGCCCGCGTCTTGATCGGGCCGGCCGAGATGGCGTTGACGCGGATGCCCTTCTTGCCGAGATCGACGGCAAGATAGCGCACGCTGGCCTCAAGCGCGGCCTTGGCGACGCCCATCACGTTGTAATGCGGCATCACGCGCTCGGCGCCGTAATAGGTCAGCGTCAGCGCCGAGCCGCCATCGGTCATCAGCTTCTCGGCGCGCTGCATCACCGCCGTGAAGCTGTAGCAGCTGACATTCATGGTCAGGGCGAAATTGTCGAAGCTGGTGTCGATGTAACGACCCTTCAGCTCGTTCTTGTCGGAAAAGCCGATGGCATGCACCAGGAAGTCGAGCTTGCCCCAGGCCTTGCCCAGCGCATCGAACACAGAGTCGATCGAGGCGGCATTGGTGACATCGCATTCCAGTACATGCTGCGCGCCGATGCTGTTGGCCAGTGGCCGCACGCGCTTTTCCAGCGCCTCGCCCTGGTAGGTGAAGGCGAGTTCGGCACCATGATCGTGCAATGCCTTGGCGATGCCCCAGGCCAGCGAGCGGTCGTTGGCGACGCCCATGATCAGGCCACGCTTGCCGTGCATGAGCGGTTGCGGTTGCGACATGAAATCCTCAAAAGGCTGTAATGGGCGAAACTGCCGCCGCTGCCTGGTCGGCGCTGCCGGCGTTCCGCCGGGACTGATCCGGCTTGGTGACTGGGGCGCGAGAGTAGCGGAAAGCCCTGTTCAGGCCAAGCGGACTAAGCCATTAAAACGAAAAGAAATTCTCCTATTCCGCACCATCGCGCCGGCTGCGCGCGCGCTCCAGCCGCAGGTGGACCGCCTCCTCGGGCAGTCCGGTTTTCTGCAGCGCCAGGCCGCCGAGCTGCAGCGAGGCTTCCTCGGCCTCGGCCACCACGTCGCTGGCGCCGAGCTTGCGCAGCTGTGCGGCATGGGCGGCGTCGCGGGCGCGCGCCAGCACGGGCAGATGCGGCCAGCCGCGATGTGCCGCCGCCACCAGGTGACCGGCCGCGGCCGGATCGTCCAGCGTCACCACCAGCGCCTGCGCCTGCCCGACATGCAGGCGTTTCAGCATCTCACTGCGGCTGGCATCGCCGTAATGCACCGGGCGTCCGGCATTGCGCTCCGCCGCCACCCTGGCGCTGTCGTGATCCAGCGCCGCCCAGGGAATCTGCTCGGCCTCCAGCAGGCGCGCGATCGTCTGGCCGACCCGGCCGAATCCGCAGATCAGCACATGGCCTTCCAGTTCGGTGGTTTCGGCAAGGCCATGCCGGCGCGTGGCGTCGCGATGTTCGCCCCGGCGGGCGATGCGCCGCCCGAGCAGCGCGGTGAGCGGCGTCAGCGCCATCGACAATGAGACGACCAGCAGCATGAACTGCGCGATTTCGAGCTGCAGAAGGCCGCGCCGTTCGGCCAGACCGAGCACGACGAAGGCGAATTCGCCGCCCTGGCCGAGCAGCAGCGCCATTTCCAGCGCCACGAAACGGCCCTGGCGGAATGCCAGCGCCAGCACGGCGATGATGCTGCCCTTGATCGCGAACAGACCGATCACCGACAGCAGCAGCCAGCCGGCATTCCCGAAGGCCACGCGCAGGTCGATGCCCATGCCGACCGACAGGAAGAACAGGCCGAGCAGCAGGCCCTTGAAGGGCTCGATGCTGACGTCGACGGCATGGCGGTATTCGGTTTCGGCCAGCAGCAGGCCGGCGAGGAAGGCCCCCAGCGCCATCGACAGGCCGGCCAGGCCGGTGACGGCCGCCATGGCGATCACCACCAGCAGAGTCAGCGCCATGAACAGTTCGGGGCTCTTCGCCGCGCCGACCATGCGATAGAGCGGTGCCAGCAGATAGCGGCCGAACAGCATGATGCCACCGAGCGCGAGGCCGGCGCCCACCAACGTCTCGCCCAGCTGCCGCAGCAGTCCGGTATTGTCGCTGCCCTGCTGCGCCGCGACCATGAAGCCGAGCAGCAGCAGGATCGGCACCACGGCGAGATCCTGCATCAGCAGAATGGCAAAGCTGCCGCGGCCGAGCGGCGTGGCGCTGCGGCGGCTTTCCAGCAGCAGCTGCATCACGATGGCGGTCGAACTCAAGGCCAGGCAGCTGCCCAGCACGATGGCGGCCGGCAGCGTGGTGCCGAAGGCCAGAGCGATGGCGGCGATAGCGGTCGCGCAGAGCAGCAGCTGCGACAGGCCGAGCCCGAAGACCAGACGGCGCAGCTGCCACAGACGGTTGAGCGACATGTCGAGCCCGATGGTGAAGAGCAGGAACATGACGCCGAATTCGGCAATCAGCCGCACGCCGTCGAGCTCGCGGATGGTGACATACCGCAGCGCCGGCAGCAGGTCGGCGAAGCGGGCGAGGCCATAGGGTCCGATCGCGAGGCCGGCCAGCAGAAAGCCCAGCACCGGGCTGACGCGCAGGCGCTGAAACACCGGCACGACGATGCCGGCGGCGGCGAGGAACACCACCAGTTCGCGGAAATAGGGAATGACGTCCTGATGCTCCATGCCAGTCCTTAGCGCCGCGCCGGTCAGCCGGTCAATGTGCTGCCGGCGCAGCAGTATCCGATGACCAAAATCAACAAAGGCTGGCGGTCACGCCGCCTGATCCCGCCGCCGGCCTTGCAGTTGCAAAAGCCTCGCAATAGCATGAAGCCGCCCCGCCTGACACAAAGGAGAGCTGCCGCCATGCTGTCGGTCGCTGTCGACTCATTCTTTATCCTGCTGCGCGAAGGACTGGAGGCGCTGCTGGTCATCGCCGCGCTGTCGGCCTTCCTGCAGCGTGCCGGCGAGGGCCATCGCCGCGGTGCATTGCTGTGGGGCAGCCTGGCCGCGCTGCTGGCCAGCCTCGCCGCGGCCTGGATCTTCCACCACTATTTCGGCGGCGCGCATGACGATCTGACCGAGGCGGTCGTGATGTCGCTGGCCGCGGTTCTGCTGCTCTATGTCAGCGGCTGGCTCTGGCTGCGCCGCGACGCGGACGGCTGGAAACGCCATCTGCAGCACCAGACCGAGCGCGCACTGCAGGCCGACGGTCCCTGGCTGCTGGCCGGCATCGCTTTCCTGGCAGTGTTCCGCGAAGGCGCCGAGACCATCCTGTTCCTGCATGCCGTGGCAATGGATGCGGAAACCGGTCCGTCCGGCATGCTGCTGGGACTGGCCGCCGCCGCAGCGCTGCTGGCACTGATCTATCTGGCGATGACCAGACTGGCGCTGCGGCTGCCGCTGCGTCCGGTCTTTGCCGTCACCTCGGCCATCCTGTTCCTGCTGGGCCTGCGCTTCATCGGTGGCGCGCTGCAGGAATTCCAGGAGATCGGCTGGGTGCCTTACGATTACCTCGACCTGCCGGGCTGGGCCGTGCAGGCGGGTGTCAATCCAACGCTGCAGGCCATCGGACTGCAGGCACTGCTGCTGCTCGGCGCCGCAGTCTTTGCGCTGCGGCAGGGCCGGCGGCACGGACGCACCGCGGTCTGAGCAACGAAAAAGGGCCGACCGGCGATGCTGCCGGTCGGCCCTGAAATCCGGAGGCGGTCGGCCGGTTCAGCCGAGGATCGACTGCAGCTTCATGGCGACGCCCATGTTGCCCTTCACCTTCAGCTTGCCCATCATGAAGGCCGTCGTCGGGTCGAGGTCGCCGCCGGCCAGCGCGGTGAAATTGGCCATCGAGATGGTGATGGTGCAATCGGCGTCGTTGTCGTCGTTGCTCACGGTGCCGGCCGGACCGTCGACGAAGACGATGCCGTCATCGCCGAAATCGAATTTCACCGTGGCGTCGATCGCGCCGGGCTTCACACGCTGGCTCATCTGCTGGGTGATCTGTTCGAGCGACATTTCGGGCTCCCGGTTTGTGACTGTATTGCAGTCGGTGGCAAGCGTGACGAATTGACGTAACGTCAGGCGTCATGCGGGTTTTTCGCACCCTATATTGACGCTTACGTTAGCGTCAAGTAGCGTTCCGGAACGATAAAATAATGCCGCAGCAGGACAAAGCTGTGCAGGGAGAGAAACGGTCCGATGCCCTATCGCTCGGTGTTCCGCGATGCGCTTTTTGCCGGCCAGGTGGTGATCGTCACCGGTGGTGGCTCAGGCATCGGACGCTGCACGGCGCATGAGCTGAGCCGGCTCGGCGCGACACTGGTGCTGGTCGGCCGCAAGCTCGACAAGCTGCAG
>JAEYSS010000087.1 GCA_023434425.1 Pseudomonadota bacterium | reverse complement strand
CGCCCCCCGCCGGCGGCGCGCGCGCCCCCGCGCGCGGCGGGCGTGACGGGAGAGACGGTGTCGGACATATCGGCCATGGGGCGCAAGAATAGCAATTTTCCCCAAGCGCCGATACCGCAGACCGGGGCATGGTGCCGGGGCCGGCACGGACTGCTGCCGGAAATTTGCCAGAATATCCGCAGGGGAAAACAATGCTGAATCATGTGTCCATCGGGGTTCGCGACACGGCGAAGACCCAGATTTTCTATGACGCCGTGCTCAAGCCGCTCGGCTATACCTGCCTCAGCGAGGGTGAAGGTTCGCTCGGCTATGGCGACAAGAGCGTGGTGCTGTGGATCAGCCAGACGGATAAACCCGTGCCGGCCGACATGGCGTCGGGCCTGCATTTCTGCTTCGACGCGCCAAGCCGCAAAAGCGTCGCGGCTTTCCATGCCGCAGCCCTGGCGCAGGGCGGCAGGGACAATGGCCAGCCGGGCCTGCGCGCCGATTACGGCGACAACTACTATGCCGCCTTTGCCATCGACCCGGACGGCTACCGGATCGAGGCCTATTGCAGCAAGCCCGCGTAACAGGAGATCGGCCGATGCCGACCATCCGCAAGGAATTCACCGTCGCCGCCGGCCTCGACAGCGTCTGGGCCGCCTTCCGCGATACCGGGGCTGTGCATCGCGTGCTGGCACCGGGCTTCGTCACCGACTGCCGGCTGGAGGAGGGCGGCGCGGCGCGCATCGTCACCTTCGCCAACGGCATCGTGGCGCGCGAGGCGATTGTCGATCTCGATGACGCAGCGCATCGCCTGGCCTATTCGGCCAGCGGCGGACGGCTGACGCATCACAATGCGTCCTTCACCGTGACCGAGGATGGCCCCGGGCGCTGCCGCATCGTCTGGCAGGCCGACCTGCTGCCGGCCGGAATGAAACCGGCCATCGAGGCGATGATGGAGCAGGGCGTCGCCGCAATGGAACGAGAATTGGGGCAGCGGCAGCTCGGCGGGCCCACAGCCTGACGGTTACTTCAGGCCGAGACGCTGGTTGATCTCGATCAGCAGCGCCTCGGTCACCGCCTCGCACATGCGCCAGACCATGTCGAAGCCGTCCGAGTTGCCGTAATAGGGGTCGGGCACGTCGCGGCCGAAGCGCGGCGCATAGGACAGATACAGTTTCACCCGGTCGCGATACTGCGGCGGGCAGAGCCGCTGCAGCTGGCGGTAATGCCCCTCATCCATCGCCAGGATCAGGTCGAAGTCGGCGAAATCCTGCACCGTGACCTGGCGGGCGCGCAGCCCGTCCAGGTCGATGCCGAAGCGTTTTGCATGGGCGGCACTGCGGCGGTCGGGCGGATCGCCGACATGGTAGTCATGCGTGCCGGCGGAATCGACCAGCACCCGATCCGACAACCCGGCGCGCTGCACGACATGGCGCAGCATGCCGTCGGCGGTGGGCGAGCGGCAGATGTTGCCGGTGCAGACCATCAGGATGGCAAAGTCCGGCTTGGCTGCAGGCCCGGATGCCGATGGGGGTGCGGTCATGCCGTGAGGGAAGCATCCCAAAGGAGATGGTGCAAGGCACTACCAAGCCGCCCGGGCCCATTCTAAAGTGGCGGCATGCCGACGCCGCCGCCCGATGACGAAACCGCCCTGCTGGATACCAACGCCGCGTTTTATCGCGCATTCGCGTCGCGTGACATCGCGGCCATGGAAGAGCTCTGGGCCAAGAAGGCGCCGGTCGTCTGCATCCATCCGGGCTGGCCGCCGCTGATGGGCCGCGAGGCCGTGCTGGAAGGCTGGCGCCGCATCCTGTCCAACCCGTCGCAGCCGGCTTTGCAGATGATGGGGCCGCGCGTCACGCTGTGGGGCGATGTGGCGCTGGTGATCTGTTTCGAGAAGGTGGAAGACCAGTATCTGATCGCCTCGAATCTGTTCGTGCGCGAAGGCAAGGCCTGGCGGCTCAGCCATCACCAGGCCGGCCCGGTGGCCAGTCCGCCGACCGGCGCCAATGACGACGAAGATCCCGATCTCGATGACGACCTCGACGACGAGGACGATGACGACGACGATCTCGATCCGCCGTCGGGCACGATTCACTAGCGCACGATCGCGGCAATAAATACATCGTCATCCCCGCGAAAGCGGGGATCCAGAACAACGGCACGACTGGGTTCCCGCTTTCGCGGGAACGACGAAAAAGTTATGTGGACTTCACCAGCGTCGTAATCTTCACCGCCGCGCCGCCTTCGCGTGCCATGCGGCTTTTCAGAAATTCCAGCATCGGCTTCAGCGTCTCGGCCAGCTGCCAGGGCGGATTGACCACGAGCAGCCCGCTGCCGTTCATCTGCCGGTCGTCTTTCGCCGGCCGCACCGTCAGTTCGAGACACAGCGTCTCGGCTTTCAGCTGCTTCGCCAGCGCGGCCTTCCACCGGTCGATGCTTTTCTGGTCCTTGATCGGATACCACACCGCCAGCATGCCGGTGGCCCAGCGCTGATGCGCCAGCAGCACGGCTTTGCTCAGGGTCTCGAATTCATCCTTCGCCTCGAAGGCCGGATCGATCAGGGCAAGTCCCCGGCGCGGCGTGGGCGGCGTCAGCGCCTTCAGCGCCTCGAAGCCGTCGCGGTGATGCACCGAGACAGCCGGATCGCGGCCAATGTTGTGTTTGAGCGTCTCGGCATCCTGCGGGTGCAGCTCGCAGAGCGTGACGCGGTCGCCGGCACGCACGCTGTCCTGCAGCAGCCAGGGCGAACCGGGATAGCGCCGCAGCCCGCTGCCGCCGGGCTTCAGGTCCGGGTTGAGGCGTTTCAGCGCGTCCCAGTAGCGCGGCAGGAGTTTCGCCGCATTGGGATCGGACAGCACGGCGCCGATGCCGAAGCGGTATTCGCCGCTGCGCTGGGCTTCATCCGAGGCGAGATCGTAGAGGCCGAGACCGGCATGGGTGTCGATCAGATGCACCGGATTGGGCTTGCGGTGCAAAGCCTCCAGCAGTTCCAGCAGCACGACATGCTTCAGCACGTCGCCGAAATTGCCGGCATGAAAGGCGTGACGGTAGTTCATGCCGGCAGCTTTACGGGATTGAGAAGAGCCACGTAAGGGTTACGCCCCGGCCTTCGCCTTCAGCAGCGCCAGTTCGATGGCGCGGGTGATCTTGCCGTCGGTCGGCTTGACCGGCGTGGCGAAGCCTTCGATCAGCTTGCCGTCGGCGCCGATCAGGTATTTGTGGAAATTCCATTTCGGCAGCGCATCCTCGCCCAGTTCGCTGGCGATCCAGCGATAGAGCGGATGCGCATCCGGGCCTTTCACCACCTGCTTCTCGGCGAGCGGGAAATCGATGTTGAAATTGACCTCGCAGAATTCCTTGATCTGCGCGGCCGTGCCCGGTTCCTGGCCGCCGAAATCGTTCGACGGCACGCCGAGCACGACCAGGCCGCGCGCGCGATACTGCTGCCAGATCTTTTCCAGGTCGGCATATTGCGGGGTGAAGCCGCATTGCGAGGCGGTGTTGACCAGCAGCACGACCTTGCCCCTGAACTGCTTCAGCGGCATCGGCGTGCCGTCGATCCCGGTCAGGTCGAAATCATGCGCGGTCATGCCGGTGGCTCCTGTTCGCTTGCTGATCTGCTGGGCCTGCACGTTGCTGCCGAAGGGGCCGAGCGCGATCAGGGCGGCGGCCACCAGCGGCAGGGAGGCGATGGCGCCGACCAGCCGGCGCCGCAGGGAGGGCATCGGCAGCGGGCTAACCGCCTGATTTGTCGTGACCTTGTCGTGGCCGCTCATGATTCAGCCTCCATTAACGCTACCCCGGCTTAACTATAGCGTTATCAACCCATCTGGGCAGCACCTTGTTGCACTGCCCTGGAGGCTTCTCGATGCCGACCCTGCTCACCTTTGCCGCGCTGTCGCTGATTGCGTTGGTTGCCGGTGTGTCGCTGACCCGGCTGGTGCCGGCCCTGGGCGGGCAGCATCCCGGCATCCTGGCGCTCGGCCTGCTGATGCTGTTCTGGGCGGTGCGCGAGATCCTGCTGCGCCGCCGGGTACAGACGCGCCTGATCGCCGAGATCGAACAGCTGGCCGAGGAAGTGCTGCGCCTGCGCGACCAGGAAGCCGTCCCCACGATCCTGCCCGGGGTGGTGGAAGTTCAGCCCGAAGCGCTGGCCGCCCGGCAGCCGGCCAACGAGCCGCGCCTGACCGTGCCCGATCCGCTGCGCGGGCCGGAACCGGCCGATGACGGCACGCTGCTGGATGCGGTGCGCGATGCGCTGAACAACAACCGCGTCGAGCTGCATGTGCAGCCGATCGTCAGCCTGCCGCAGCGCAAGATCCGTTTCTTCGAGCTGCTGGCCCGGCCGCGCGACGCGGACGGCAAGGCCTATCCGGCCGCCGCCTGCCTGCAGGCGCTGGATGCGGCCGGCCTGCGTGCCGAATTCGATGCGCTGATGCTGCTGCGCGGCGTGCAGATGGTGCGCAAGCTGGAACAGCGCGCCAAGGATGTCGGCTTCTTCCTCAATCTCTCGCCCGACATGCTGGCGCAGATCGAGACCTTCAATCCGCTTTACGACTTCCTGACGCGCGAACGCGAACATGCCGCCAATATCGTGCTGGAATTCAGCTACGAGGGCGCACGGCAACTCGACCGCAACGGGTTGTATCGCCTGGGCCAGCTGTCGGCGCTCGGCTTCGCGCTGTCGCTGGACGGCATCGACCGGCTCGACCTCGATTTCCCAGCGCTGGCCAAACTCGGCGTACGCTTCCTGAAATTCAACGCCGGCTGCTTCACCGATCAGTCGGTGGTGTCCCGCGCCACCGTCGATCCTGCCGATCTCGCCGAGATCTGCCGTCGCCACGACCTGCTGCCGGTGCTGGCCAAGGTCGAGAAGGAGTCGGAACTGCTGACGCTCGCCGAGCTGAATTTCCCCTTCGGTCAGGGCCTGCTGTTCGGCCCGCCGAAGATGGCGAAAGCTGCGTAGCTCCCTATTTCGTCGCCCCCGCGAAAGCGGGGGCCAGGGGCCACCTGATAGACCTCACCTGGTCATCTGGGTTCCCGCTTTCGCGGGAACGACGAGTTTTTCTATTTCTTTGCTTCTATCAGCGCGTCCGCCAGTTCGACAAATCCCGCGCCGCCTTCGCCCTCTGTGACAAAGGCGGGCCTCGCCGCGATGCGGTCGAGGAAGGGTCGCACATTGGCCACGCCCACGCTGTTGGGGAAATAGCCGAACATCGGCGCGTCATTCGGGCTGTCGCCGGCAAACACGATCTGGTCACGCACGGCATCCAGATTCAGCCCGTAGCATTCCTCGAACAGCACGCGCGTCATGGAGAGCTTGTCCCAGTGGCCGAACCAGCCGTTGACATGAATCGAGCTGACTTTCGCGGTGGCGCCGGCCGCCTCGAACAGCGCGACGATTTTGTCGATGCTGGGCTGCGGCAGCGGCGGCACGTCCTCGCAGAAGTCGACCGCGAGGTCGCATTCGCGATACTGCTGGTCCGACGCCAGCGCCGTGCCCGGCACTTCGCGCAGGATAGTGTCGCTGAGCGAGGCGAGTTTCTGTCGCGCAGCCGCACGCTCGGCCTCGGTCTGGAAGAAGCGCCGCGTCATCTTTTTGGCATGGCGATCGTAGCGCATGTAGAGCGCGCCGTTCTCGCCGACGATGGCGTCCACCGGCCAGAACCGCGCGATCAGGTCGCACCAGCCGGCCGGTCGCCCTGTGATCGGTATGACCCTGAAACCGGCGGCCTCCAGCCGTTCCAGCGCCGCATAGGCCGCCGCCGGCAGGCGACCATGGGTGGTCAGCGTGTCGTCGATGTCGGTCAGGACGTAGCGGATTCCGCTGCGATTCTGCGGCGTGAAGGCGCTCAGGGCGCGGATATCGGGCATGTGTCAGGTATACAAATGTCTATGCTGCAACTGCGAATCGGCGGGTTGCCGGTCCGGCGACGGGGCCGCTATAGTCGCCGCGCAAAAAATGCCCGTCAACCGCTCGCACAAGCGCCGATTCTGGCGCCACTGAAGGACGACCAGCCATGACCTATCAGGCCTTGCACGGCTATTACCTCGAAGACCTGCAGGTCGGCATGTCGGACGAGTTCGCCAAGACTGTGAGCGAAGCCGATATCGTCGCCTTCGCCGATGTCTCGGGCGACACCAACCCGGTGCATATGGACGAAGCCTTTGCCGCCGCGACGCCCTTCAAGGGCCGCATCGCGCACGGCATGCTGGGCGCCAGCCTGATCAGCACCGTGCTGGGCACCAAGCTGCCGGGCCCGGGCTGCATCTACGTGTCGCAGGATCTGCGCTTCAAGGCGCCGGTCCGCATCGGCGACACCGTGACGGCCAAAGTCACGGTGACAGAAATCGTGCCCGAGAAGCGCCGCGTGACCTTTGCCTGCGAATGCCGGGTCGGCGATACTGTGGTGATCGACGGCGCCGCCACCATGATGGTCTCCCGCAAGGCCAGGTGACCGGCGCCGGGAGCCTTCCCGGAGTTTCACGAGCCAGCATGCGTCTTTTGCGTTCCAGCGCCAGTTTCCCGCCGGCCCTGCGCGGTGCCGTGGCCGCCATCGGCAATTTCGACGGCGTGCATCTGGGCCATCGCGCCCTGATCGCAGCCGTGCATGCCGAGGCCGACAGGATCGCCGAACGCACCGGCGAAGCCTGCCCGCGTGCCGTCATCACCTTCGAGCCGCATCCGCGCCGCTTCTTCGTGCCGTCGTCGCCGCCGTTCCGGCTCGATGCGCTGGAGACCAAGGCGCGGCTGTTTGGCGATCTCGGCATCAAGGCCGTGCTGGCGCTGCCCTTCGATGCCACACTGGCGGCGCAGTCGCCGCAGGATTTCGTCGACCATATTCTTGCCCGCGATCTGGGGCTCAGCCATGTGGTGGTCGGCTACGACTTCACCTTCGGCAAGGCGAGGGCGGGCAATACCGACCTGCTCAGCGAGCTCGGCGCGAAACACAGGATCGGCGTGACAGTCGTGTCGCCGCAGGGCGATGGAGAGGTTTTTTCGTCGTCGCGTGTGCGCCGTCTGCTGGAAGCCGGCGAACAGGCCGATGCGAACCGCATTCTCGGCCGGCCCTGGGAAATCGTCGGCGTGGTCGAACACGGCGACAAGCGCGGACGCGAGTTGGGCTATCCGACCGCCAATGTGGCGCTCACCGATTTCCAGGTGGCGAAATTCGGTATCTATGCCGTGCGCTGCGTGATCGACGGTGAAGTGCATGACGGCGTCGCCAGCCTCGGCATCCGGCCGACTTTCGCGGACCAGACCGATGTGAAGCTGGAAGTCTATCTGTTCGATTTCAGCGGCGATCTCTACGGCCGCTCGATGCGGGTGGAATTTCACGCCTTCCTGCGGCCCGAGCTGAAATACGAAGGCCCGGAGCCGTTGAAGCGCCAGATCGCCGCCGATGTCGAAGCGGCGAAAGCAATCCTCAAGCGCTGATGCTCGACCACGTCTCGATCACGGCGCCTGACATCGCTGCCGTCGCCGGCTTCTACGATGCCGTGATGCAGGCGCTGGCTTACCCCTTGGTCTACGCGCAGCCGGAGGCCCGCGGCTATGGCCTGCGCGCCGGACCGGATACGGCGGAGCGCAGCTACATCTCGGTCCTGCAGTCGGCGGCCATGCGGCCCGATCCGCGCCGGCATTGGTGCTTCAAGGCGCCGGACCGCGCGGCGGTGGATGCATTTCATGCGGCGGCCCTTGCGCATGGCGGCCGCGACGACGGCCCGCCCGGTCTGCGCCCGCACTATCACGGCCGCTACTACGCCGCCTTCGTGATCGACCCTGCCGGCAACCGCATCGAGGCGGCGTGTCACACATCCTGAGAAGCGGGGCGCCAAAAAGAGCCCTCACCCCAACCCTCTCCCGCTAGAGCGGGAGAGGGGGCGTTAATTCCCCTCGCCCGCGATAGCGGGAGAGGGAGGGGCCCATCGCGTCGCGATGGGAGGGTGAGGGGCTTTCCTGCTACTCTCACCGCATGCCCGATGCCCGTGATCTGCGCCAATCGATGACCGATGCCGAGCGACGGCTTTGGTCATTGCTGCGTGACCGCAAACTCAATGGCCACAAGTTCCGCCGCCAGCATCCGGTAGGTCCGTATGTGCTGGATTTCGCCTGTATCGAGCAAAAACTCGCGGTGGAGGTCGATGGTGGCCAGCATGCGGATAGCGAGCATGACCGGCAGCGTACGGCGTGGCTGGAAAGCCAAGAGTGGTGGGTCGTACGTTTCTGGAACCACGATGTGCTGACGAATGCCGAGGGTGTTGTCGCGCGGCTGACGGAAGTGCTGCGGAAGTAGGCACTCACCCCAACCCTCTCCCGCAAGCGAGAGAGGGAGCTTTCATTCCCTCGCCCACAGCAGCGGGAGAGAGGCCCAGCCGGGGGCTGGGAGGGTGAGGGCCTTCCTGGGCCCTATAGCCCCATTCTCGACACCGGCGGCCTCAGATGCTAAATCATCGCCATGCTTGGGCAATTCGCCATATCTGCGGCCTCTGCGCCACTGCGAATTAGCGGCCCGGTCCTTTTCTAAGGCCCGGGATATCCTCGACTTTTCCTGAAATACCCGCGCCGCCGCTGATGGCCTGGCGCGTCACCCGAGTTGAGCCATGACCACCGACTACCGCCCCACCGTTTTCCTGCCCGCCACCGATTTCCCGATGAAGGCCGGCCTGCCGGCCAGGGAGCCGGAAATCCTCGCCCGCTGGGAGAAGATCGGCCTCTACGAAAAGCTGCGCGCCGACTCCAGGGGCCGCGAACTCTTCGTGCTGCATGACGGCCCGCCCTATGCCAACGGCAATCTGCATATCGGCCACGCGCTGAACAAGATCCTCAAGGACGTGATTAACCGTTCGCGGCAGATGATGGGCTTCGACGCCAATTACGTGCCGGGCTGGGACTGCCACGGCCTGCCGATCGAATGGAAGATCGAGGAGAAATACCGCGCCGCCGGCAAGAACAAGGATGAAGTGCCGATCGACGAGTTCCGCAAGGAATGCCGCGATTTCGCCGATCACTGGATCGGCGTACAGCGCGAGGAATTCAAGCGGCTCGGCGTGATCGGCGACTGGAAGAATCCCTACACCACGATGAGCTTCGCCGCCGAAGCCCAGATCGTGCGCGAGATCCAGAAATTCCTCATGAATGGCGGCCTGTTCAAGGGCTCGAAGCCGGTGATGTGGTCGATCGTCGAACGCACCGCTTTGGCCGAGGCCGAGGTCGAATACCACGAGCATACGTCGTCGACGATCTTCGTGAAATTCCCGGTGGTGAAGACGGGCAACGCGGCGCTGCAGGGCGCCAGCATCGTGATCTGGACCACCACGCCCTGGACCATGCCGGGCAACCGCGCGATTGCCGCAGCACAGGACGCCGAATATGTCCGCCTGCGCGTCGATGCGGTCGGCGAAAAGACGCTGGCGAAGGTGGGCGAGGAAATCGTTATCGCCAAAGACCTGGTCGAGAGCGTTTCCAAGGCCTGCGCCATCGAGGGCAGCAGCGTGCTGGCCACGCTGAAGGGCGAGGATTTCGCCGGCACGATCTGCGCACATCCGCTGCGCGGCAAAGGCTACGAGTATGACGTGCCGGTGCTGTTCGGCGATTTCGTCACGCTGGATGCCGGCACCGGCTTTGTGCATATCGCGCCGGGCCATGGCGCCGACGACTACAATCTCGGCACCGCCAACGGTATCGAAGTGCCGCATACGGTGGATGCCGACGGCAGTTACTTCCGCCATGTGCCGATCTTCGGCGGCGACAAGCCGGCCCGTGTGCTGGACGATGCCGGCAAAGAGGGTGACGCGAACGGCCGCGTGATCGCCACGCTGATCGAGGCCAATGGCCTGCTCGGCAAGGGCCGTCTGCGCCACCAGTATCCGCATTCCTGGCGCTCGAAGGCGCCGCTGATCTTCCGCAACACGCCGCAGTGGTTCATTTCGATGACCACCAACGACCTGCGCAAGAAGGCGCTGGCCGCCATCGATGCCACCGAATTCTATCCGGCCGGTGGCCGCAACCGCCTCTATGCGATGATCGAGCAGCGCCCGGACTGGGTGATCAGCCGTCAGCGCGCCTGGGGCGTGCCGATCGCCATCTTCGAGAATAAGGAAACCGGCGAGCTGCTGCGCGACGAGGAAGTGAACGAGCGTATCGTGGAAGCCTGCCTGAAGGGCGGCGCCGATGCCTGGTTCACCGCCCAGCCGGCCGACTTCCTCGGCAACAAATACAATCCGTCCGACTGGAAGATGGTGACCGACATTCTCGATGTCTGGTTCGATTCCGGTTCGACGCACAGTTTCGTGCTGGAACAGCGCCCCGACCTGAAATGGCCGGCCTCGCTCTATCTCGAAGGTTCCGACCAGCATCGCGGCTGGTTCCATTCATCGCTGCTGGAAAGCTGCGGCACGCGCGGCCGTGCCCCGTATGACGCCGTGCTGACGCATGGTTTCACGCTGGACGAGAAGGGCCGCAAGATGTCCAAGTCGCTCGGCAATACGACCGAGCCGCAGGACGTGATCAAGCAGTCAGGCGCCGACATCCTGCGCCTGTGGGTGGTGTCGTCGGATTACTCCGACGATCTCAGCGTCGGCAAGACCATCATCCAGGCGCAGTCGGATGCCTATCGCCGTCTGCGCAACACGCTGCGCTACCTGCTCGGCAATCTCGCCGGCTTCCAGGAAAGCGAGCGTCTGCCGCATGCGCAGATGCCGGAACTGGAGCGCTGGGTGCTGCATCGCCTGGCCGAACTCGGCACCATCGTGCGCGAAAGCTGCGAGCAGTATGATTTCCACCGCATGTATGTGGCGATCTACAATTTCTGTGCCGTCGATCTGTCGGGCTTCTATTTCGACATCCGCAAGGACGCGCTCTATTGCGACAGGCCGGCCAGTATCCGCCGCCGCGCCGCGCGCACCGTGCTGGATCACCTGTTCGACTGCCTGGTGAAGTGGCTGGCGCCGTTCATCAGCTTCACGGCGGAAGAGGCCTGGCTGACCCGCTATCCGTCGGAGGACGGCAGCGTGCATCGCGAACTCTTCCCGACCATCCCGGCTGAATGGCTGGACAATGCACTGGGCGCCAAATGGGAACGCGTGCGCCGCGTGCGCCGCGCCGTCACCGGCGCGCTGGAAATCGAACGCGCCGAAAAGCGTATCGGCGCCAGCCTGCAGGCCAGCCCGACCGTGCATGTCACGGTCGAGGACAAGGCGGCGCTGGAAGGCATCGATTTCGCCGAAATCTGCATCACCTCCAGCATCACCGTGCTGGTCGGCGACGGCCCGGCGGATGCCTTCCGCACCGACGACGCCAGGGGCGTGGCCGTGGTGCCGCAGCCGGCCTCCGGCCTGAAATGCGAGCGCTGCTGGCAGGTGCTGCCGGAAGTCGGCCATGTGAAGGGCCATGACGACCTGTGCAAGCGCTGCGCGGAAGCGGTATCCGGGGCGGTCGTGGCCTGATGCAGCGCATTTCCGTCTACGGCCTGCTGGTCGCGGTCGGCATTCTCGTGGCCGACCAGATCAGCAAAGTCTTCTTCCTCGACCTGATGCAGCAGAATCCGGGCGGTATTACCGTCACGCCCTTCTTCAATCTGGTCATGGTGTGGAATACCGGTGTCAGCTTCGGGCTGTTCAGCGAAGACAGCGCCAGCCGCAGCTGGACGCTGATCGCAGTGTCCTTTGCCGTGATGATCTGGCTGGGCTGGTGGCTGTGGCGTGCCCATTCCGCTCTGGTGGCCGTGGCGCTCGGCATGATCATCGGCGGTGCCGTCGGCAATGTGATCGATCGCTACCGTTTCGGCGCGGTGTTCGACTTCCTGGATTTCCACGCCTTCGGCTGGCACTGGCCGGCTTTCAATGTGGCGGACAGCGGCATTGTGATCGGCGTGCTGCTGCTGCTGGCCGACGGCTTCCGGTCGCAGAAAACCGCAGATTAAGACGCCCGTAATCTCGGCTCGCTACCTTGGGTGGCAGTTCTGCCGATTCGTTGCGCCCGAGCGCGAATGATGGCAGCATCGCCCTCGCAGATGAGGCGTGGGGCGAGAGGCGTATGCTTCGGTCGGGGCGGACCGGACGGCACAACCGGTCCGGGGCAGGTAAATGGATGGGCAACATGCCGCTGACGGCATGCGCTGCCATCGCGGACTCAAAGTCCGAACCTCGGGGCGACGGGCGCGCATGACCGGCCCGGCTCCTGCAAAACGGTCCGCGCGTCACCAGCTTTCCGCCCGCCAGGTCAAGGTCACGGTGATTGCGGCACTGGCGCTCGGGTTTCTCTCCAGCCTGTTCCAGCTCGTTCTCGATATCCGCAACGAAGTGACCCAGCGCGAATCCACCGTCGCGCAGGTGATGGATATGCTCAACGACGCCGCCTCGCAGGCGGCTTATGCGCTCGATGAACAGCTGGCCGCGCGCGTGGTCAGCGGCCTGCTGCTCTACCAGCCGGTCTGGCGCGCCGAGATCTACGACAATTACGGCCGGCGCATGGCACTGCAGGAACGCGAGGACGGCGGCGCCGATGCCGGCATGGAAACCTCGCTGGTCACGCGTCTTCTCGTCTTCGTGCTGCCCGAGACCGAGGAGATCCTGGTGCGCCCGCTCTATGGTCCGCGTGAACGCGACCTGGTCGGCGAAATGCGCGTGCATGTCGATGGTACGCTGCTGGCGCGCAGCGTGATCAACCGCACCGGCCTGGTGCTGGTCACCGGGCTGGTGCGCAACCTGGTGCTCGCCCTGATCCTGGCGGTGCTGTTCTATTTCACGTTGACCCGGCCGCTGCTGAACCTGGTGGCGCAGATCGACCGCGCCGATCCGCGCCGGCCGAAGGAGACCGCGATCACGGCGCCGAAGGGCCATGAACTCGACGAATTCGGCCTGCTGACCGACCGCGTCAATGCCATTCTCAGTGCCGGCGGCGAGTATCTTGCCGAAGTGGAGCGCAATCGCGAATTGCTGCGCAACGTGATCGACGCACTGCCGGCGCCGATCAGCGTCAAGGATCCCCAGGGCCGTTATATCCTTGCCAACCGCACCGTACTGCAGGTTCTGGGAGTCGATGCCGACATCCTGATCGGGCGGCGGCTGGAGGAATTGCCGCTCAAGGGGCTTGAGGATGGCTCCCGCAACCCCTTCGTCGCCAGTATGGCGGAACTGGAGCGCGAATTGCTGAGCGGCGGCCAGCCAGTGTTAAACCGCGAGCAGGTTTATAATCTTGCCGGCGGCCGGTTACGTGCAGAACTGAAGAGCAAGGTTCCACTGCGCGACTCCGCCGGCAATATCACCGGCATCCTTTCGGTTGCCCTCGATATCACCGAGCGTAAACGTGCCGAGCAGGAGCTGGACGAGGCGAATGCGCGCCTGCGCGCCCAGGCCGAGGATCTGGAACGGCTGGCATCCTCCTATGGCCGCGAGCGCGAGCATGCCATCGCGGCCAACCGCGCCAAGTCGGAATTCCTCGCCAATATGAGTCACGAGCTGCGGACGCCGCTCAACGCCATTATCGGCTTCGCCGAGGTGATCACGCTGCGCATGTGGGGTGCCAACTCGGATCGCTATTTCGACTATGCCGAAGACATCGTGATGAGCGCGCGGCATCTGCTGCATGTCATCAACGATATCCTCGACATGTCGAAGATCGAGGCCGGGCGGTACGAGCTGACGCTTGAGGATGTCGATCTGCCGACGGTGGTCGGCGACTGCATCACCATCGTGAAGGGCAGGGCGCTGGAGGCGGATCTCGAACTGGTCGACGAATTCCCCACCGCGTTGCCGCCGGTGCGCATCGATGCGCGGGCGATCAAGCAGGTGCTGCTCAACCTGCTGTCCAATGCCATCAAGTTCACGCCGCCGGGCGGCGCCGTCTATGTCACCGGCGCCCGCGACAGCGAGGGCCGTGTGACCATCAGGGTGCGCGACACCGGCGTCGGCATCCGGCCGGAGGATCTCACCCGCATTTTCGAGCCCTTCTGGCAGGGCGATCCGAATATCCGCCGGCGCAGCGAGGGGACCGGCCTGGGGCTGGCGATCAGCCGCAAATTCGTCGAGCTGCATGGCGGCACGCTCACCATCGAAAGCACCGAATCGGGCGGCACCGCCGCCATCGTGCGCCTGCCCGACCGTTTCCCCGGCGACGCCTGATCCCCGGCCTCGCCGTATGACACATCGGCGGCGGAAAACCGCGCTGTTCCGTGGGCGCACGGTCCGGGGCGCGCCCTTGTGCCGCGGCGGTCGCCGAGGCTAAAATCCCGGGCCTCGCGCCATTCCGGCCTCGCGTACATGAAGGGATCGTTTTCATGCGTCGACCGAATCCTGCCGGCCGACATCTGCGGCTGCCCCCGCTGCGTCTGTTCAGTCTGGCCGCGCTCGCCGGCAGCCTGGCGCTGGCCGGCTGCGACTCCACGCGCGACGCGCTCGGCATCACCAAGAAATCCCCCGATGAATTCGTCGTCGTGACCAAGGCGCCGCTGGTGCTGCCGCCCGAATTCGGTCTGCGTCCGCCCGAGCCGGGTGCGCCGCGTCCGCAGGAAGTGCCGGCGCGCGACCGTGCCGCGGCCGCCTTCGGCGGCGCCAGCACCGATGCCGCCGGCCAGATCACCCCGCTCAGCCGCCAGGCGGCGCCGAATGCCGCACCGCGATCGGCCGGCGAACAGGCGCTGCTGAGTCAGGCGCGCGCCAGCAATGTCGATCCGGATATCCGTCGCAAGGTGAATGACGAATTCACCCAGCTGGCCGAACGCGACAGCCGCTTCGTCGACCGCCTGATGTTCTGGCAGGCGCCGGTCGAACCCGGTCTGGCCATCGACCCGGCCAAGGAAGCCCAGCGTCTGCGCGAGAATGCCGCCACCGGCAAGCCGCTGACCGCCGGGACCATCCCGACCCTCAAGCGGCGCGAACGCGGCCCGCTTGAAGGCGTCTTCTGACCCGGCCATCAGGCGGCGCGACTGCAGGCCGCGTGATGGAATTTTGACGGAGTCCTCCAGCCGACGGAGCCGCCTGTGCGCAACCGCCTGATCGCCGTCCTGTCCGCAGCTGCTCTCTGGCTTGCGGGCGCCCCCGGCGACAGCCGGGCCCAGGTCTTTAATCCGACGCAGTTCATGCTCGGCAACGGCATGCAGGTGATTCTGATCGAGGATCACCGCGCGCCGGTGGTGCATCACATGGTCTGGTATCGCGTCGGCGCCGCCGACGAGGCGCCCGGCGTGTCGGGCGTGGCGCATTATCTCGAACATCTGATGTTCAAGGGCACGCCGAATATGCTGCCCGGCGAGTTTTCCAAGACCGTGGCGCGCGAAGGCGGCCGCGACAACGCCTTCACCTCGTCCGATTATACCGGCTATTTCCAGACCATCGCGCGCGACCGTCTCGAACTGGTGATGAGCATGGAAGCGGACCGCATGAGTGCGCTGGAGCCTCGCGAGGCAGATGCAAAGCCTGAACTGCAGGTGGTGATCGAGGAGCGGCTGAGCCGCACCGACAACAATCCCGGCGCCCTGTTCGGCGAGCAGCTCGATGCCGCGCAGTATCTCAGCCATCCATACGGCCGCCCGGTGATCGGCTGGCCGTCGGAACTCCAGCGACTGACGCTGAACGACGCCATGACCTTCTATCGCAGCCATTACGCGCCGAACAACGCGATCCTGATCGTCGCCGGCGATGTGCGGCCGAACGAACTCAAGGCGCTGGCCGAGAAATACTACGGCCTGGTCCCGATGCGGCCGATCCCGCCGCGCTTCCGGCCGCAGGAGCCGAACCAGCTGGCGGCGCGCCGTCTCAGCATGGCGGATGCGCGCGTCGTGCAGCCGTCGATGCGGCGCAGCTATCTGGCACCGAGCCGTTCGGCCGGCGAGAAGCAGCATGCCGTGCCGCTCGCCGTGCTGTCCGAGATCCTGAACGCGCCGACCGGCCGGCTGCACAAGCTGCTGGTCGAGGGCGATGGGCCGGCGGTGTCTGCCGGCGCCTGGTACAGCTCGATGTCGCTCGACCAGAGCACCTTCGGCTTCAGCGCCTCGCCCAAGCAGGGCCGCAGGCTGGACGAGGTGGAAGCCGCGCTCGATCGCGTGATCGCCGATCTGCTGCTCAACGGCGTAACGCAAGACGAAATGCGACGCGCCCGCACCGGCATGCTGGCGGAGACGATCTATGCCCGCGACAGCCTGTCGGGTGCCGCGCGCATCTTCGGCGTCGCGCTGACCAGCGGGCTGACGGTGGAGGATGTCGAGGCCTGGCCGAAACTGGTCGATGCCGTGACGGCCGAGCAGGTGCTGAATGCTGCGCGCCATGTGTTCGATCTGCGCCGCTCGGTGACGGGTCATCTGCTGCCGAAAGACCAGAGCTGAAGGGATCGCCGATGCGCCGACTCGTCATTGCCGTCCTCCTGCTCGTTTGCGCCGCCTTGCCGGCTGCGGCCGGACCGAAGATCGAGCGGATCAGGACGCCGCTGGGCATCGAGGTCTGGTTCGTGCGCGAGCCCAGCATTCCGATCCTGTCGCTGCAGGCGACCTGGCGCGGCGGATCCTCCAGCGATCCGGCCGGACAGGAGGGCCTTGCCCAGCTGATGACCGGCCTGCTGAATGAAGGCGCCGGCGATCTGTCGGCCGACGACTTCCAGACCGCGCTGCAGGAAACCGCCATAGACATGAGTTTCGGCGCCGATCGCGATTACACCACGGCGACGTTGCGCACGCTGACGCGCAACCGCGCGCGCGCCTTCGAACTGCTGAAACTGGCCCTGACCGCGCCGCGTTTCGACGCCGAGCCGGTGCAGCGCGTGAAGGCCCAGGCCCGCGTCGCCTATGAACGCAGCCGCGCCAGTCCGAATGCGCTGGTCGGCGAGCGCTTTGCCCAGCTGGCCTATGGCGATCATCCCTATGGCCGGCGCTCGGCGGCGAGCAGCGAGAGCCTCGACCGTATCGACGCTGCGGCCCTGTCCGGCTTTGCCCGCGCGCTGCTGGCCCGCTCGAATCTGGTGATCGGCGCAGTCGGCGACGTGACGCCCGCCGATCTCGCGCGGCTGGTCGATACCAGCTTCGGTGCCTTGCCGTTGCAGGCGACGGTGGCGCTGCCGGCACCGGTGACGCCCAGAACCGCCGCGCAGCCGGTGGTGATTCCATTCCCCAATCCGCAGAGCATCGTGCTGTTCGGCGCGCCGGGCATCGCCCGCGAGGATCCCGACTGGTACGCCGCCACCGTGCTGAACCAGATCCTGGGCGGCGGCGGCATGACCTCGCGGCTGTTCGAGGAGGTGCGCGAGAAGCGCGGCCTGGTCTATTCGGTCGGCACGCAACTGGTGCCCTACAAGGCGGCGGCGCTGGTCAGCGGTTCGCTGGCGACCTCCAATGCCCAGGTCGGCGATGCGCTCCGGCTGGTGCGCGCCGAACTGGCCCGCGTGGCGAAAGAGGGCGTCAGCGACAGCGAACTGGCGGCGGCGAAATCCTTCATGACCGGATCCTTCCCGCTGCGGCTCACCTCCAATGCCGCCATCGCCGGCATGCTGGTGGCGATCCAGAATACCGGCCTGCCGCCGGATTACATCGACGCCTATCCCGGCCTGATCAATGCCGTGACGCAGGACGATCTCCGCCGCGTGGCGCAGCGGCTGTTTGCCCGCAACGATTATCTGGTCGTCGTGGTCGGCCAGCCGGCCGGTCTCGAAACGCCTGCCAGCGCCACCCCGAAACAGGGTGGCTGAGTTTATGGCGATACGCCGCCTGCCCGAAACCCTGGTCAACCGCATCGCGGCCGGCGAAGTGGTCGAGCGCCCGGCCTCGGCCGTGAAGGAGCTGGTGGAGAATGCCATCGATGCCGGCGCGCGCCGCATCGACATCGCCACGGCGTCTGGCGGCCGCACGCTGATCAGCGTCGCCGATGACGGCAAGGGCATGGCGCCCGACGACCTGCCGGTGGCGGTGGAACGTCATGCCACATCGAAACTGCCGGGCGACGACCTGCTCAACATCCGGTGGCTCGGCTTTCGTGGGGAAGCGCTGCCCTCGATCGGCGCGGTGGCGCGGCTCAGTATCGTCACGCGCGAAACCGCCAGCGACAGCGCCTGGCAGCTTGAGGTCGATGCCGGCAAGGTCGGCGGCGTGAAGCCGGCCGCCGCAGGGCCGGGCACCCGCATCGAAGTGCGCGACCTTTTCTACGCCGTGCCGGCGCGGCTGAAATTCCTCAAGACCGACCGTGCCGAAGATCTCGCCGTGCAGGAGATCGTCAAACGGCTGGCGATGGCGCAGGCCGGCATCGCCTTCACCCTGCAGCAGGATGGCCGCACCAGCTTCCGGGCCGATGCGGTGCCCGGTAGTCTGCTGGATGCGCCGCAGGATGCCGAGCGGCCCGACCTGCAGCGACTGGGGCGCCTCGAACAGATTCTCGGCCGCGACTTCGCCGACAATGCCGTGGCGATCAGGGCCGAGCGCGAAGGCATCGCGCTCACCGGCTACGCGGGTCTGCCGACCTACAATCGCGGCAATGCCCAGCATCAGTATCTGTTCGTCAACGGGCGGCCGGTGCGCGACAAGCTGTTCGTCGGCGCCGTCAGGGGCGCCTATGCCGATTTCCTGGGCCATGACCGGCATCCGGTGGTGGCGCTGTTCCTGCAGGTGCCGGCCGAGCAGGTCGACGTCAATGTGCATCCGGCCAAGGCCGAAGTGCGCTTCCGCGATCCGGCCCTGGTGCGCGGGCTGATCGTCGGCGCGCTGCGCCATGCGCTGGCCGAAGCCGGCCATCGCGCCTCCACCACGGTGGCGCAGGCGGCATTGGGCGCGCTGCGTCCACAGAACGTCCCCACCATGCCGCTGCCCTTCCAGTCCACCTATGGCGGTGGCGCGTCGCGCTGGCGCGGCTACGACAATCTGCGCCCCAGTTCGGTGCCCGGACTGGCCGAAGCCGCCGCGCTGTATAATTCGCCCCAGGGAGACTTCTCGGGCGATTTCTCCCGCGAGGAGGTTGCCGACGGATTGGCGCCCGGCGCGCGCAACGAGGATGCAGGCAATGCCGCAATCCCGCTGCAGAGTTATCCGCTCGGCGCTGCACGCGGCCAGCTGCACGAGACCTATATCGTGGCGCAGACGGCGGACGGCATCGTCATCGTCGATCAGCATGCCGCGCATGAGCGTCTGGTCTACGAGCGGATGAAGGTCAATCTCGACTCCGGCAAGGTGCCGCGTCAGGCGCTGCTGCTGCCCGAAGTGGTCGAACTCACCGAGGCCGAGGCCAGCCGGCTGGCGGCGCGCGCGCCCGAACTGGCGGAACTCGGCCTGGTGCTGGAAGCCTTCGGCGCCGGCGCCGTGGTGGTGCGCGAAGTGCCGGCGCTGCTCGGCGATGTCGCGGTGCAGAATCTGGTGCGCGATCTCGCCGATGCCATTGCCGAATACGGCAATGTGCTGCCGCTGCGGGAAAAGCTGGAAGAGGTCTGCGGCACCATGGCCTGCCATGGCAGCGTGCGGGCCGGCCGCCGGCTGACGCTGGACGAGATGAATGCGCTGTTACGCCAGATGGAGGCGACGCCGCATTCCGGCCAGTGCAATCACGGCCGTCCCACCTATGTCGAACTCAAGCTGGCCGATATCGAGAAGCTGTTCGGCCGGCGCTGAGTGTATGTCGCTGCAGGTTCTCAACAGATATCTGCCCGACCTCGGACCGGCTTACAGCCCGGCCGGAGAGGGGCAGGGGACGGACAAAAACCTGTTTCACGGGTGCCGGGCAGCAGATTCCGCTACGTCATTCCGGGGCCGAGTGGTATGCTTGCAACCAGCCTGCACCTGTCCGGCGAGTCTGCGGACCTGTGCGGGCGAGTGGTTCGCCTGTGGTATTTTTCCCGGTAGTTCAGGAAAAATTAACCATAAGCGATATACCTAGCTTTAGGTATATAAAAATGTTAATATACCTAAACATAGCGATTTTACGTTTTCGCTGAAGCTAGGATAACGAAGGCGTCCTGACCTCCAGGACTTTGGGGCTCAGAGAGAGTCCCGAAACATCCAGAAAGGAATATGTCATGGGTAACTCCGTAAATACCAACGTCGGCGCCATCATCGCCCTGTCCTCGCTGCGCACGGTCAACCGTGAAGTGGACGCCGTCTCCAAGAAAGTTCAGACCGGTTTCCGCGTCGCCGACGCTCAGGACGACGCTGCCGTGTTCGCCGTTGCCCAGGGCATCCGTGGCGACATCAAGGCGAAGGCCTCGGTCCAGTCCTCGCTGGCTGGCGGTGAAGGTCTTGCCCAGGTTACCAGCGCCGCCCTGAAGGGCATCTCCGACGCGATCGGCGACGTGCGCGCCAAGCTCGCCCTGCTCGGCAGCGGCAGCATCAGCGACGAGCAGCGCGCCATCTACCAGGAAGACGTGACCCAGCTGGTGGCCACGATGACCTCGTACACCACGCAGGCGAACTTCAACGGCAAGAACCTGCTGTCCAACACCCAGGCAGGCGCTGACGCCTCCTTCGTGGCCGATACGGCCGGCGCCACCCTGACGCTGACCTTCACCGACATCGAAGCGGAAATCGCCACCTTCGACGGCGCCGCGACGATCGGTTCGGCCGATCCGGCCGGTGACTTCGCCACCGCCAACACCGCGCTGACCGCGCTCGAGACTGCCGTCAACAACGCGATGGCCTCGGTTGCCGCCGAAGGCCGCGCCCTGTCGCTGCAGAAGAACTTCACCGACGACCTCGTCGACGCCGCGAAGAAGGGCCTCGGCGCCCTCGTCGACGCCGACGTGGCGGCTGAAAGCGCCAACCTGCAGGCTCTGCAGGTCCGCCAGCAGCTCAACATCCAGGCGCTGTCGATCGCCAACCAGCAGCCGAACACGCTGCTCAGCCTGTTCCGTTAATCGGCACAGACGGCATCACAGTTACAGAGTCAGGAATGGGGGCGGCCCTTAGGGCCGCCCCCAAACCGTTTCAGGGGGCCCCCAAGCCGTGTCAGGCGGCGGCGGGCGTTTGCGCATCCTTAACGCCAAGACAGCATGCTGCCGGGCATGGTTCCTGGATCCGCAGAGATGACATCCGGCGTGACAGATACGGCAATGCTCGACGCGCTGGTGGAAGCCTTCGCTTTCGGCTTCCTGCGCGACGACAGCCGGCTGCAGGCCGGTCTGACATCGCTCAGCCGGCATCTGCAGGCCGAGAACGGCCAGCTGGTCGTACGTGAGCCCGGCTCCGACTCGCCGCTGCTGCGTTGCATCCATGGCGTGCCCGACGAGTACCGCCTGCTCAGCAGCTACGACAGCCAGTACTGCGCCCGCGATCCTTTCCTCGCGCCGCTGCGGCTGCCGGAAAATGCCGGCACGCTGTTCTGGCACGACCTGAACCAGCAGGACGGCGCCGAGGCCGTCGAGTTCTACGATCAGTATCGCAAGGCCGGATGGCGCTACATGCTGTCCGCGGCCTTCCACAACCGCGACGGCCGGTTCGGGTATGTCCGCTTCCTGCGGGCGGCCGGCACCGGCCCCTTCGATGCCGACCGCACGGTGCTGCTGCAGCAGATCCTGCCGCATCTTGCGGTCGCCTGCCGGATACGGGATGCCTTCTCCCAGGTCTATGAGTCGCTGGAACAGCATCTGCTGCAGGGCAACGATCAGGAAGTGGGGATTGTTCACCTCGATACCGGCGGCCGCGTGGTGCTGGTGAACGACAATGCCCGGCGCATTTTTGCCGGCATGGACGGGCTGTATCTGAAAGACGGCGGCATCGCGGCCGGCGGCTGGGAAGACACCGAGGCGATCGGGAAGCTTGTCACCGCCGTCATTGCCGGCGCGCGCGGACCGCAGAGCCTGCCGGCGCGCAACGAAGTCACCATCGCGCGGCCGTCGGGGTGCGCACCCTATGCGATCCAGGCGGTGCCGGTGGTCATGCGCAACCGGTTCACCGACGAGAATGCGATTGTCGCGGCCCTGCGCATCATCGATCAGGAACAGCACGACCTGAATTCCACGATCCAGGCCTATCGCCTCACCGCGGCGGAAAGCCGGCTGGCCAATTACCTGATCGCCGGCATGCCGCCCAAGGAAGTCGCGCGCCAGACCGGCCTGAGCATCCATACCATCCGCACGCAGCAGCGCGGCCTCTATCGCAAGCTCGGCGTGTCGCGGCATTTCGATCTGCTGATGCGATTGGCACCGCACCGCATCAAGTGACGGCTGCGCCTGCATGCCGACGCCGCGTTAATCCGGTGCTGCAGTATACTGCTGCCACAGGCCGAGCAAAATTTCATCGAAATCCATAGACCGCTGGCGCCGCGATCCATTGGTGCGCGCGCGAGGGCATGGCAAAACAGCGGCCTAAAATCGCTTGTCCGAATTGCCGATCGGGGATGCCGTCATGACCATCATCAGGACCATCGAAGAACTGGAAGCGCTCTACGGCCAGGCGGGCGAAGCCTCGCTGGCCAAGGAAGTCAATTACATTGCGCCCGAATATCGCGCCTATATCGAAGCCTCGC
This sequence comes from Pseudomonadota bacterium, assembly GCA_023434425.1. Taxonomy (GTDB): domain Bacteria; phylum Pseudomonadota; class Alphaproteobacteria; order Ferrovibrionales; family Ferrovibrionaceae; genus Ferrovibrio. The sequence goes on along the minus strand of JAEYSS010000087.1, from coordinate 13,817 downwards.
CCTTCATCACCGTCGCCACGGCCGGGCCGGAGGGTCTCGACTGCTCGCCGCGCGGCGACAAGGCCGGTTTCGTACGGGTCCATGACGACCGCACGCTGATGATGCCCGACCGCCGCGGCAACAACCGCGTCGATACGCTGCGCAACATCCTGCGCGATCCCCGTGTCGGCCTGCTGTTCGTCATTCCCGGTTCGGGCAATACGCTGCGGGTGAACGGCCGCGCCCATCTGGAAACCGATCCCACGCTGCTCGACAGCTTCGTCATGGAAGGCAAGGCGCCGCGCTCGGTCATGGTGATTTCGGTCGACAGCGTCTATTTCCAGTGCGCCCGCGCCATCGTGCGCGCCGATCTGTGGAATCCGGCCCTGCATGTTGACCCGAAGCAGCTGCCGACGGCCGGGCAGATCCTGGCCTCGCTCAGCCGGGGCCGGGTCGGCGGCGAAAGCTACGACCGCGAATGGCCGGAGCGCGCCAAAGCTTCCATGTGGTGACGGGGTGACAGGGCTGCGGCAGGGCACGAGGTCCGCCGCACCCCCTCGGTAGGCGGACCTCGCATCTGCCGGCGTCCATCGGCTTGCGCTATGGCCGCTGCAGCAGCTCCGGCAGGGCGTCGGGTGTCAGGTTGGTCAGCGACAGCATCCCCGCAGCCAGCATTTCCGAAACCCGACAGGCTTCCTTGGCCGCGGCTTGTGCCGCCAGGCCGCCATCGGCCAGCGCGGCCAGCATCGGACTGTCTGCGGCGAAATGCTCCCGGATGGCGCTGCCGCAGGCCCCGACAGGCCCTGTGTTGACAGGGGTGGCGGAATCCGGCGGTGAAATCAGGTCATACATCTGGTTCATGGTATCCCCCTTCTGGAGACGTAATGGCCATTCAGGCCATACAGCGCCATGACCATAGTCCTGTCGGCGTCCCCCGTATTGTCCCGGCTTCTCGAAAGCCTTGCCTCTCCGTCTCATCGCCTCCGCCAGAGGAACTAGAACATCACTCTGGGATTGCCTTACCGCAAGGTGCATGGAACACTCGCGCCAAGGGGATTCGAGGCAGATGGCACCGTATATACCGAAGGCGTCGTTGGTACGCGGCATGGTGCCGGACGAACTGCTGCAGCCCCTGTTCAGCCAGAGTATTGCCGCCTACATGGACGCGCAGCCGGTGCGCGAGCCGGTGGGCTCGCAGCGACCGCCGGAAATTCACCAGTTTCACCTCGGCCAGGCCATATTCCTGGATACCAGCTTCGAGGCGCAGCGCTTCCGCCGCGATCCGGCCTGGATGGCGCGCAACGACGACGTCGATCACGTGGCGCTGCAGATGTATGTCCGCGGCAGCAACAGCGTGGTGAACGGCGCCCATGAATTCACGCAGAAGACCGGGAATGTCTCTGCCGTCAATCTGGCCTACGAAGTCTATGCGGAATCCAGCGACGCCGAGGTTCTGACGCTGATCATGCCGCGCGGCGTGGTGTCGGCCGAACTGCCGCGGTTCCTCGATGCCGCCGGCGCGGTGTTCGAGCAGAAATCCGCCAGCGCGCAGGTCTTTTGCGACCATATGCTATCGCTGCGGCAGAATCTGGCGACCGCCACCACGGCCGAGGCCGGCGCGATCCTGCAGGGGACTTTCGGCCTGCTTGAATCGCTGGCCAGTTACGGCGATGTGACCTCCAGCGCGGCGCAGCGCGCCACCCTGCGCACCATGTGCAGCTTCATCGACCGGCAGCTGCGCGATCCCGGACTGGGCGTCGAAAGCCTGTGCCGTCAGTTCCGCTGCTCGCGCGCCACGCTCTACCGGCTGTTCAAGCCGCTCGGTGGCGTGCGCGAGCATATCCAGCGCCGCCGCCTGATGGCCTGTTTCAAGGCGATTGCGCTGCAGGGCCATCGCCGCATCTTCGACGTCGCGCTGGACTTCGGGTTCGTATCTCCCAGCCATTTCAGCAACCTGTTCCGCGACTACTTCGGCATGACGCCGCGCGAGGCGCGCGAGGCCGGCGGCCAGTCACAGCAGATGGTCACGCGCGTAGACCTGGTGCACACGCCCACCGGCAGCTCGGCAAAGGAAGATGCCGAAATGATGTGGCAGTGGGGGCGGACGCTGGCACGGGCAGGTGCCCCGGCGCCGGAGTGACATCTTGCACGCCGGCCGGTACTGGTGTATTATTTTCTCTGTAAATCATTGATTCTAAATGAATTTATTGAATGCCGTCCGAATAAGGCGACGTTAAGCCAGAGATGGGCAGAAATAAGCATCCGATAAGGCGAAATAAGCACGCTATAGGCACGCTATAAGCCCGAATAAGCCTGTCATTGCACTGGATAAGCCGCAGGCGGGCACTCGCTAAATCTGAAATAAACTAGGATTTTCACTTACTTGCCGCTGTTGTGCAGCAGAAACGTCAGCCGCGCCGGACCCTGCTGGCGTTCCTCCAGCAGGGCGAATCCCGGCGGAATCGCGAAACTTCCTTGCGCGTCGGTTTCGACGATCACCAGCGCGTCGGGTTTCAGCCAGCCGGCGCGGGCCAGGGCTGTCAGCACCTGGGTGCCGAGGCCGGAGCGGTACGGCGGGTCCATCAGGATCAGGTCTGCCGGGGCCGGTGCCGGGCCGGGATTGAGCGCGTCGGCGCCGCGCAGGGTGATGCGGCCGGCAAGGTCGAGCGTATCGGCATTGCGCAGGATGCAGCGTCGTGCCGCCGGGTCGATCTCGAACAGATAGGCGTGATGGGCCCCGCGCGACAGCGCCTCGAAGCTCAGTGCGCCCGAGCCGGCGAAGGGATCGACCACGATGCCGCCGTCCAGCCGGCTCTTGCCGGCATCGGTCATCAGGTTCGGCGAGTGCAGCAGCATGTTGAACAGCGACTCACGCACCCGGTCGATGGTGGGCCGCGTGGTCTTGTCGGCCGGCGCGGCAATCGGCCGGCCGCGATGCGTGCCGCCCACTATTCTCATGACGCTTTCTTGGGCGCGCCGATCTGTTCCCGGATCACCTTGCCCGGCACTTCCTTCACCTTGCCGGGTTCGATGGCGCCGAGCTGGAAGGGGCCGTAGGCAGTGCGGATCAGGCGGCTGACCTGGTGGCCGAGATGCTCCATCACGCGGCGCACCTCGCGGTTCTTGCCTTCGCGCAGGCCGATCACCAGCCAGGTATTGTCGCCCTGGCTGCGCTCCACGCTGGCCGTGATGGGCCCGTAATTGACGCCCTCGATGGTGACGCCTTTTTCCAGTTCGGCCAGATGCTGTTTGTGCGGCAGGCCGTTGACGCGCACGCGATACCGCCGCAGCCAGCCGGTGCTCGGCAGTTCCAGCCGGCGCGCCAGCTCGCCATCGTTGGTCAGCAGCAGCAGGCCTTCGGAATTGAAGTCGAGCCGGCCGACCGAGATCACGCGCGGCAGGCCCGGTGGCAGGTTGTCGAACACGGTCGGGCGGCCCTGCGGATCCCTGTGCGTGGTCATCAGGCCGCGCGGCTTGTGGTAGAGCCAGAGCTGCGTCCTGGGCGCACCGGCCAGCGGCTTGCCGTTGACCAGGATCACATCGGCGTCGGTGACCACGCAGGCCGGCGTATCGAGCTTCCTGCCATTGACCATGACGCGGCCTTCGGCAATCCAGCGTTCGGCATCGCGGCGTGAACACAGGCCGGCACGCGCCATGCGCTTGGCGATCCGCTCGCCCTTTTCGGTGTCTTCTGCGTCGCTCATGATTTTTTGCAGGCGTCGATGAAGGCGGTGAACAGCCTGCGGTCGCCCTCGCTGATGAAGAATTCCGGATGCCACTGTACGCCGAGGCAGAATTTATAGCCGGGATGCTCGATCCCCTCGATCACGCCGTCGGGCGCCATCGCATCGCAGACCGCACCGGGTGCCACGGCATCGACGGCCTGGTGATGCGCCGAATTGACCGGCAGTTCCTCGGCGCCGACGATACGGCTGAGCAGCGTGTTGGCGCTCACCTTGACCGCATGGCCGGCCTGGTCGCGCGGATTGGGCTGCTCATGCGCCAGCGGATCCTTCACGCTGTCGGGGATATGCTGGATCAGGGTGCCGCCCAGCACCACGTTCAGCAGCTGCTGTCCGCCGCAGATGCCGAAGACCGGCTTGTTGCGGTCGAGCATGCCGCGCGTGATCGCCCATTCGAACTGGGTGCGCGCCGCTTTCAGCTTCACCGTGTCATGTTTTTCGGCCGCCCCGAACAGCGCCGGGTCGACATCGAAATTGCCGCCGGTGACGATCAGTCCGTCCAGCAGGTCGAGATAGGCCGGTACGGCATCGGGCTCATGCGGCAGCACCAGCGGCAGGCCGCCGGTCTGGGTGACGGCCGAGCAGTAATTCTGCCGCAGTGCATACCAGGGAAATTTCGAATAGCCGCCGGGCTCCTCGGAATCGAGGGTGATGCCGATCAGGGGCGGACGCGTCGGACTATGCTGATTCATGGCCAACTTATAGGCCGGACGGCCTGAAATGACGAGGGGTGCTTGACGTATAGGGAACCCTCCAGCACCCTCCGCGCCATGACGAAGCCGGCCCAAACCCCCATGGAGATCGCGCTGGACGAGGCCCGGCTGGCCGCGGCGCGCGGCGAGGTGCCGGTGGGCGCCGTGATCGTGGATGGCAGCGGGGTTGTCGTGGCCCGGGCCGGCAACGAGACGCGGCTGCGCAACGATCCGACCGCCCATGCCGAGATCCTGGCGATCCGCCAGGCCGCCGCCGCTCTGGGCGCCGAGCGGCTAAGCGGTTGCGATCTCTACGTCACTCTCGAACCCTGCGCGATGTGTGCGGGTGCAATCAGCTTCGCCCGTCTGCGCCGGCTGTATTACGGCGCCGACGATCCCAAAGGCGGCGGCGTCGCCCATGGCGGGCGCTTCTTCGCGCAGCCGACCTGCCATCACCGCCCGGAAGTCTATGCCGGGATCGGCGAGGCGGCGGCGGCGGAACTGCTGCGCGGCTTTTTTGCTGCCAGGCGCTGATTCTGGCGATAGCGGCGTCCCAATGGCCGCGATTGGTTCAATCCCTAGCCGAAGTCGTTGCACGGGCCTAAAGTCGGTCCCGTATCCGCTATCGGTTAACTTGAAAACAAAAGGGACGAAACACATGGACTTTACTTTCTCGGATCGCGTGAAGGAGCTGCAGGAAAAACTCAGCCGCTTCATGGACGATCATGTCTATCCGAACGAACATCGCTTCGAGGCAGAGGTCGCCACCGGCGACCGCTGGCAGCCCACTGCCGTGATCGAAGAGCTGAAGGAGAAGGCCAGAGCGCAGGGTCTGTGGAACCTGTTCCTGCCGGAGTCCAAGCGCGGCGCCGGCCTGCAGAATCACGAATACGCCACGCTGTGCGAAATCATGGGCCGCGTCGCCTGGGCGCCCGAAGTGTTCAACTGCTCGGCGCCCGACACCGGCAATATGGAAGTGCTGGAGCGTTACGGCACCGAGGACCACAAGAAGGAATGGCTGGCGCCGCTGCTGGAGGGCAAGATTCGCTCGGCTTTCGCGATGACCGAGCCTGCCGTGGCCTCGTCGGATGCCACCAATATCGAGGCCGAGATCAAGCGCGACGGCGACTCCTACGTGATCAACGGCCGCAAGTGGTGGACCTCGGGTATCGGCGATCCGCGCTGCAAGATCATGATCTTCATGGGCAAGACCGACCCGAAGAATCCGGACAAGTACAAGCAGCAGTCGATGATCCTGGTGCCGCGCGAGGCGCCGGGCGTGAAGGTGCTGCGCATGCTGCCGGTCTTCGGCTATGACGATGCGCCGCATGGTCATGGCGAGGTCTCCTTCGAAAACGTCCGCGTGCCGGCCTCCAACATGCTGCTGGGCGAGGGCCGCGGTTTCGAGATCGCGCAGGGGCGTCTCGGCCCGGGCCGCATCCATCACTGCATGCGCCTGATCGGCCAGGCCGAGCGTGCGCTGGAGAAGATGTGCAAGCGCGCCAAGAGCCGTGTCGCCTTCGGCAAGCCGGTGTCCGAACAGACCGTGACGCTGGAGCGCATCGCCGACGCCCGCTGCCTGATCGACCAGGCCCGCCTGCTGACCCTGCATGCGGCCTGGAAGATGGACACCGTGGGCAACAAGGCCGCGCGCAAGGAGATCGCCATGATCAAGGTCGTGGCGCCGACCATGGCCTGCCAGGTGATCGACTGGGCCATGCAGGTGCATGGCGGCGGCGGCGTGACCTCCGATTTCGGTCTCGCCTCGGCCTATGCCCAGGCCCGCACGCTGCGCTTCGCCGACGGTCCGGACGAAGTGCATCGTAACCAGATCGGCCGCCTTGAACTCGGCCGCTGGAACTGACATCGCCATAACTGGAAAAAAAGAAAGCCTCCCCATGACTGTTGAATCGTATTTTTCCGCCACCTATGGCGAGGCGCGGGACAAGTTCCGCGCCGTCGCTGCCGAGGCGGGCGCCAGGCTCGTGACCTATGAGAATCCCAACGCCAAGGGACCGAAGGGCGAGACGCTGACCACCGATGTCGCGCTGATCGGGCCGGAGAAGGCCGAACGGGTCTATCTCACCGTCTCGGGCACGCATGGCGCCGAAGGCTTCTGCGGCTCGGGCGCGCAGATCGGCCATTTCAAGGACAAGCTGTTCGACGCCATGCCCGCGAACAGCCTGGCGATCATGATCCATGCGATCAATCCCTACGGCTTTGCGCATGTCCGCCGCGTGACGGAAGACAATGTCGACCTCAATCGCAACTTCCAGGACTTCTCCAAGCCGCTGCCGCAGAACAAGGCTTATGAGGATGTTCACGATCTGCTGCTGCCGGCGGTCTGGGAAGGGCAGGGCCGCGCCGCTGCAGATCAGGCAATTCTGGACTATCAGAACAAGCACGGCGCCTTCGCCTTCCAGTCGGCGATGTCCGGTGGCCAGTATTCGCGTCCCGACGGCCTGTTCTTCGGCGGCCAGAAGCCGACCTGGTCGAACGCCACCTTCCGCCGGATCCTGAAGGAACTGGTGCCGGCCGGTGCGCGCAAGCTGGTCAGTGTCGACTTCCATACCGGGCTGGGGCCGATGGGCTACGGTGAGCCGATCTATATCGGTCCGGACGATCCGGCTTTCTATCAGCGCGCCAAGACGGTGTTTGGCCCGGAAGTCACCAACCCGAACGATGGCAGCTCCAGTTCGGCGCGCGTCACCGGCACGGTGCCGGAAGCTTACGCGGAGTTGCCGAAGTCGATCGAGGTGACGGCGATTGCGATGGAATACGGCACCCAGCCCTGGCAGCAGGTGACCGAGGCTTTGCGCGGCGACCACTGGCTGCATGCCCGCGGCGGCGACGTGAATTCGCCGCTCGGCCAGGAGCTGAAGCGCAAGATCCGCGACGCTTTCTACACCGATACGCCGGCCTGGAAGGCGGCGATCTTCGGCCGCGCCGCCGATTTCGCGCTGCGGGCCTTCCGCGGTCTAGAGTAAACAGAGCCTCGACTAAGCGCGGCCAAGGAAAATGGCGGCAGGATTGCTCTTGCCGCCATTTTTCTGCCGGTGACTTCGGCATGTACCCCGGTGAGGGTATCAGTGATGCAATTCGGCCAGCCGGGTTTCGCGCGTGGTCTCGCTGCGCGGCATCGGGCTCTCGCCCAGCATCTTGGCTTCCAGTTCCTGGCGGGCGCGGGCCAGACGGCTGCGGATGGTGCCGATCGGGCAACCGCAGACCTTGGCGGCTTCCTCGTAGGACAGGCCGCTGCCGACCACCAGCATCAGCGTTTCACGCTGCGCCTTGTTCAGCGTTTCGATGGCCTGCAGCAGCTCGCCCAGCACCATGGCGTCTTCCTGCGGGGCCTTCACGGCCATCAGGTTCTCGATCGCGCTGGCATCGCCGAACGTGGTTGCCTCGCGGCGGCGGCGGCGGGCCTGGTCGATATGCTGGTGGCGCATGATGGTGAAGGCCCAGGCCTTGAAGTTGGTGCCGGGCTGGAACTGGTCCGACTTGGCCAGCACGCGCAGCACGGTTTCCTGGGTCAGATCCTCGGCCCAGGTGCGGTCACGCGTCAGCATGATCGAGAAGGCTTTGAGGGACGGGAGGGTCTCCAGCAGCAGGCCGTGAATAGCGTCGGTCATGGGGGAACATCCTCTTTTATTGCTTGGGCGAAAGCCTGGATGGGCTTCGTCTGTGACCAAGAGGATGGACATCGCAGCGCCTCGCAGCCAGCAACAATGCCGGGACGTGCTGTGACAAAACCGCGATGGAAATTCGCAGTTTTCCGTAAATTATCTAAGGAAAATCAGTGCTTAGCCTTGCTGCTCGGCGATGTCACAGCCGAGGTTGTATCGGCGCCGAGATACTGCATCAGACGCGGCAAAGCGCGATCCAGCCAGGAATTGAACATGAGAGACTGTTCCGTCTGGCCGGAGGCCGGCTCCGTCTGGCCGGAGGCCGGCTCCGTCTGGACGGCGAGGGGGAGGGCCTGGGTCTCGGCTTCAGACATGGCAGATTCCGCGGCCAGTTCCGCCGCGTCTGCCGTCTCCGCACGATCTTTGTCCTGTTTTGACATCATCCCACACTTGCAACGGTATATGGCCCGTTACCACGCTGTCCGGCCCGTACCGACCGACGCGATACGCAGTCGGTATCTTCTACCGGCCTTTGCGTCCATGCAATTCCGAATGACCGGCGGATGACAAGGTTCCGGGCGGGTCGAAAGGTCGCAGCCCTGCCACCGAAAATCGCTCCACCGCAGCATTCAGCGCGACGTGGCTGGAATTGGTAAATATCACAGGAACCCTCTGATTTTCCTGACGTTTATCACTCACGCGATGCCCGTGGCGCGCGGTTTTCCGCGACGTTGTGCGGCTTCGACACCCAAAAGAGAATCAACCCGCAAGGAGGATACCCATGCCTGACCGTCTCATTTCGGCCGACAAGGTGGAAGGCACCACCGTCTACAACCCCACGGGCGACAAGCTCGGCTCGATCAACAACGTCATGATCGACAAGATGTCGGGCAAGGTGGCCTATGCCGACATGTCCTTCGGTGGCTTCCTCGGTATCGGCGACCGCCATCATCCGCTGCCGTGGAGCATGCTGACCTATGACACCGGCAAAGGTGGCTATGTCGTCAATCTCGACAAGAAGACGCTCGAAGCCGCGCCGACCTATGGCGAGAAGGAACGCGTGAACTGGGAAGACGAAGCCTGGGGCCGCAAGGTGCACGACTATTACGGCGTGCCGCCCTTCTGGATGTAACGGCGTCTACGCACCGCAGCCGGAGAAGAAGGCATCCGAAAGGGTGCCTTCTTTTTTTATGAGTCAGTCGTCGCTGCTGTCGACCAGGTTCCAGGCCTGGTTTGCCACCGACCGCACCAGCGCGGCATAGACTTTCAGCGCCTGCGCCGCGGCAGGACTGGGCGGCGTGCCGTTGCTGCCGCGTTTGACGATGCCCTGCGCCATCACGGCAACGCGGAACAGCGCGAAGGCCAGGTAGAAATTCCAGTGCGGGATATCGTCGCGCGCAGCATGTCGGCAATAAGCGCCGAGGTAATCCGGCTCGCCGGGAATGCCGCTTTCGATGAAGTCGATGCCTTGCAGGCTGCCCATGCCCGGGATGGTGACGTGCCAGGGCATGCAGTTGATCGCCAGATCCGCCAGCGGGTGACCGATCAGCGCCAGATCCCAGTCATGCACTGCCACCACGCGCGGTTCGCTGGAATGGAAGACCAGGCTTTCCAGCCGGAAATTGCCGTGCATCAGGCTGGTCAGGTCATCGGCCGGTACATGCGTCGGCAGCCAGTTCAGCAGGCGTTCCATCGCCGCGATCTCATCGGTGGCGTTGGCGCGATACTGTTCGGTCAGTGCAGCGACCTGGCGGTTCAGATAGTCCATCCCGCTGCCGTTGGCGGGCAGGCCGGTCTGCGCCGGCGAGAGGGCATGCAGGCGGGCCAGGGTTCCGGCCATCGCCTCGTAATGCGCCTGGCGCTGCTTGGCATCCATGCCGGGCAGGCTGGGATCGCGAAAATGCCGGCCGGGGACATAGTCCAGCACATAGAAGGGCGTGCCGATCACGCTCTCGTCGGTGCAGACGAATTGCGGCTGGCCGACGGGAAGTCCGGCGGCATGCAAGGCGCGCAGCAGGCTGAAATCGCGTTCGATGGACTCTGCCATGCTGCAGCCCTTCTTGGGCTGGCTGCGCTTGCGCAGAACGAAATTGCGTCCCGGGCTGTGCAGCATGAAGGCGGGGCTGGAGGCCGGCCCCTTGAACTGCTGCACCGTCAGCGGCGCTTTGAAATCCGGCAAATGCTGAGCCAGATGCGCCGCCAGCCTGGCCTCGTCGAACCGGTGTTGCGGTTGTACGGGGGTCAGGTCGGCGGCTGCCATCGGCTATGGGCTCCCCGTCATCCGCTCCACCACGGCCCAGGCCTGTTCGGCAATCGGCCGGGCGCGTTTGCCGGACTCGATGGCGTGCTGGCTGGCGGCGGTGCCGTCCTTCACACGACCCATGATGCCCTGCAGAATTCCTGCGATGCGGAACATGTTATAGGCCATGTAGAATTCGAGATGCGGAATGCCGTCGCGACCCGTGCGGCGGCAGTAGGTGGCGATATAGTCCTGCTCGCTTGGAATGCCCAGCGCCGCGAAATCCACACCGGCAAGACCGCGGAAGGTTTCCGGCGCCAGTCGCCACGACATCAGGTGATAGCTGAAATCGCCGAGCGGATGGCCCAGCGTCGAGAGTTCCCAGTCCAGCACGGCGATCACGCGTGGTTCGGTGGGATGGAAAATCATGTTGTCCATGCGGTAGTCGCCATGGACGATGCTGGTTTCCTCGCCGGGCGGAATATGCGCCGGCAGCCAGTCGATCAGCTTGTCCATTGCCGGAATCTCTTCCGTCTCAGACGCCTTGTACTGCTTGCTCCAGCGGTTGATCTGGCGCGCGAAATAGTCGCCGGGTTTGCCGTAGTCGCCAAGCCCGATTGCGGTGTAGTCCACCTTATGCAAAGCGGCGATGGTGCGGTTCATCGCATCGAAGATGCCGGCGCGTTCTTCGCGGTTCATACCGGGCAGGCGCTGATCCCAGAAAATCCGGCCTTCCACGCAATCCATCACATAGAAGGCGGTGCCGATCACGCTGTCGTCTTCGCACAGGCCATAGGTGCGGGCGACCGGAACGTCGGTCTGGCCCAGCGCGGTGATCACGCGATATTCGCGGTCGACCGCATGCGCCGAGGGCAGCAGCTTGCCCGGCGGCTTGCGGCGCAGCACGTATTTCTTGCCCGGTGTCACCAGCATGAACGTCGGATTGGACTGCCCACCCTTGAACTGCTGTATGGTCAGCGGTCCGCTGTAATCTGCAACGTTCTGCCTGAGCCAGCGTTCCAGCGCGGCTTCATCGAACTTGTGGCGCTCCTGCACCGGCATGGTGCCGATGAAGCGATCCTGGTCGCTCATACTGATGTTTCCTCGTTTCGTTGGGGCGCGGCCAGGATGTCAGCTGGGTTTGCCCGCAGCTACGATAGCCATGCCGTGCGGCCCGGCGCAACCGCCTATCGGCAGTCCCGGTTTTCCGCATCCCGACGCTGTTGTTACTGTTTGAGTGCGATCAGTTTTTCTGTTCGCGGGCCCGAGACTCACGCTCGATCTCGCGCCAGCCGATGTCCCTGCGGCAGAAACCCTCCGGCCAGCGCAGTTTATCCACAGCGGCGTAGGCGCGCGCCTGTGCCGCAGCAATGGTCCTGCCGGTGCCGCAGACGCCCAGCACACGGCCGCCATTGGCCAGAATCGCGCCATCAGCGCCCGGCTTGGTGCCGGCATGGAACACAATCGTATCCGCCTCGGCCGCAGCGGCATCAAGGCCTTCGATCACCGTGCCCTTGCGCGGCTCGGCGGGATAGCCTTCGGCGGCCATCACCACGCAGAGCGCAGCCTCGTCCTTCCAGCGCAGGTCGAAATCCTTCAGCACGCCATCGCGCGAGGCCATCAGCGCCGGCAGCAGATCGGATTTCAGCCGCAGCATCAGCGTCTGGCATTCCGGATCGCCGAAGCGCGTGTTGTATTCCAGCAGCTTCGGGCCGTCCTTGGTCAGCATCAGTCCGGCGAACAGCACGCCCTTGAATGGCGTGCCCTCGGCGATCATGCCATTCACCGTCGGCATGATGATCTGCTCCATCACCTGCTGCTGCAGGGCGGGGGTGAAGACCTTGGCCGGCGAATAGGCGCCCATACCACCTGTGTTGGGCCCGATATCGCCGTCGCCGACGCGCTTGTGGTCCTGCGCCGAGGCGAGTGCCAGTGCATGCCTGCCATCGACGAGGGCGAAGAAGCTGACTTCCTCGCCATCGAGGAATTCCTCGATCACCGCCTGCGCGCCGGGCTCTGCGAACAGGGCGGCGCTGGCCTCCAGCGCCTCGTCCAGCGTCATGGCCACCACCACGCCCTTGCCGGCGGCGAGGCCATCGGCCTTCACCACGATGGGCGCACCGTGCTTGCGGATAAAGGCTTCGGCGGAGGCGGCGTCGCTGAAACGGCCATAGGCGGCAGTCGGGATGCCGTATTTGGCGCAGAGATCCTTCATGAAGCCTTTGGAGCCTTCCAGCTGAGCCGCAGCCTTGCTGGGGCCGAAACAGGCAAAGCCGTGCGCTTCCAGATGATCGACCAGACCGGCCACCAGCGGGGCCTCGGGGCCGACCACGACGAAATCGATATGCTCGTCACGGCAGAGCTGCAGCACGGCATCCAGGTTGAGCGGATCGACCGGGGCGAGTTTCGCCACCTGGGCGATGCCGGCATTGCCCGGCGCGCAGACCAGCTTGTTGACCAGCGGCGAGGCGCCGAGCGCCCAGCACAGGGCATGCTCGCGCCCGCCCGATCCGATGACGAGAAGGTTCATGACGGTCCCCTGGATAGCTTGGGCGACTGGAGGAATGGCGGCAATGTTTGTATCATGGCCGGAACAGACGCAAGGCTTCCCGCCAAGGCTTCTCAATGAGCGATTTCGAGCCTTCCCAGCCCGGTGTGGCCGGCGCCCCGACAGCGCCCGGAAACGTGCCGGAATATACGGTTACCGAGCTCTCGCTGCGCCTCAAACGCAGCATCGAGGACAATTTCGGCTGGGTGCGAGTCAGGGGTGAAATCTCCGGTTTCAAACGGGCCGCCTCGGGGCATTTGTACTTCTCGCTGAAGGATGCCGATTCGCTGCTGGATGGCGTCTGCTGGAAGGGCAGTGCCGCGCGCCTGGGCGTGAAGCCCGAGGACGGCATGGAGGTGATCTGCTCGGGCAAGCTGACCAGCTATCCCGGCCGCTCGAAATATCAGATGGTGGTCGAGCGAATGGAGCTGGCGGGGCTCGGCGCGCTGATGGCGCTGCTCGATCAGCGCAGGCAGAAGCTTGCCGCCGAGGGATTGTTCGCAGCCGAGCGCAAGCGTCCGCTGCCCTATCTGCCGCGCGTGATCGGCGTGGTGACCTCGCCGACCGGCGCGGTGATTCGCGACATCCTGCATCGTCTGGAGGACCGCTTTCCCACCCATGTCCTGGTCTGGCCGGTGCTGGTGCAGGGCGAGGGTGCGGCCGAGCAGGTGGCCAGGGCGATCCGCGGCTTCAATGCCTTGCCTGAAGTCGGTGCCATACCGCGCCCCGATCTGCTGATCGTCGCGCGTGGCGGCGGCAGCCTGGAAGATCTGATGGCCTTCAACGAGGAAGTGGTGGTGCGTGCCGCTGCGGCCTCCGAGATTCCGCTGATCTCCGCGGTGGGCCATGAAACCGACACCACGCTGATCGATTTCGCCTCCGACCGTCGCGCGCCGACGCCGACGGCGGCGGCCGAAATGGCCGTGCCGGTGCGGCTCGATCTGGTCGCCGGCGTTGCCGGGCTGGACGAACGCCTGCGCCGCGGCATGA
>JAEYSS010000268.1 GCA_023434425.1 Pseudomonadota bacterium | reverse complement strand
GTCGGTCGAGGCATCCGCGCGAAGGACGAGAACTCGTCGACCATGCGTCCGATGTCGCCGACCTGCCGGATGATCGTGTCAGTGCACATCGAGAAGGTATCGGGATCCTCCTTGATCTGCTTCAGGTAGCGGCGCTTGAGCCGCTCCGCCGAAAGCTGGATCGGCGTCAGCGGATTCTTGATCTCGTGGGCGATGCGGCGGGCCACGTCGCCCCACGCCGCCATGCGCTGCGCCGACATGAGGTCCGTGACATCGTCGAAGGTGACGACGAAGCCGGCACCCGTTGCGGCGCTGATGCGAACCAGCAGGATCTGCCGCGCCCCCCGCTGCTGGATCTCCACCTGGCCTTGCGTCATCCTGTCGGGCCGTTCCGCCGCCTGGGCGACCAGCGGACCAAGTTCCGGCATGACCGCGATCAGCGGCCGTCCCAGCACGCCGTCCTCCGGCAGGGCCAGGAGATCCAGCGCCGAACGGTTCGAGCGCATCACGATGCCCTCGCCATCGACGCTGAGAACGCCGGCGGAGACACCCGCGAGCACCGCGTCGGTCAGCCGGCGCCTCGTGTCCAGTTCGGTGTTGGCATGCACCAGTTCGCCGCGCTGCTGTTCGATCTGGCTGGCCATGCGGTTGAAGGAGCGCGCTAGCTGGCCAAGTTCATCATTGGGCGGTCCCTCCTCCACGCGCGCGGTCAGATCACCGCCGCGCACCCGTTCGGCCGCGAGCATCAGCCCGCCAATCGGCTCGGTCAGGCGTGTAGCGAACAGGATGGCGAGCCAGACGGCCGCCAGCAGCATCAGGAAGGCGATGGCGCCACAGACCACGAAGATGATCAGCTGGCTGCGCCGCAGCGCCGATTCGATCTGTGAATAGAAGGAGCCGGCAAACTCGATGCTCTTGATGTAGTCGACCACCCTGAGGTCGACGGCATGGCCGGTCGCGAGGAAGAGAGGTTCGCCGACGAAGAGCTGCATCACGAAGTAGGCGCCGGTCGGTGATTCGATCTGGACGGGCCTGGCCTGGTTCACAGCCTGCCACAGGAACTGCGCCGGCGGGACGGGATTGGCCATCCCGGTGACATCCGGCGCCTTGGCCTGCGCGATCACGCCCTTGTCGGCGTCCAGCACCGTTGCCTCGATGATCGGGCGTCCCTCGATCAGGCGTTCCAGCATCGCCTTCGTCGCCGCCGGATCGCGCACCCCGTCGACGCCTTCGGCTTGCAGCGGGGCGGAAATCGCCTCGATGTCGTTCAGGATCTCCTGCTCGCGGGCGCGCCGCACCGGCTCGCCGATGGCGCGCGCCGCCTCGTAGGAGGCCTGCGACGGTTTCACGACGAAGTCGGTGAGGCTGATCACCAGCAGCGAGAGGATGATGGTGACGATGACCGTCGGCGTGATGGTGAAGACGCTGCAAACCAGCACCAGCCGCATGTGCAGGCGCGAGCCCGCGGCGCCGCGCCGTCGATCGAGCCAGAGCTGGGTCAGGCGCACAGCGACCACGGAAACCAGGGCGACCGCGATGACAAGATCGGCCACCAGCAGGCCCGTCATCCAGCCGCGCGTGCCGAACGATTCCGGCACGAAGCCGGCAAGCCAAGCATAGGTCGCGCCGCCCGCGGCCATGGCCAGGATGGCCAACGAGACGGCGGCGACACGACCGCTAAGGCTGCGGAGCACCGCGCTCATCGTGTCGCCCAAGCGTGAAACGCCCAGCGCAGCTGTCACGAAATCACCCGCCTCGGCGAACCTGCGGCGTGCGTACCACGGGGACGTCGAGGTCCTTTATCTTCTTGCGCAACGTATTGCGATTGAGCCCCAAAAGGCGGGCTGCGCGCAACTGATTCCCTCGCGTAGCGCCAAGCGCCAAGGCGAGCAACGGCCGCTCGACCTCCGAAATGACGCGATCGTACATCCCGTCCGGCGGCAGCCGGTCGCCGTGCGCCTTGAACATGGCCTGAAGATGACGGTCGACCGCATCCGCCAGCGAAATATCGTCGCCCGCTTCCGCCGCGTCAGGAGGTGGCTCCATCGCCGACACCGCATCGGCCAGCTCGGCCTCGATCGTCTCGACGCCGATGATCTCCTCGGAATAGAGCGCGGACAGGCGGCGGACGAGGTTGACGAGTTCGCGTACGTTTCCCGGCCAGCGGTGCTGCTTCAGCCGCGCCATCGCCTCGGGCGACAGGACCTTGGTCGGCAGCCCATCCGCCGTGGCAGCCTGAAGATAGTGGTTGGCGAGTTCGGGAATGTCGTCGAGGCGCTCGCGCAGCGGCGGCAGGCGGATCGGCACGACGTTGAGCCGGTAGAACAGATCCTCGCGGAAAAGACCCTGCTGTATCAGGCGGCGCAGGTCGCGATGCGTCGCTGCCACGATACGCACATTGGCCTTGATCGGCGTGCGACCGCCGACCGTCATGTACTCGCCTTCCTGCAGCACGCGCAGCAGGCGCGTCTGCGCCTCGGGCGGCATGTCCCCGATCTCGTCGAGGAACAGCGTGCCGCCGGAGGCC
>JAEYSS010000205.1 GCA_023434425.1 Pseudomonadota bacterium | reverse complement strand
GCCTCCACGCATCTGATCTCGTCGAAAAAGACCACAGCCTTCGCCGACTTCCCGATGCCGGAAGACTGGCCGGCCTATCCCGGCCATGCCCAGGTGCTGCAGTATCTGCGCGACTATGCCGCGCATTTCGGCCTCACGCCGCTGATCCGCTTCAATACCTCGGTGCAGACCCTGACGCGCGAGGGCGAAGGCTGGCGCGTCAGCTTCAGCGATGGCAGTGCAAAATATTATGCCGGTGTGGTGATCGCCAACGGCCATCTCACCGATCCGCTGCTGCCGAAGATTCCCGGCGAGTTCAGCGGCCGGGTGATGCATGCCAAGGACTACCGCACGCCGGATATCTTCGAGGGCAAGACCGTCCTGGTGGTCGGCATGGGCAATACCGGCTGCGATATCGTGGTCGATGCCATCCACCGCGCGAAGTCGGTGTTATGGAGCGTGCGCGGCGGCAATCACTTCGTGCCGAAATTCATCGCCGGCAAACCGGCCGACGAGGGCAACCACAAGCCGAAGCGATTCGTCCTGCCGAAAAAGCTGCGCGCCATGCTGCATGAACCGCTGCTGCGCCTGCTGGTCGGTCCGCCGGAACGTTTCGGCCTGCCGCGCCCGCAGCATCGCCTGTACGATCGCACGCCGATCGTGAATTCGCTGGTGCTGCAGCATCTGGGGCAGGGCGATGTGAGCTTACGCAAACCGATCCGCGAATTCCGTGGCGACAGCGTGGTGTTCGCCGATGGCCGGGAGGACCGGGTCGATCTGGTACTGCTGGCGACGGGGTATCGCATCACCTTCCCCTTCCTCGACGATCTCTCGGTGCTGAACTGGCAGGCTGAAAAACAGTCACCCCGGCTGCATCTCAATATCTTTCCTCCCGCCGACAACAACCTGTTCGTGGCCGGCCTGCTGGAAGGTGCCGGTGTCGGCTGGGCCGGGCGCGCGCTGCAGACCGACCTGATCGCCGCCTATGTCAGAGCGCGCGAGAGAAATCCGGCGGCGGCAGCTGCATTCCGCGACAGCATCATGGCCGGCTGTGCAACGGCGGCCGAGGATCGCGGCGAACACGGTATCTTTGTCGATTTCCTGCAGTATAAGCGCGACCTGCAGGCCGCCATCGCCAGCCTGTCGTAAGCTATATCTCGTCCGGCGCTTTCGTCTTCGGCCGGAAGCTGCAGTCTTCCGCCACCACGCAGCGCCAGCAATCGGGCCTGCGCGCCTTGCAGATGTAGCGTCCGTGCAGGATCAGCCAGTGATGCGCATGCTGGCGGTATTTCGCCGGCACGACTTTCTCCAGCTTCAGTTCGACCTCCAGCGGCGTCTTGCCCTTGGCCATGCCGGTGCGGTTGCCGACGCGGAAAATATGCGTGTCCACCGCAATGGTCGGCTCGCCCCACAGCACGTTCAGCACCACATTTGCCGTCTTGCGGCCGACGCCGGGCAGCGCCTGCAGCGCCTCGCGGTCGCGCGGCACCTCGCCGCCATGTTTGTCGACCAGGATCTGCGACAGCGCGATCACGTTTTTGGCCTTGGCATTGAACAGGCCGATGGTCTTGATGTGCTGCTTCAGCCCGTCCTCGCCCAGCGTCAGCATCTGCGCCGGCGTGGTCACCGTCCTGAACAGTTTTTCCGTCGCCTTGTTGACGCCGACATCGGTGGCCTGCGCAGACAGCACCACGGCCACCAGCAAAGTATAGGCGTTGACGTATTTCAGCTCCGTCTCGGGCGACGGGTTGGCGGCCGACAGCGTGGCGAAGAAATGCTCGATCTGGGCGGGCTTCATAGGGGCTTGTGTCGAATGGGCTGGTCACCGATCTTTAGCCCGCGATGCGGATGAAAGCGATAGGTGGGGTGTTGCTTCTGCTGCTGGTGGTCCTGCCGGATATGGCGGCGGCGCAGCAGCACTGCCGTCTGCCGGACCGGCTGACCGTTGCGCCCTGTCCCAATCTGGGCCGCGAAGAGGCACGCGGGCAGAAAGGCGAGTTCGATCATTACATCCTGAGCTTCAGCTGGTCGCCGGCCTTCTGCGCGACCGACGCCGGCAGGCGCGCGACCCTGCAATGCCGCGACAACCGCTTCGGCTGGATCGTGCATGGGCTGTGGCCGCAATATGCGGAGCGCAGGGCGGGGCAGCGCTGGCCACAATATTGCGGTGCAGTGCCACCGGTGCCCGAACCGGTGCTGCGCAAGCATCTCTGCGCCTCGCCCGATCCGCGGCTGATGCAATGCGAATGGGCGAAGCATGGCAGCTGCAGCGACTTCGCCACGCCCGAGGCCTATTTCGCCGCCCAGGCCGCGGTTGCGACCAGGCTGACCCTGCCCGAGCCGCAGCCGGGCCAGTCGGTGCAGTCTTTCACGGCCGCCATTCTCGCGGCCAACGACGACTCCCATGGGCATGGCCGGCTGGAGCGCCGGCATCTGAGGGTTGTGAGTAGCCGTGAGGCGGAAATCCGCGAAGTCAGGATCTGCCTCACCCGCGATCTCAGCCGTTGGCATCCCTGCTGAATACCTAACGCTTAGGTTATTGATTAATAATGAGAGTCGGCCGGGCCATTCTGATAGAATCTGACGTGGATTAATACAACCGCAGCCGTTACTGTGGCCTGCGGGGAAGTAAATCACTCAGTGGTGGTGCAGTGCGCCAGTCGGCGGAAGGGGATAGGCTGCGGCAGGAGACCTTGCGTCTGCTGGCCCAGGTCGAAAAGCAGGGCCTCGACATCGCCGAGGCCTATCGCAGCGGCCATGGCGTGTCCGCCGAGGTCAAGGATTTCCGCCGCTTCATCGAAAAGGTCGACCATTTCTACGTCTTCATCGATCTGGTGGAAGAACGTCTGCCCGGATTCGACGAGGACAAGCGCGCGGCCCTGACGCGCCATCTGGTCGACATCCGCTGGCGCATCGTCATCGTCGAGGTCGACACCACGCAGATTTTCCTCGTCCGCATCGGCGAGACGCACAAGCCCTGGCCACTCGGCAGTCGCGAGTTCCTGCAGCGTCGGCTCAGCCGTTTCGACGAGATCAACGACTATTACGACCGCTTCGGCGAACAATATCAGTTGACCCCGCTCAGCGAGGTGATGCTGCGCGCCGTGGAAGAATTGCTGAAGCAGCAGATCGACCGCGCGCCGGCCCTGAAGAATTTTTCGGATCAGTCTGCCAGATACGCAGCCCATGCCAGCGACCTCGTGAAGCCGGAAAAAATGGTGCTGCGTTTGGATTCCGGCAGCGGGCGGCGGCCGGCAGAACGTCGTCCGTCGCCTCGCGCCGAACCGCCGCCGTTCCGTATCAAGGAAATGGATGGCCGGTTCTATGCCGAACGCGACGGCATTGTCGCCGTCAGCGAGATCTGCCGCAATGCGAATGTCACTCTTGACCAGCTGGCCACCCGCATGGGCGTCAGCCGGCCGTCGCTGGTGCTGATGCTCAATGGCAACGATCCGATGACGCGTCCCTTCATGGAGCAGCTGCAATCCTTCCTCGACAAGAACGGCCCGCCGCAGCTTTAAGCGCGCCCGTGGCGGTCACCAGCGAACATCTGGCTTACGAGATCGATGCGACCGCCCGCATCGTGACGGTGGTTTACATCGGCGCGCTCAGCGACAGCGAGGTTCTGGCGTTCTACGCCGCGCTGGTGGCGGATGTGCCGGACGCGCCGACCTACGACTACCTGCTCGATCTGCGTTACACGGACTGGCTTGCCTCGCCGGAGATGATCGGCAAGCTTGACCGGCTGTTTCAGCGCCGCCTGACCGATCATCTGCGGCGCATCGCCGTCGTGCGCAAGACAGTCTCGCTGGCCACCAGGCAGCAGGAGGCGGCCTTGCAGCAGGGCCTGAATCAGCGGATGGTGCGCTACTTCACCGATATGGAAACGGCGCGCGGCTGGCTGGTGGCACCGGCATGACCGGGTTGCGCGGGATGCTCCGCATAATGCGCATTGCAGATTTATCTCCCGATACGATCTGTTCTTCTTTAGTCTGAACCGGCGGCAGGCGCCGCAGGAAAGGTCTGTCATGGCGACGATCGGGGGCAGAATGCCCAGCCGCGAAGCGGCCCTGACGATGATTGCACAGGTCGAGCGCCAGGCCGGCGCGATTGCCCGCCGCTACGCCACCGATGACAATATCCTGGATCGCTTTGCCGATTTCCGGGCCTTCATCGACCAGCTCGGCGAATTCCATCTTTTCATTGACATGGTGGAAAACCGGCTCGGCGGTTTCGAACCCGAGGGCCGGGCGGATCAGGTCCGCAAGCTGTGCGTTCTCCGCTGGAACGCGCTGGAGATCGAAATCGAGGTGAGCAGCCGCTTCCTCGACCGCATGGCCACCGGCAGCAAGCCCTGGCCGATGGGCAGCCAGAAATTCCTGCGCCGGCGACTGACGCGGCTCGACGACATTGTCGGCTTTCATGCCGCGCATGGTGCGGCGTATGAACTGACCGCGCCGAATGTCGGGCTGATGCAGAATATCCGCGACCGCGTCGAGGCCCAGATCGGCAACAGCGTGCCGCTGGCCGATTTCGGCGCCGCCGCGCCGCTGCCCGCGATGCCGGAAGAGCCGATACCCGAAGCGCCGTCGCCACCGCCACCCGTCGTCGCGCCGGCCGTCGAGTCGGTGATGACGACGCGGTGTTTCCGGTGGGCGCCGAGGTGACCTACCTCGAAGCTCTCTCCCTCCGCGCGGGCTATCCG
>JAEYSS010000183.1 GCA_023434425.1 Pseudomonadota bacterium | reverse complement strand
GACGATGGCCAGGTGGCGATCGATACCGGCATGACGATTGGTTATTTCAACCAGGATGTCGGCGAGATGTCGGGTCAGTCTGCTGTCGCCGCCGTGATGGACGGCGTCGGGCCGGTCAGTGCGCTGGCCGCCGAAATGGCGCAACTCGAGGCCGCGATGGTCGACCCCGACAAGGCCGACGAGATGGATGCCATCATCGAGCGCTATGGCGAGGTGCAGGGCCGCTTCCAGGAGCTGGACGGCTATGCGCTGGAAGCCAAGGCGCGCGAGGTGCTGGCGGGGCTCAGTTTCAGCCAGGAACGCATGGACGGCGACGTTGGGCTTTTGTCCGGCGGCTGGAAGATGCGCGTGGCACTGGCGCGGATTCTGCTGATGCGGCCCGATGGCATGCTGCTCGACGAGCCGAGCAACCATCTGGATCTCGAAAGCCTGATCTGGCTCGAAGCCTTTCTCAAGAATTACGACGGCGCGCTGCTGATGACCTCGCATGACCGCGAGTTCATGAATCGTATCGTCGGCAAGATCGTCGAGATCGACGGCGGCACACTCACCACCTATTCAGGCAATTACGATTTCTACGACCAGCAGCGCGCGCTGAACGAAAAGCAGCGGCAGGCACAGTTCGAACGCCAGCAGGCCATGCTGGCGAAGGAGATCAAGTTCATCGAGCGGTTCAAGGCGCGCGCCTCGCATGCCGCGCAAGTCCAGAGCCGGGCGAAGAAGCTCGACAAGATCGAGAAGATCGAACCGCCGCGCCGGCGCCAGTCGGTGCAGTTCGAATTCCGCAGCCCGCCGCGCTCGGGCGAGGACGTCGCGAACTTCCGCGACGTGCACAAGGGCTACGGCAACCAGCCGATCTATGCCGGGCTCGATTTCCAGGTGCGTCGCAGGGAGCGCTGGTGCGTGCTGGGCGCCAATGGTGCCGGCAAGTCCACTTTGCTCAAGCTGGTGGCCGGCGACACCAAGCCCGACCAGGGCAGCGTCAGCCTCGGCAGCAGTGTGAAGATGGGCTATTTCGCCCAGCATTCGATGGACCTGCTGGCCGGCGACGACACGGTGTTTGAAACGCTCGACAAGGCCTTCCCGCAGGCCGGGCAGGGCACGTTACGGACTCTGGCGGGCTGCTTCGGCTTCTCCGGCGACGACGTGGAAAAGACCTGCCGCGTGCTGTCCGGTGGCGAGAAGGCGCGCCTGGTCATGGCCATGATGCTGTTCGATCCGCCGAATTTCCTGGTGCTCGACGAGCCGCCCAACCATCTCGACATGGCGACGAAAGAGATGCTGGTCACCGCGCTGGCGGATTTCGAGGGCACCATGCTGTTCGTCTCGCATGACCGCCATTTCCTCGCAGCCCTTTCGAACCGCGTGCTGGAACTGACGCCCGAAGGCGTACATCAGTTCACCGGAGGCTACACCGAATATGTCGCCCGCACCGGACAGGAAGCGCCGGGCCTGCATCCGGGCAACTAGCGCGGCGTTGCCGTCGCGCATGCTGCAGCGCACTGCGCTGTTCAGGCACGCCGCTGGCTCATGACATGACTCCTTGCACCGCAGGCGCGGTTTCGCCCATGATCAAAGGGTAGCTGTCGCCAACCGGAAGAGGGGAGAGAATGGGACGCACTCGCCAACAATCCTGCCTGCTGGCCCTGTCCGTCCTTGTTCTCCTTTTTGCCGCTCCGGCCGCACAGGCTGCGGTGACGCCGCTCATCGATCTGACCCGCCATCCGGTCGGCTATCTGATCCTGCTGATCTTCTTCACCGCCTACGCCTTCGTGGTGGTCGGAAAAGCCATCCATATGCGCAAGTCGAAGCCCGTGATGCTGGCCGCGGGCCTGATCTGGGCTTTGCTCGGGGTGGTTTATGTCGTGCATGGCGAGAGTGCGGCGCTCGAAACCGCGGCCAAGCATGTCATTCTCGACTATGGCGAGCTAATGCTCTTTCTCATCGTGGCGATCACCTATGTGAACACGATGCGGGAGCGCCGCGTCTTCGATGCGCTGCGCGCGATGCTCGTCGGCCAGCGGCTCAGCTACCGGCAGTTATTCTGGTTCGTCGGCGGGCTGTCGTTCATCTTCGGCCCGATCATCGACAACCTGACCACCGCACTGGTCATGGGCGCTGTGGTGATCGCCATCGGTGTCGGCAATTACCAGTTCATCGTCATGGGCTGCATCATCATCGTGATCGCGGCCAATGCCGGCGGCGTGTTTTCACCGTTTGGCGATATCACCTCGCTGATGGTGTGGCAGAAGAGCAAGCTGCAGTTCCTGGAATTCTTCCGCCTGTTCCTGCCCTCGCTGGTGAATGTGCTGGTGCCGGCGATCTTCATGCATTTCGGCGTGCCGAAGGGCGCGCCGGAGCCGGTGACCGAAGACACAAGGCTGCGGCCGGGCGGCATCATTGTGATCCTGCTGTTCCTGGCCACCATCGCCACGGCCGTCATTTTCAAGAGCGTCGTCGGCCTGCCGCCAGCGCTCGGCATGATGCTCGGCCTCGGATACCTGCAGATGTATGCCTATGTGCTGCAGACCATCGGGCGGCGCCGGCGCGATGAGTCCATCGGCTTCGACTCCTTCCGCGCCATGCGGCATGTCGAATGGGACACGCTGCTGTTCTTCTCATCATATTCGCCGTCGGCGGCCTTGGCGTTGCCGGTTATCTGGCGCTGGTTTCCGCCTATCTCTACGGTGATCTGGGGCCGACCTTCGCCAATATCGCCATCGGCGTGCTGGGGGCGGCCTTTGACAATATCCCGCTCATGTTCGCGGTGCTGACTATGAACCCGGAGATGTCGAGCGGCCAGTGGATGCTGATCACGCTCAGCACCGGCGTCGGCGGCAGCCTGGTGTCGATCGGTTCGGCCGCCGGCGTGGTGCTGATGGGGCTGGTGCGCAACCACTATACTTTCATGAACCACCTGCGCTGGGCTTGGGCCATCGCGCTCGGCTATGTCGCCAGCATCCTCACCCATCTCTGGGTCAATGCCGCGGTGATGTAGCAGCGACGTGACCAGACAGTTCGTGAACGCCGGAGTGAGCACTACCGACGCGGCAGCCATCGCCGCCGTTGCGGCGGCGAGCGGCGCCATATGGGACGGACGCAGTCTGACGCTGAGCGGCAGGCCGATCGCCGTCGAGGTCGCAGCGATAACGGAGAAGGCGACATTCCGCAGCAGCCCCAGACCGCGGCTGCGGTTCGACAAGGTGGTGCGGCGGCTTTTTGACGATCTGCGCGCAGACTTGGCCGCGTTCGTGCCGGCAGGCGAGGCGGTGAGCATCACCGTGACGGCGCCTGTGCGTATAGGTGGCAAGACGGCCGTGGCGATTGCGGACAGGATCAGGGCCGGCCTGAAGAGCGGCACGGTTCGCGCCGAAATTCATGGCAACCGGGTGTGCCTGCAGCGGCTCCTGGATGTGCCGCCACAGATGCCGAAGGTCATCGGTTTCGTGCACAACCCCGAAACCGATCCCGCTCCACTGCTAAATTTGATCCAGCAACTCGTGCGCCAGATCCACGCGGTTTCTTCAGGCCGACGGACATCACGCGAACGCTGGCTGATCCTCGATGGGCGCAAAGGCCATGCGCATATCGAAACCTACCGGCAGATCTGGGGCCGGATCGCCATCCCGACCGGTTTTGCCAGAATCCTCGTCGTGCTTGCCGATGGAAAGGTGCAAAGCCTGACTGCGTAATGCCGCCACGGTCGCTGCGTCAGGCTTTTGCCGGAATTCGCGCGATCACCTTGATCTCGAAATCGAAGCCGGCGAGCCAGTTCACACCCACCGCCGTCCAGGTCGGCCAGGGTGCCGCGCCGATTTCCTGCGCGCGCACCGCCATGAAGGTCTCGAACTGCCTTTCCGGATCGGTATGGAAGCTGGTGACGTCGATGACGTCGTCGAAGCTGGCGCCGGCAGCCGCCAGCACGGCATTGAGGTTGTCGAAGGCGAGTTTCACCTGCCGCGCATAATCCGGTTCGGGCGAGCCGTCGTCGCGGCTGCCAACCTGGCCCGAAACAAACAGCAGGTCGCCGGCGCGGATCGCGGGCGAATACTGATGCGCGTCGTAGAGCGCATGGCTTTTGGCGGGAAAGATGGCGTCGCGTTGGGTCATGTCAGTCTCCTGTCTGGCTACAGGCCGGAAGATAGGGGCGAAAGACTACTGGGATTAGGCATTGAAATCCGTATGGGGTGATGCAAAATCCCCAGCAATGTCCCGACCTTCCCTCAACGATCTGACCGCCTTCGTCGCGGTCGCCACCCGCCGCAGCTTCCGCCGCGCCGCCGACGAGCTGGGCACCGCGCCGTCCACGCTGAGCCATGCCATGCGTGCGCTGGAAGAACGGCTCGGTGTGCGCCTGCTGAACCGCACGACGCGCAGCGTCTCGCCGACCGAGGCCGGACTGCAGCTGCTGGGGCAGCTGCAATCGGCGCTTACCTCACTGGATGAAGCGCTCGACAGCGTTGCGGCCTTTCGCGGCCCCGGCCGCATCGCCGGCCGGGTGCGGATCAACGCGCCGCGGCTGGGTGCGGCCCTGCTGGTGCGCGAGGTGCTGCCGCGCATGGCCGAACGTTTTCCCGAGGTGACGGTGGATCTGGTGGTGGAGGGCCGGCTGGTCGATATCGTCGCGGGCGGCTTCGATGCCGGTCTGCGGCTGGTCGAGTCGATCCCGCGCGACATGATCGCCGTGCCCTTCGGCGAACCGGTGAAATTCATCTGCGTGGCCGCGCCCGGCTATCTGAAACGTGCCGGCATGCCGAAAACGCCCGACGACCTGATGCGGCATCGCTGCATCGGCCACCGCCTGCCGGGCGGCAAGCTCTATCGCTGGGAGTTCGAACGCACCGGGCGGGGCATGGTGATCGATGCACCGGGCGCGGTCATTCTCGATGATGACGAGCTGATGGTTGAGGCCGCAGTGAAGGGCCTCGGCATCGCTTATGCCCCCAACGTCGCAGCCGCCGCCGCGCTCAAGGCGAAGCAGCTGCGCGAGGTGCTGCCGGCGTGGATGCCGGCGGAAGAGGCGATTGCCGTCTACTATCCCGGCCACCGCGCCGTACCGCCTGCCCTGCGCGCTTTCCTCGACGTGGTGAAGGAGACCGGCAGGGGGCGATAGTTTCGGCCCGAGGCCTATGCGCGCGCCGCCGCCTCCAGCGCGGCGATATCCAGCTTCACCATCTGCAGCATTGCATCCGTCACGCGTTTCGCCGCCGCCTTGTCCGGACCGCGCATCAGCTCGCCGAGCCGCTTCGGCGTGATCTGCCAGGCCAGGCCCCAGCGGTCGCGCAGCCAGCCGCATTGCTCATACTGGCCGCCATCTCCCAGCGCCTCCCACAGGCGGTCGATCTCGGCCTGGGTGTCGCATTCGATCATGATCGAGACACAGTGGTTGAACGCACCGGGCCGCCCGGCGGCCTGGAAGGCCATGTAGCGCTGGTCGCCCAGGGTGAAGCCGGCGATCTTCACGCTGTCGGCCGGACCGCTGGGCGAGTCCGCGGGCAGGGCAGAGCCCCAGTCGAGCGACGAGCCCGGGATCAGCGAGGTGTAGAGGCGCAGGGCCGCGTCCATGTCGTTCTCGAACCAGAGACACTGGGTAACCTTCATAGTGGGTTCCTTCCTTCGCTGAGGTCTGTGATCCAAGGACGTCGCGCGGCCCTCCGCTCCGACAAGGGGCCGAAAAAATCGCCTCACGACAAATTAGTATTGACTAATCAATAAGTGATGGCTAATGTAATCCTCATGAACACCGAAACCACCGATATCTCCATTGTTATGCGTGCGCTCGCCGATCCCACCCGCCGGGCGGTGTTCGAGCGCGTCGCCGGTGCCGACGAGATCACCGTGGCCGAACTCACCAAAGGGAGCGGCGTCACCCAGGGTGCCATCTCGCAGCATCTCAAATCGCTGAAGCAGGCCGGCCTGGTGATCGAACGGCCGGAGGGTCGCCACGTTTACTACCGGGCGCAGCCGGACGGGCTGGAGCCGCTGGCCGACTGGATGAACCACTACGCCGCCTTCTGGCGCGAGCGCCTCGACAAGCTGCGTGCCGTACTCAAGGACATAGACTCCGAGGATCCCAACCCATGAACAATCTTGCAGTGAAGCCGGACACGACCTCCATCGTGATCGACGAAGTCTTCCCGCATCGCGCGGAAGTCCTGTGGCGCGCGATCACCAACGGCGAGCTGATGGGGCGCTGGATGATGAAGCCGAACGGCTTCGAGCCGGTGGTGGGCAACCGCTTCACCTTCCAGACCACGCCGGCCGGCAAATGGGACGGCACGATCCGCTGCGAAGTGCTGGAGGTTGCGCCACTGGAACGCTTCGCCTTTGCCTGGCGCGGTGGCGACGAGGCCAATGTCGGCTACGGCTCCAAGCTCGACACCGTCGTCACCTTCACACTGCGTCCGGTGCAGACCGGCACGCGGCTGCGCATGGAACATTCCGGCTTCGTGCTGCCGAAGAACGACACGGCCTATACCAACATGGGCAAGGGCTGGATCAAATGTGTCGAGACGCTGGCCACGGTGGCGGAAGAGCAGACCCACTAGACCTTCAACCGACCTGACGAAACCTTTTCCACCGCCCGGAGCGCTGCGGCTCCGGGGGACGGGACAACTGCGCCTTGAGGAGGCCCGAACGATGACCATGCATGCAACCGCAACCCGCGACGAATGGCTGGCCGCGCGGCTCGAACTGCTGGAAGCCGAGAAGGCCCTGACGCGCCAGAGCGACGCACTGGCCGCGCGCCGCCAGGCACTGCCCTGGGTGCGGGTCGACAAGACTTACCGCTTCGATACCGATACGGGCCGCGCCACATTGTCCGATCTGTTCCGCGGTCGCTCGCAGCTGATCGTCTATCACTTCATGTTCGGGCCGGATTTCGACGCCGGCTGCCCGTCCTGTTCGGCGATTGCCGATGGCTTCAACGGCATCGTCGCGCATCTGGAAAACCACGATGTCGCCTTCACGGCGGTGTCGCGTGCGCCGCTTGCCAAACTGCAAGGCTTCAAGGCGCGCATGGGCTGGGAGTTTCCCTGGGCCTCGTCCTTCGGCGGCGAGTTCAATTTCGACTATGCCGTCTCTTTCACCGAGGCGCAGCAGCAGGCCGGCGCCGACTATAATTACCGCAGGGGCGAGCCGATGATGGGCGTGACCGCACCGCCGGTGATCAAGATCGCCACCGGTGCCGGCACGGATCCGGCCAGCTTCATGCGCGAGCGGCCGGGACTGAGCACCTTCGTGCTGCGCGACGGCATCGTCTATCACACATACTCGGCCTATTCGCGCGGCGTGGACGGCATCTGGAGCATGTATCAGTGGCTCGACCGCGCGCCGCTGGGCCGCAACGAAACCGGCATCTGGTGGCGCCGCCACGACGAGTATCCGATCGCGGCAGCACAGGCTGTATCCTGCTGCAAGTAATCCGGAGAGATGCAATGACCAAGGCCTATACCGGCGGCTGCGCCTGCGGTGCGATCCGCTACGACATCCCGTCCGAACCGGTTTTTTCCAACCACTGCCAGTGCCGCCAGTGCCAGCACAAGAGCGGCACTGGCCACGGTTCCTATCTCAGCTTCGTCGGCCGCACGGACATGCAACTGAGCGGCCAGGCGACGCAATGGGAGATGACCGCTGACAGCGGCAACGTGAAGGTCCGCGCTTTCTGCCCCACCTGCGGCTCGCCGGTCTACCAGACCTATCCGGCGATGCCGGATGTGATCACCGTCCATGCCGCCAGCCTGGACGAGCCCGAGCGGTTCAGGCCTCATGTGGTCACCTATGCCAGCCGTGGCCATGTCTGGGACCAGCTCGATCCGGCCTTGACCCGATTCGACAAAATGCCGCCCGCAAAATAATCCTGTCGGGGATGTCGGATGCCGTGCTGCCCGCACGTCTTTACCCCAGCGCCTGAGTCAACGCGGAGACGAGACATGACCAATCTTCAGTATCGCTGGGTGATCGTAGCGGCGGGCGGCCTGCTCAGTTGCGTTGCCATCGGTGCGATGTTCTCACTGCCGGTCTTCCTGCAGCCGATCGCGCGGGATACCGGCTGGTCGGTGGCCGGCATTTCCACCGCCATGACCGTCGCTTTTCTGGCCATGGCGCTCGGTAGTATGGCCTGGGGCAATCTCTCTGACCGGTACGGCCCGCGCGTCGTCGTGCTGTCGGGCTCCGTCCTGCTTGCCGCCGGGCTGGCGCTGGCCAGCCATGCTTCCTCGCTGCTGATGTTCCAGGCGGTGTTTGGGCTGATCGTCGGCGGCGGTACGGCGGCGATCTTTGCGCCGATGATGGCGGCCGTCACCGGCTGGTTCGACACACATCGCAGCCTCGCCGTCTCGCTGGTTTCGGCCGGCATGGGCGTGGCGCCGATGACCATGTCGCCGCTGGCCGGCTGGCTGGTCACCACCTACGACTGGCGCAGTGCCATGCTGATCATTGCGGTGCTGGCCATCGTGCTGATGCTGCCGGCCGCCTTGCTGGTGCGCCGCGCGCCCGCGCTGGAGCAGGCTGCAGCGGCGGACGAGGGCACCGTCGCCGCGCAAGGCGATCTGACGCTTGCACAGGTGCTGCGTTCACCGGCCTTTATCATTCTGCTGCTGACCAACTTCTTCTGCTGCGCCACCCACGCTGGCCCGATCTTCCATACCGTCAGCTATGCCGTCACCTGCGGCATTCCGCTGCTTACCGCCGTGTCGATCTACAGTGTCGAAGGTCTGGCCGGCCTGGCCGGCCGCCTCGGTTTCGGCCTGATGGGTGATCGCTTCGGCGCCCGGCGCGTACTGGTGATCGGGCTGCTGGTGCAGGCTTTCGCGGCTCTGGGTTTCCTGGTGGCGCGCGATCTCGGCAGCTTCTACGCGGTGGCGGCGCTGTTCGGCTTCATCTATGCCGGCGTGATGCCGCTCTATTCGGTGATCGCGCGCGAGAATTTCCCGCTGCACATGATGGGGACCGTTATCGGCGGTATCGCCATGGCTGGCAGCCTCGGCATGTCGACCGGGCCTTTAGTGGGCGGGCTGATCTTCGATATCTTCGACGGCTACCGCTGGCTCTACATCGGGGCCTGGGCCATGGGGATCGGCGCGGTGCTGATCGCGCTCACCTTCCGGCCGCTGCCCAAGCCGCAGCCGCAGACGGCCGCCGCCGCGGCCTGAAATCGCCGGTTATCAACAGGGCCGGCCGGGACAGAACCTGCGCCGGCCCTGCATTTTTGCGCCCCGGACTGCTATAAGCCTGCCCGGGGCGGGCTTCTCGACTCGGCCGCCCCGCCTTAAGACGCAAGCAGGGAAGCCGCCGATGGCCGCGATCAAGAAAATCCTCCTCCTCGGCTCGGGCGAACTGGGCCGCGAATTCGTCATCTCGGCCAAGCGCCTCGGCGCTCATGTGGTGGCCTGCGATTCTTACGCCGCGGCACCGGCCATGCAGGTGGCCGACGAGTTCGAGGTCTTCTCGATGCTGGATGGCGCAGCGCTCGGCGCCGCCATCGACAAACACAAGCCCGATTTCATCGTGCCCGAAGTGGAAGCGATCCGCACCGAAGTGCTGAAGGACTACGAAGACCGCGGCCAGAATGTGGTGCCCTCGGCGCGCGCCACGCAGATGACCATGAATCGCGACCGCATCCGCGATGTCGCCGCCAATGAACTCGGCCTGCCGACCTCGACATTCCTCTATGCAGAAAGCCTGGAGGAAATGCGCGACGCCGTGGCGAAGGTCGGCATTCCCTGCGTGGTGAAGCCGGTGATGTCATCCTCCGGCAAAGGCCAGAGTACGGTGAAAAGCCAGGGCGATGTCGACAGGGCCTGGGACTATGCCGTGGCCGGCATGCGGGGCGATCGCAAGCGCGTGATCGTCGAAGCTTTCATCGATTTCGACTACGAGATCACCTTGCTCACCATCCGCACGCGCCAGGGGGTGATCTTCTGCCCGCCGATCGGTCACCGGCAGGAACGCGGCGATTACCAGGAAAGCTGGCAGCCGACACCGATGTCTGACAAGGCCGTGGCAGAGTCACAGCGCCAGGCCAAGGCCGTGGTCGACAATCTCGGCGGCTATGGCCTGTTCGGCGTCGAATTCTTCGTCAGGAACGATGAAGTGATCTTCTCCGAGCTGTCGCCGCGCCCGCACGATACCGGCATGGTGACGCTGATCTCGCAGAACCTGACCGAATTCGACCTGCATGCCCGTGCCATCCTCGGCCTGCCGATCCCCAGCATCACCCAGCATGGCCCCAGCGCCTCGGCGGTGATTCTGGCCGACCGCGACAGCACCGATTTCAGCGTGGACGGCCTGGCCGAGGCGCTGGGCTCTGGCCCGGCCGGGATCGACATCGACCTGCGTATCTTCAACAAACCGACCACACGGCCCTATCGCCGCATGGGCGTGGCGCTGGCGCTGGCGAAAAACGGCGATACCGACGCGGCACGCAAGGCGGCAAAGGCGGCGGCGGACAAGGTGAGGATTCAGTATCTCTGACCGGCTGCAGGATTTCACGGGAGCCCCGATGCACTCATTCGACCCGCCTTTCCGCCGCGCCACCCTGGCCGACGCCCGCGCCATCGCGCAGCTGACCGCCTATGCGGGGGAGGGCATCCCCGATTTCTTCTGGGCAGAAGAAAGCAAACCCGGCGAAACGCCGCTGGATATAGGCGCCCGCCGCGCGGCACGCACGGGCGTGAATTTCTGTTACGAGAATGCCATTGTCGGCGACGACAATGGCCGGGTGAGTTCGGTGCTGCTCGGCTATCCGATCGACGACACCGACCCCGGTGATCTGTCGGACATGTCGCCGCTGGTGCATCCGCTTTGCCGTCTGGAATGCCTGGCGCCCGGCAGTTGGTACATCAATGTGATGGCGGTGATGCCCGAATATCGCCGCCAAGGCCTTGGCGGCCGGTTGCTGCGCTTGGCCGATACGCTGACGCGGACGGCCGGCCGCACCCTGGTCAGCCTCATCGTGTCGAGCGAGAATTCCGAAGCCAAGCGGCTCTACGAGAGCAATGGCTTTCGCATCCTTGCCAGTGAACCCTCGGTGGCCCACCCGAAGCTGAAGCCGCATGGCGACTGGCTGCTGATGACGCGGAGCGTGAGCGGGTAGGGCGGCGGCTCCGATGCCGCACGCAAGGCGGCAAAGGCGGCGGCGGACAAGGTGAAGATCAGTTATCGGACGTAAGCAGCAGGAGACACGTCATGCCCATCACGCATCACAATCCGACCGGGCTGTCTAAGCCGACCGGCTACACCCATGTCACTGTTGTCGCGGCGCGGCGGCAGGTGCATATCTCCGGCCAGGTGGCGCTGGATGCCAATGGCAATGTGGTCGGCAAGGGTGATATCGGCGCGCAGGCCGAGCAGGTTTATCAAAATCTGGAAATTGCGCTGGCCGAAGTCGGGCTGAATTTCTCGCATGTGTTCAAGCAGGTCACCTATGTGGTCGGGCTGACGCCCGAGCTGCTGCCGCCGGTACGCGCGGCACGCGCCAAACGCTTCGGCGACGGGCCGTTTCCGGCCAGCACGCTGGTCGGCGTCACCGCGCTGGTCAATCCCGACCTGCTGATCGAAGTGGAAGTGATCGCCGCGCTTGACGATCCGGACGATCCGCCGGGCCCCTGAGTCAGACCGCGCCGTCGTCAGGGATCGGCCGCACGCGGCCGCAATGCTTGCAATGCACCGCGTCACGGTCGTGGATGCGCAGCGCACAGTCCGGGCATTCGAAACGCACCTTGTGCGGCCGGAAAATCGTCTGCAGCAGGCGCAGGAACAGGCTGATGCCGACGATCATGATCAGCACAGATATCAGCCGCCCGGCCGGGCCGGCCAGGGTGATGTCGCCGAAGCCGGTGGTGGTCAGCGTGGTGATGGTGAAACACAGCGCATCGGCATCGGCGGCTCGATATTTTCCAGATCGGCGAACAACTCCGACATGGCCGTCAGTCTGGCAGCCGGGCCGCCTTGCGCCACCCTGCATCGTTCCCGCACAGGGCGCCGGATTGACCGCCGGCTCGATGGACGGGCGGCGGCAAAAGCCAGGATCGTGTATAAGCGCTGATGCCATCACGGCAGGCGAATCGGACTAGAGATGCAACTGGACAGACCGGTCTTTATCGGAGGAACGGGGCGCTCCGGCACCTCGATCATGGCGGAGCTGCTTAATTCTCATGCCGAGCTCTGCCTGCCGAGCCATGAGAATAAGCTGATCGTCGAGCATGGCGGCCTCAGGGACATCGTGGAGTGCCTGAGCGGTCGATATGACATCACCCGCTTTCACTTCGTCATTCAGGACTTCCTGTCGCGTGCGCAGAGGTTGCAGCAGTTCGGCTTTCCGGTGGCGGAGCTGAACCACCGCCTCAACCAGCTGCGCAAGGAACAGACGCTCAGTTTTCAGCAGGCCTTCGAGATCGTGCAGCGTGAGAATCCCGCCATTCCAGGCTCGATCCATGCCATCGGGATACGCTTCGGCACCGAGCATTACATCGCCTGCATCAAGGCCTTCCTGCTGCGGCTCGCGGCGCATGTGGCACCTGAAGGCTTGGTCAGCCCCGATGGCCTGCTCAAGCCGTTTTTCGTGGCGAAGACCTTCACGCGTACCGAGATCCTCGGCGAATGCCGCCGCTTCCTCGACGAGCTGTATGCGAGGCCGGTGGACGCAGCCGGGGCTTCGCGCTGGGTCGACGATACGCCGCTGAATTTTCTCTACTTCGATTTCCTGCACGAGATCTATCCGAAGATGAAGTTCATCCACATGATCCGCGATCCGCGTGATGTGGCGTCGTCCTTCACCGGCCAGACCTGGTTCCCGTCCGATCAGCCGCTGGCCATATCGGTCTGCGCCGCGATGATCCGCAGCTATCGCGCACTGAAAGACAGGATTCCGGCCGACAGCCTGCTGGAAGTGCGGCTTGAGGATCTCGTCGCCAAAACCGACGAAACTGTGGCCAGGGTCGCCGAATTTCTGGAGGTCGAGAACCGCTTCGACATCGGGTTGGTGTCATCGGACAAGGCGAATATCGGGCGCAGCAGCGATTTCGATGCGGCGATCACCGAGGCGGCGAACCGCGAACTGGGCGACTGGATGCGCCTGCAGGGTTATCTGGAGTAAGGGCATATGAACGTCACCATCTACGGAATCAAAAACTGCGACACCATGAAGAAGGCCTTCACCTGGCTGAGAGATCATGGCGTCAAACACGATTTCCATGACTACAAGGCCAGCGGCATCGACAAGGTACATCTGGAAAACTGGTGCCAGGCGCTGGGCTGGGAGACGGTGCTCAACCGCGCCGGCACGACCTTCCGAAAGCTGCCCGACTCAGATCGCGAGAATCTGACCGAGAAGAAGGCGATCGCGCTGATGATCGCCCAGCCTTCGATGATCAAGCGGCCGATTCTGGAGTATGGCCCGAAAGGCAATGGCGGCAAGGTGATGGCCGGCTTCAAACCGGACCTCTATGCCGCTGCCTTGAAGGGGTAGCACTACGCGGCCAGTTTCGGTAGTAGGTCTTCCAGCCTCACATGGCCGCGGAAACCGCCGCTGCCCTGCGGTT
Source organism: Pseudomonadota bacterium (assembly GCA_023434425.1). Taxonomy (GTDB): domain Bacteria; phylum Pseudomonadota; class Alphaproteobacteria; order Ferrovibrionales; family Ferrovibrionaceae; genus Ferrovibrio. Next base: position 16,212 of record JAEYSS010000183.1, on the reverse strand, counting down.
CTTCGCCGGCTCCGGTGGCGCGGGCGAAGGTCGCCGCCGGATCGGCATCCAGCTTGTGCAGCAGGCGGGACAGGTTGGGATAAGCCGCTTGGTCCACCGCCTTGTGATACTGCGCCCAGCGCGCCAGTCCGGCGACCGGCTGCAGGACGCCAGGCTGACCGAAGCCGCCTGAATGCCCTTGCCATCGGGGGCCGCGGCTCCTAACTGGAGGGTGGATCGCGGGGGAGCGCGGTCTGTCCCTTCCTTTCGGAGAGTCCAAATGTCGTTATCGATGTACCAGGCCTCGGTGCCGGTCTTTACCCGCATGCTCGACATGCTGTCGAAACTGCTGACCAAGGCCGAGGCGCATGCCGCCGCCAATGGCCTGAAGCCCGAAGACCTGCTGGAGGCGCGACTGGCGCCCGACATGTATCCGCTGACGCGCCAGATCCAGGCCGCTGCCGATGCCGCGAAATTCGGTGCAGCGCGTCCGGCCGGCGTCACGCCGCCGAGTCATCCCGACACCGAGACCAGCTTTGCCGAGCTGCAGGCGCGGCTCAAAGCCGTGCGGGAGTTCATCACCGGCATCGGCGAAGCCGCCTTCGAGGGCGCGGAAACCCGGCCGGTAGCGCTGAAGACCGGCAGCGGCGAACTGAATTTCACCGGGCAGGATTATCTGCTCGGCTTCGCGCTGCCGAATTTCTATTTCCACGCCGTCACAGCCTACGACATCCTGCGCCACAAGGGCCTGCCGCTGGTGAAGCGCGATTTCCTGAATTTGGGCTGAGGCGATCAAAAATGGGATCCCCGCGTCAAGCCCGGGGATGACGGCTAAGGGGCAGCGTACAGGGCCCGCAGAGCCTTACTTGCCATCCAGCCGGCGGCTGAAGATGACGCGCGGCTCTTCCGCGTAGCCGAGCGCGTCGTAAAAGGCGCGTACGTGTTCGTTTTCCGGCCGCACCATCAGCATGACTTTTGGCACGCCGCGTTGCTGCAGCCAGTTTTCGGCAGCCGTCACCATGGCGCGGCCGAGGCCGCCTTTCTGCAATGCGGGATCGACCGCGAGATAATACAGCCAGCCACGGTGGCCGTCATGGCCGGTCATCACGGTGGCGACAATCCCGCCATCGCGCTCGCCGACGAGTATGGTCGATTCCGGCTTCGAGATGCAGAAGCTGATATCGCTGTCCGGGTCGTTCCACGGCCGCGTCAGTCCGCAGGCCTGCCACAGCGCGACGACGGCGGCGCGGTCGGCTTCCGCAAACGGGCGGATCTGCACGGTCAGTGTTCCAGTTGCGCCGCGCGGATCGACTCGACGCGGATTTCCTCGGTCAACCGCGCCTTGAAGGCGGCAAATTCAGGCGAGGTCTTCATCGTGTAATGGCGCGGATGCGGCAGGTCGATGGCGATATCGCATTTCACCTTGCCGGGCCGCGCCGTCATCACCAGCACGCGGTTGGCCATGAAGATCGCTTCGTCGATATCATGGGTGACGAACAGAACGGTCTTCTTGTGCTGTTCCCAGATGCCGAGCAGCAGTTCCTGCATCAGGGCGCTGGTCTGGTTGTCGAGCGCGCCGAAGGGCTCGTCCAGCAGCATGATCTTCGGATCGTTGGCCAGCGCGCGTGCCAGAGCCGTGCGCTGCTGCATGCCGCCCGACAGCTGCTTGGGGAAATGATTCTCGAAACCCTTCAGGCCAACCTGGTCGATGAAATGCGCCGCGATCTCGGTCTGCTGTTTCTCGGGCACTTTCTTTTCGCGCAGACCGAAGCAGATGTTTTCCCGCACTGTCAGCCAGGGAAACAGCGTGTAGCTCTGGAACACCATGCCGCGATCCGGGCCCGGCTCGCGCACGGCCTGGCCGTCCAGCAGCACGCTTCCCGTGGTCGGCTGGTCGAGTCCCGCGACGATGCGCAGCAGCGTGCTCTTGCCGCAGCCGGACGGGCCGAGAATGGTGATGAAGTCGTTGTCCTCGACGCTTAAAGTCGTCGGTTCCAGCGCGCGGGTCGGTTCGCCGCCGCGCACGCCCGGGAAGACCCGGCTGACGTTCTGGATGCTGAGTTTGCTCACTTGATGAAATACCAGGGGTAGAGGCGTTCGTTGGCCTGCTTGAACAGGAAGTCGGAGACCAGCCCGATCAGGCCGATCACGAAAATGCCGAAAATCATCTGCCCGGTATCGAGCAGGCGCTGGCTGTCCATGATCATATGACCGATACCGCTCTGGGCGCCGATCAGTTCGGCGACGATCACATAGGTCCAGGCCCAGCCCAGCACCAGGCGCAGTATTTCTGCAATCTGCGGGGCTGCACCTGGAAGCAGCACGCGCAGCACGATGCCGGAGCGCTTGGCGCCCAGCGTCTTGGAGGCCTCGACCAGGTCTATGCGGCTGCCGCCGACGGTAACGGCGACCATCAGCACGATCTGGAAGAAGGAGCCGATGATGATGACCGACAGCTTCTGCGCTTCACCGATACCGGCCCACAGGATCAGCAGCGGAATGAAGGCGGAAGCGGGCAGATAGCGGGCGAAGGACACGAAAGGCTCGAAGAAAGCCTCGATACTTTTGAAGGCTCCCATCAGGATGCCGAGCGGCACGGCGAACAGCGCGGCGATCACGAAGCCGCCGACCACGCGCCAGATGGTGAGACTGACATCGACGATGAAGCCGTGCTCCGCGAACAGCGAGATGCCGGCGCGGAGCGCCTTCAGCGGATCGGCCAGGAACAGCGGCGGCACAATGCCGCCGAAGGTGATGATCCCCCAGGCCGCGAAGAACAGCACAAAGAAGAGAATCCCCAGGGCGGTACGCCGCCCCGGGGAAACAGGCTTAAGCGGATCGAACACTAAAGCAGACTCACTTGATGTAGCTGTCGTCGACCATGGGTTTGAGATCGGGGATCTTCTTGATCACGCCGGCTTCAAGCTGGATGTCGGCGGCTTCCTTCATGAAAGCCTGCAGTTCGCCCTTGAAATAGGCCTGGTTGGCGGCCTTGTCCTGCCAGGCGATATACGAGGCCGACTTGGCGAAATCCGGACCGGTCTGCTTCACCTTGGCGCCCATGATTTCATGCGACTTGTCGGGCTGCGTCTTGATCATCTCCAGCGCGTCGAAGAAGCCGTTGACCACGCCCTGCACGACCTTCGGGTTCTTCTTGATGAAGTCGGGCTGGAAGGCGACCATGTCGACCACGCAGGGATAATCCAGCGTGGTGAGCAGGATCTTGCCCGAATTCGGCGCATTGCGAACCTGCGACAGATACGGCTCATAGGTCAGCGCGGCATCATACTGGCCGGCCACGAACGCCTGCGCGGCCGGACCCGGGCCAAGCGTCGCATACTGCACGTCCTTCACGCCCATGCCGTTGCGCTTCATGAACACCATCAGGGTGAAATGCGGCGTGGTGCCGGCGCCGTCCACGGCGATGGTCTTGCCCTTCAGATCGGTGATCTTGTTGAAGTTGCTGCGCACCGCAAGGCCGTCGCCGCCCTTCGACTTGTCGAGCAGCAGCACCTGGGTCAGCGGCACGCCGGCAGCGGTCCAGGCGACGAAGGTGTCGACCGTGGTGGCGACAGCCTGCGTCGCGCCGGCGGCGACCGTCAGGTGGCGTTCCTTCTGCGGGATGAACTTGATCTCGACATCGACGCCATGTTTCTTGAACAGGCCGGCTTCGGCGGCCAGCGACAGCGGCGCAAAGCCGGTCCAGCCGCTCATGCCGAGCACGATCTTGTCCTGCGCCATGGCCGGCGCCGCGAAAAGGGCGGCTGCCGCAGCAACGCCCGCAATCCAAGTCTTCGTCATCTCCTAAAACCCCCGCTCTAGGTCTGCGCGAACAGCCGCCATGGCCATTCGCAATTGCACAATCTAAGACCCTGCCGGGAAAGCCGGCAAGTCATTTATGCATGTATAGACAAGTTGGCGCGCCGGCCTTACCCTGTCAGGGCCAGACGCGCGAGGAGGCATGCCATGTCCTACCGATTGCTGCCCGGAAGGCTGACCTTGCCGCAGATCGCTGCGCTGTATCGGGGCGGCCGGATGGAAGTGGCGCTCGATGCGGCAACTGTGCGCCCGGCTGTGGATAAATCGGCAGCGCTCGTTGCCTCTGCTGCGGCCGGCGATGCGCCGGTCTACGGTATCAATACCGGCTTCGGCAAACTCGCCAGGGTGCGTATTCCGCCCGAGCAGGTCGCCGAACTGCAGCGCCGGCTCGTGCTGAGCCACGCCGTCGGCACCGGACCGCTGCTGCCCGATGCCGTGGTGCGGCTGATCCTGCTGCTCAAGATCAACAGCCTCGCGCAGGGTCTGTCCGGCGTGCGGTGGGAGACGATTGCGGCGCTGCAGGCGCTGCTGAATGCCGATGTGCTGCCCTGCATTCCGGCTCAAGGGTCGGTCGGCGCCTCGGGCGACCTTGCGCCGCTGGCGCATCTGGTGCTGCCGCTGCTCGGCGAGGGCAGGGTGCGCGTCGACGGTGTCGAACTGGATGCCGCTGAAGGCCTGCAGCGGGCCGGTCTTGCGGCTCTCACCCTCGGTGCGAAGGAAGGCCTGGCGCTGCTCAACGGCACGCAGGTTTCCACGGCGCTGGCACTGGCCGGGGTGTTTGCGACAGAGGATGTCGTGGCCGCCGCTCTGGTCTGCGGCGCACTCAGCACCGATGCCGCCGCCGGCAGCGATACGCCCTTCGACGCGCGTATTCATGCCGCACGCGGCCAGCCGGGCCAGATCGCAGTCGCCGATCTGCTGCTGCATCTGCTGGAGGGTTCGGCGATCCGCGCCTCGCACCGCCAGGGCGACGAGCGGGTGCAGGATCCATACTGCCTGCGCTGCCAGCCCCAGGTGATGGGTGCGGTGCTGGACCTGCTGCGCAACGCCGCCACGACGCTGCAGATAGAGGCGAACGGCGTGTCCGACAATCCTTTGGTTTTTGGCGAAGGCGATATCCTGTCCGGTGGCAACTTCCATGCCGAACCGGTGGCTTTCGCCGCCGACATGATCGCCATCGCGCTGGCCGAAACCGGCAATATCGCCGAGCGCCGCATCTCGCTGCTGGTCGATCCGGTGCTGAGCGGACTGCCGGCCTTTCTCGCGCCGGACCCCGGCATCAATTCAGGCTTCATGATCGCGCAGGTGACCGCGGCGGCACTGGCGTCCGAGAACAAGCAGCGCGCGCATCCGGCCAGCATCGATACGATCCCGACCTCAGCCAACCAGGAAGATCATGTCTCGATGGCCGCCCATGCGGGCTATCGCCTGCTGGCGATGGCCGAGAATGCGGCAGGCATCATTGCAGTCGAATGGCTGTGCGCGGCCCAGGGCGTCGATCTGCGTGCGCCGCTGGCGACATCCGGAAAACTGCTGGCCGCGCAGGCGCTGTTGCGTGCGCAGGTGCCGTTCATGGCGCAGGATCGCTATCTCGCGCCCGATCTCGCGGCGGCCAAGGCGCTGGTTCAGTCGGGCGAACTGCGTCGCCTGCTGCCCGCTGCCTTGCTGTACTGAGAGCGTTTCGGCGGCGGGTTACTTCGGCAGATCTTTCGACACGGCGCGGCAGAAGGCGAGTGTGGCGCCCAGCAGGATGAAGGCGGCGACGGTCGCGGCCAGGAACAGCATTTGTGCGAGCGGCAGGGAAGACATGAACGGCTCCGTGTTGTCGTGTCGAGCAGTGTCTGGACGCTATGCGAAGCCCGTTCGCGCAGCGTTGATCTCGGTCAACCATGGCGACTCGCTGCAATCGTGATTCGTCGCGTAAATCAAGCCTTCTTGTTCAGTCACCGCGGCTTGTTTGCCGGCGACGATATGAGTAACTGCTTTCACCCGCTGCGGATCGTCCGATTCTGTATGGCGGGACGATTCGCAGAAACCGGAGGGAAGAATGAACAAAGCTGATCTGATCGACATTGTGCGCGAAACCACCGGCGCCACCAAGGCTGCCTCGGGCGAAGCGGTCGACGCGGTTTTCGAGGCGATGGCCAAGGCGCTGAAGAAGGAAGGCAGTTTCACCATCGTCGGCTTCGGAACCTTCAAGGTGTCGAAACGCGCTGCGCGCAAGGGTCGCAATCCGCAGACCGGCGAAGCGATCAAGATCGCTGCCTCGAAGTCGGTGCGCTTCAAGGCTTCGACGCAGCTGAAATCGCGCCTGTGAGAATCGGCTAAGCACAAATCGTAATGTGATATTAAAAGCCGCCGGCATCCCGGCGGCTTTTTTCTGCATCCGCCGCAAGGCAATCGTGTTTCCGGTTGCCTGCGTTGGAACCTGCCCGGCATACTCAACCAGAAGTCGGGGAGGAAGGCGTTGGAATTCAGGCACGCGCCGCTGCAGCAGCTTCTGGACTATTGGGATGGTAAACGCGAGGGGCGCAGGCTGCCGTTCCGCGATGCCGTCGATCCGCTGGAACTGCGCTTCGCTCTTGGCAACGTGCTGCTGGCCGAGATTGTGCCCGGCGACCGCCCGCGGTTTCGCTATCGCCTCTGGGGCTCCCGCCTGACTCAGGATTACGGGGCGGAAATGACGGGCCGGCATGTCGATGAACTGTCACCGCCTGCGTTGGCGACCCGTGTGCAGCAGGCTTATCTCGATGTGGTCGCCACCGGCATGCCGCAGCGACAGCAGTTCGACGAGGTGATCGACGGCCGGATGTTCATGCATGAACGCCTGCTGCTGCCGCTGGCGCTGCGCGATGCCCCGGATAAGGTCGGCATGATCATGGGCGGCATTTTTCGCAGCCCGCGGCCGGAGTAGCCAGCGTCGCAAAAAAAAGGCCCGCATCTCAGCGGGCCTTTTCTGTCGTAGCAGCAGTATCCGCACCGCGACTCTGTCCCGCAGGCGGGAAACTCCGCGTGTCACCCCATATGGAGTTTGAAGAAGGCCACGGCCTTGCCGAAGCCGTCCTCCGCCTGCTCCTTGCGGTAGCTCGGACGGTAGTCGGCATGGAAGGCGTGCGGCGTGTCGGGATAGACGTAGAAAACATTGTGCTTCTTGTTGGCATCCAGCGCCGCCCGCATGCGGTCGACGGTGTCGTTCGGAATGCCCTGATCGGCGCCGCCGTAAAGACCCAGCACCGGTGCCTTCAGATCCTTGGCGATATCGACCGGATGTTTCGGCGTCAGTTCGGTGGCGTTGCCGACCAGGCGGCCATACCAGGCGACGCCGGCCTTCACCTTGGGGTTATGCGCCGCGTAGAGCCAGGTGATGCGACCGCCCCAGCAGAAGCCGGTGATGCCCAGCTTGTTCGGGTTGCCGCCATTCTTCGCCGCCCAGGCGGCGGTGGCGTCCAGATCTGCCATCACCTGCGCATCCGGCACCTTGCCGGCCACCGCGATGGCGCCCTGCATGTCGGTCACCTTGCTCATGTCGCCCTGACGCGCATAGAGATCGCCGGCGATCGCCTGGAAGCCCTGCTTGGCAAAGCGGCGGCAGGTATCCTTGATATACTCATGCACGCCGAAGATTTCCTGCACCACCAGAATGGTCGGGAAGGGCCCGGCGCCGGCCGGCTGGGCGCGATAGGCTTTCATGGTGCCGCCCGGCACGGGAATGTTGACCTCGCCGGCGGTCAGGCCGGTGTCGTCGGTCTTGATCGCGGTCTGACCCATCACCGGACCGGCCGCGACGGTAAAGCCGGTGATCAGGCTGGTGGCCATGAAGCCGCGGCGGGAGAAGTCCACCTTCGGCATGAGACTGAGCAGATCGGCATTCATCGGGTTTTCTCCGGTTGCATTGTTATGGGCCGACGGCGCAAACGACTGACGTCGCGCGCGAGACGGCGCAGGATAGCGGCTGCATCATGCAAGTGACTGATAAAAACTGCGTGAGAGAGGCGCTGATTAATTCAGCAGGCGCCAGAGCAGGGCAACCACGGCGAAGATCGCCAGCCAGATCGCGGCAAAGGCCAGGATCCGTGTGTTCTTCCACGGCAGGCGCAGGGCGGCCGGCAGAATCAGCAATGCCGCCATCAGGAGGGCGGCCAGCTGTAACCAATCCGAACCAGTCATGGAACTGCGCGCGGTCTGCGCTTATTTCGCCGACGACACCTTGTGGCCGCTCGGGCGCTGGCACTGGCGATAGAGCCGCTCGGCTTCCGGTTCCTTGAAGGACAGGAAGCGCATTTCCAGGCCGCTGATCACCTTGTAGGACGGATGATCCTGCGAGGCCGGGCCGGCATATTTCGCCGGCGTCACATGCACCACCGACATCACGCGGTCGGGGCTGATGCGCATCTCGGTGCGGCGGCCGTCGGTATGCTGTTCGACGGCACAGGCGCGGCCAAGCTGGCTGTCGAAGGTCTTCACCCGGTCATACTGCGGATCGGGATTAAACTCGGGCACCGTGTTGTCGCTGGCGGCGAGCAGCGCCGGGCGATATTTGTGGAATTCAGCCGTGGCCAGCACGACGCTGCCATAGGGGAAGAACAGTTCCAGATTGTCGAGGCGGGCGTGATCGCCCATGCGGCCGTCAACGACCGGCATCTCGATGATGCGCGTGGCCGACATGCGGGCCACGTCGTCGTTCAGGCGGATCATGCTGTGGGTACCGCGCTCGCCACGCTCCTTGGCACGCTCGATCTCGAAGGGGATCAGGGCGGTGGGCTTGGCGGATTTTTTTGACTGAGCGGACGCGACTCCGGCAGCACTGGCACAGATCACAATCGTGATCGCCGCAATCCAAAATCGACGCATCGAACTTCCCCCTCTGCGACGCCTTAGGGCGAACCGGGCCGCAGCCCTCGGTGGCGAATGCGGGCAGAGACTATTCGATTTTGTGAAGCTTGCCAAGAGTCTAAGTGTTATCAATTGGTTATCATAAAAATTGGGAGTCTTCCGGGCTTTGCTATCGCCGGGCGATCCGGGTAAGGTACGCGCCGTTTTCGGTTCGTGGCGTGCGAACCGTGTGAGGCGATTCGTGTCTGCGGAGTAGGGCGTGGCCAATTTCATTGAGGAAGTCGACGAGGAAGTCCGCCGGGAAAAGGCGGAAAAGCTCTGGAAACGCTGGAGCCCCTTCATCATCGGCCTGGTGGTCCTGGTCCTGGCCGGCGTTGCCGGACATGAATTGTGGAAAGGCTGGCAGGCCGAGAAGACCGCTGCCGCCGGTGCCCGCTTCTCCAGCGCACTCAATCTGGCCCAGGCCGGCAAGCCGGGCGAGGCTGCCACCGCCTTTGCGGATCTCTCGAAGAGCGACGCCGACGGCTATGCGCTGCTCGCACGTTTCCAGCAGGCCGCCAATCTGGTCGAGGCCAAGGACATCGCCGGTGCGGTTGCCGCCTACGACGCCATTGCCGGCGACAGCGCCACGGCGCCGCGTTTCCGCGACCTCGCCCGCTATCTCGCCGTCTTCCATGGCCTGGGTCAGCTGGCGCCCGACCAGGTGAAGCAGCGTCTGGCCGGCATTGCCAGCGACAGCCCCTGGGCCGCCAATGCGCGCGAACTGAATGCGGTCGCCGAACTCAAGGCCGGCAATACGGAAGAGGCGCGCCGCCAGCTCACCGCGCTGGCCGACGACCCGCTGGTGCCGACCGGTTTGCGTGGCCGTGCCGCCGAACTGCTGGCCGCACTCGGCGGCCCGGTTCAGTAATACGCAGGATCGGGGCAGGCATATGATCGGCCATGTGACGATACGGACCAGGCAGCGTCTCGCCATTCTCGCGGTCGTGGCCCTCGGCCTCGCCGGCTGCGACACCATCGGCGGCTGGTTCGATGACGAGCCGAAGATCACCGCGACGGGCGAGCGCATTTCGGTGCTGGCCTTCGACAGTCAGCTCGATCCCGATCCGCAGCTGGCCGAGACGCCGGTCGCGCTGCCCAGGCCGTGGCGCAATGCCGACTGGCCGCAGGCCGGCGGCTATCCCGGCCATGCGATGCAGCATCTTGAACTCGGCGAGCGCCTGCGCACCGCCTGGACCGCCGATCTCGGCGAAGAGGCCGACGAGGAGCAGAAGATCCTGGCCCAGCCGGTGATCGCCGGCGGCCGCGTCTTTGCCATGGATGCCGCCGCCAATATCAGCGCTTTCGACGCGCAGAGCGGCCGGCGGCTGTGGCGCGTCGACCTCACGCCGCGTCGCGAGGAAAGCGGCGCCACCGGCGGCGGGCTGGCCTGGCATGCCGACCGGCTGTTCGTCGCCACCGGCTACGGCGATGTGGTGGCGCTGGAACCTTCGACCGGCCGCGCCTACTGGGCGACGCAGCTGAAGCAGCCGATCCGTGGCGCGCCGACCGCCGATGCCGGTCGCGTCTTCGTCATCACCCAGGACAACCAGATCCACGCGCTCGACATCGAGCGCGGCACCGAATTGTGGACTCATACCGGCATTGCCGAACAGGCCGGCTTCCTCGGCGCCGCCAATCCGGCGGTCGACGGCAATACCGTGGTGGCGCCGTATTCGTCGGGCGAAATCCTCGCGCTGCGCGCCGATACCGGCGTGGTCGCCTGGGGCGAGCAGCTGGTGCGCGCCAGCGGACGCTTCAGCCAGGCCGGCGCCCTGAACGACATCAACGGCCGGCCGGTGATCGACCGCGGCCGCGTCTACGCCGTCAGCCAGTCGGGGCGCTTCGTGGCGCTCGACCTGCGCACCGGCGAACGCGTCTGGGAACGCGTGATCCCCAGCATCCAGACGCCCTGGGTGGCCGGCGAGTTCATTTACGCCATCACCATCGATTCCGAGATTCTCTGTCTGTCACGTCGCGACGGCAAGGTGAAGTGGATACGCCAGCTGCGCCGCTACGAAGATCCCAAGGCTCGCACCAACAAGGGCGTGATCACCTGGTGGGGTCCGGTGCTGGCCGGCGACCGCCTGCTGGTCGCCTCCAGCGACGAACGCATGCTGGCCATCTCGCCCTATACCGGCGACCTGATCGGCGCGATGGAACTCTCCGACAAGGCGGCGCAGCCGCCGGTGGTGGCCGACGGCACCGTTTATATCGTCACGGAAGATGCGCAGCTGACGGCGTTACGCTGATCGGGCGGCACTGACAAGAAGAAGAGCATGTCTGCAAAAGTCGCCATCGTCGGCCGGCCCAATGTCGGCAAGTCGTCGCTGTTCAATCGCCTGGTCGGCAAGCGTCTCGCCATTGTCGACGACACGCCGGGGGTGACGCGCGACCGCCGCGAAGGCGCCGCCATGCTGGGCGACCTCGAATTCACCGCCGTCGACACCGCCGGCCTGGAGGATTCCGACGTCGAGAGCATGACCGGGCGGATGCGGCTGCAGACCGAAGCGGCGGTGAGGGAAGCCGATGCCGTGCTGTTCGTGATCGACGGCCGCGCCGGCGTCACGCCGCTCGACTCGCACTTCGCCAACTGGCTGCGCAAGCAGAAGACGCCGGTGATCCTGGTCGCCAACAAATGCGAAGGCGGCGCCGGCAAGAGCGGCGTCGGCGAAGCCTATGCGCTCGGGCTCGGCGATCCGCTGCCGGTCTCGGCCGAGCATGGCGAGGGCATGTACGATCTCGCCGTCGCGCTGATCGCGCATATCGGCGGCCGCGGCGCCGGCGCGCTCGGCGATGACGGCGACGAGCTCGATCCGGTCGAGGTCGATATCGATCTCGATCCCGAGAACGAAACGCCGCTGATCGACGATCCTGCCAAGCCGATCCAGCTCGCCATCGTCGGGCGTCCGAATGCCGGCAAGTCGACCTTGGTGAATGCGCTGATCGGCAGCGACCGGCTTCTCACTGGCCCCGAGCCCGGCCTGACCCGCGACGCCATCGCGATCCAGTGGGAATATGACGGCCGCAAGGTGAAGCTGGTCGATACCGCCGGCCTGCGGCGCAAGTCGCGCGTCGAGCAGAAGCTGGAAAAACTGTCGGTCGCCGACTCACTTCGCACCATCCGCCTGGCGCAGGTGGTGGTGCTGGTGCTGGACGGCGCACTGGGCTTCGACAAGCAGGATCTGACCATCGCCGACCACGTGCTGCAGGAAGGCCGCGCGCTGGTCATCGCCATCAACAAATGGGATGCGGTGGAAGATCGCGCGCTGGCGCTGAAGGAGATCGAGGACCGGCTGGAACGTTCGCTGCCGCAGGCGCGCGGCGTTCCCGTCGTCACGCTCTCGGCGCTGACCGGTCGCCATCTCGACCGCCTGCTGCCGGCCGTGATGCAGCAGTATCAGCGCTGGAACACCCGCATCTCCACCTCGCAGCTCAATCGCTGGCTGGGCGAGATGACCCAGCGCAACGCGCCGCCGCTGGCCGGCGGGCGCAGCGTGAATATCCGCTATGCCACGCAGGTGAAGGCGCGGCCGCCGACGATTGCGTTGTTTGCGCCGCGCGCGGAATACATTCCGGACTCCTACCTGCGCTACCTGATCAACGGATTGCGCGAGCATTTCGACCTGCAGGGCGTGCCGGTGCGCATGCATCTGCGCAAGGGCAAGAATCCCTTCGTCGACAAGGACGACTGATCAGACCGCGACCAGCAGCCCGGCCCAGGCTGCGACAGCGACCAGCACCAGGCCGGGAATCACCTGCAGCGCATAGCCGGGCCCGCCGGCGATCCAGGCGAAGACGGACTTGCTCACCGAATTGGTGGTGAAGGCGGCCAGGATCGGGATCGCCGCGGCCTGCGCCTCGATCGGCAGCGAGGCGACCGAGATCGCCGGCGCATGGGTGTCGGCGAAGCCCGCCAGCGCGGCGGCCGCCAGTACGCCGGCATCGCCGAAGGACTGCTGCAGCGCCGCCGACGCGAACAGAACCACCGCCAGCAGGCCGGCGAACAGCAGCGCGCCGGTCAGCCGGAAGGCGCGGCCGGGCTTGTCTTCGCTGGCGGAACGGCTGCGCACCGCGGCGATGGTGAAGATCGCGCCATAGACGGCGGCGACGAGGCCGGCCAGCGCCAGCGGAACTGCCAGCGCGCGCAGCACCGACAGGTTGGTGGCGGCCAGCACCAGCGCCATCTGGATCACGGTGGCCACCGTGGACAGCACGGCGGCGGCGACGGCGGCGCTGCGCGCCTGGCTGCTGCGGCGCGCGCGCTGTCCCATCGCGCCGATGGTGGCGGTGCTGGAAATGAAGCCGCCGGCGAAGCCTGCCAGCGGCAGGCCGTATTTCGTGCCGACAATGCGGATGGCGATATGGCCGATGCCGCCGATCGCCATCACCAGGATCACCACGATCCAGATCTTCGCCGGGTTGAAGGCCGCGAATGGCCCCATCGCGCGGTCGGGCAGCAGCGGCAGGATCACCAGCGTCGCGGCGGCAAAGACCAGCGCGTCGCGCAGCTCGTCCGCCGTCAGCACCTGGCGCACGAAGACATGCATCGGCGAGCGGGCCGCCAGCAGGGCGGCGACGGTGACGCCGATGCCGGCGGCCAGTGCCGGATGTTCGATGCAGAAGCCGCCGAGCAGCACGGTGAGCACCAGCGCGATCTCGGAGGTGAGGCCGTAATTGCTGTCCGTCTCGCCGGTATCGTCCGGCGGCGCCGCCATCTGGCGGTAATAGGCGACGGCGCAGAACAGCGCCGCGACCGCGACCGTCACCGCCAGCAGCAGGTCGCCGCCGACGCTTTTCCCGGTGGCGCCGGCCAGCGCCGCCAGCGTGAAGGTGCGGATGCCGGCCGCCGAACGCGCGCCCTTGCGCCGCTCGCGCTCGGCGCCGATCAGCAGGCCGATGCCCAGCGCGGTGACGAAATGGATGATGACGGGATCGATCACGGCGGGCAGGTTAGCGCGTGGCGGCGGTGGCGTACAGCGCGGTGGCCGGCGTCTACGGCGCGGCGACGGCGGCGCGCAAGATCCTCTGCATCCAGACCCTGCCGGCGCTGTTCGCGCTCGGCCTGCTGTGGGTGGGGTGAGGGATACCCACGTATTTTAATCGTCATCCTCGGGCTTGCCCCGAGGATCCATCTCCATATCCGCGAGGCCATGACCAGGCCGAAAGGGTAATGGACCCTCGGGGCAAGCCCGAGGGTGACGGTTTGTGGTTACTTCGGCCGGCGCCGAAGCATCCGCATCGCGCCGGCTGCCATACTCCGGGCCAATCGAGCCCCAGCAAACACCGGAGTCCTCCCGTCATGCCGTTCCCCGTCGCCCTGCCTTTCGAGCCCGTCCTGCTGATCTGGATCGGCGCCGTCTTTCTGCTTGCCGGCATGGTGAAAGGCACCATCGGCCTCGGCCTGCCCAGCATTTCGCTCGGGCTGCTCGCCGCCACGCTGGACCTCAAGCTGGCGATGATCCTGCTGCTGGCGCCCAATGTGGTCACCAATCTGTGGCAGGCGCTGAGCGGCGGGCATTTCGCGGCATTGCTGCGCCGGCTCTGGCTGTTCCTGCTCTGCGCCGCTGGCGCGATCTGGCTCGGCAGCGCCGGGCTCGCCCTGGTCGATCCCAAAGCGCTCACTGCTTTGCTCGGGCTTCTGCTCGCCGTCTATGCTTTGCTCGGGCTGCTGCGCCCGCCGCTCAGCATCGCGGCAAAACATGAAATCTGGGCGGGGCCGCTGACCGGCGTGGTCAACGGCGTGCTGACCGGGCTCACGGGGAGCTTCGTGGTGCCCGGCGTGCCGTACCTGCAGGCGCTGGGTCTGACGCGCGACCAGCTGGTGCAGGCCATGGGCCTGCTGTTCATGGCCTCGACGCTCGGCCTCGGCGCCAGCCTGAGCGGCCGCAGCCTGCTCAGCCTCGACCTGCTGCTGCTGTCGGGCCTCTGCGTGCTGCCGGCCCTGCTCGGCATGAGCCTCGGCCGCCGCCTGCGCGACGGCCTGTCGGAAACCGCGTTCAAACGCGCCTTCTACGGCGCACTGCTGCTGCTCGGTGGATATATCGTGGCGCGGTGGGTGATGGGGTGAGTGCGCGTTCCATCAACACCAAAATCGTCACCCTCGGGCTCGCCCCGAGGGTCCATCCCAACTCTCCGCGCATCGGTTTGCGCCTCAATCCCATATCGGCGCGCGCCTGCGCTCCCCCCAATCGTCATGCCCGGGCCTGACCCGGGCATCCATTTGCGGTGCCGTGTGATCATGACCAAGCCGAAGGGGCAATGGATCCTCGGGTCAAGCCCGAGGATGACGGTTCTTTTTTTATGGCTTGTAATTGTAGTCTGTTAGCCGTTTGCGGGCTTTCTCCAATTCTTCAGGCGTGAAGATCTCTTCCCATTTCTTATCGCCAATCACCATTGCTTCCACTGTAAGGTCAAGGCGACCACGTTCATACAAATGCGTATAGCCGTCGGAAGGTTTGTCGGCGTTGATCAAGGTTTTAGCAGTGGCGAGTCCACCGCGGTCGTTTAGCATTTGATAGAATTTTGTCGCGTTGTAGCGCGCTTCACTTTTTGCGCGCTGGTAAATCTGAAACATCGCCATATCGAACTGTCTCAGTAGATCCGACATTGCTTTCTCCCTTTTGAGAGAAGCTACATCACTTTCTTCAGCCCCTCCAAATCCCCCTTCACCCAGTCCTGATCTCTCGCCCACGTCGCGTCGTCCATCCCCGGCTGGCGGAACAGCGTGAACACCACCTCCGTGCTGTCGCCATTGGCCATCGCACGCGCCGGCACGATCACCACGCTGCCATCTGGGAGCGTGACGCGGTGATCCAGAATCCCGAACACATTCGGCGGGGTGAAGTCGATGGTCACCACGCCGCTCTCCTGCTGGGCAGTCCAGATGTCGCGCGCCGCGTCATGTCCGGGCGTGGCCTCGGCATCCTCTGTATGGCCGCCCGGTCATGACCTGGCCGACAGGGAGATGGATCCCCGGGTCAAGCCCGGGGATGACGGTTAGGGAGGTGGCGGGCGGCATACCGGAAGCTGCTTGCCGGATGGCCGGGTTCATGATATGTTCTCATAGGGCGGGCTGCCTGTCGAGCGGGTCAGGGCGCCGTCGCCGCCCTGCCGGGTGGTGAATGCAGTTGTATGTCGGGCGTCAAAGTGGCGCCTTCGCCGCAGACCGGGAGCAACCGCGGAATACCGCGAAATGCGCGTCGAATAGGCACGGAATAAGCATCAGATAAGCCGAAATAAGGGTCAAATAAGCAAAAATAAGCACGCTATAAGACGAAATAAGCACGGATAAGCCGGCCCACGACACGGCAAAACCGGCCCGGACAGCGCCGAAGGGCCGGAGTTATGTCGATCTCTCAACTTGTTATGGCCGGGTCGGGCGCTATAGTCCGCCCGCATCAGGATGACGAAGCCTTTTATGACCGCCACGACCGACCTTTCCGCGCCCTCCTCGCAGGGGCTGAACTCGCTGGGCTTCGCCAAGCCGCCGGCCGAGACGCGCGTGGTCGTCGCCATGTCGGGCGGGGTCGATTCCTCCGT
>JAEYSS010000055.1 GCA_023434425.1 Pseudomonadota bacterium | reverse complement strand
GAAAACATTCCTGAACTTGGACGGCGGATGACCCTTCTCGGACGAATCCAGACCGACGGCGATGAAACGGTCGCGCCAGGGCAGCGACTCTTCCAGCGTGCGCAGCGCGCTGGCCTCATCGAGATGCCGCAGGAAGCACAGGATCACGCCGATCGTCATGCCGAACTGACGTTCGGCATCGGCTTTCGCACGCCACAGCCCGTCGATCACGGTCTGGAATTTCACGCCGCGTTCGGTATGGCCCTGCGGATCGAACATGATCTCGGCATGGCGCACATTCTGCGCTGCGGCGCGGCGGAAATAGGCCATGGCGAGATCGTAGAAGTCCTGCTCGACCCGCAGCACGCCCATGCCCTGGTAATAGAGATCGAGGAAATCCTGCAGGTTGCCAAATTTGTAGGCCGCACGCAGCGCCTCGACCGAGTCATAGGCGAAGGCCACGCCGTTGCGCTGCGCCAGCGCATACATCAGTTCGGGCTCGAAACTACCTTCGATATGCATATGCAGTTCGGCCTTGGGCAGGCCGGCGATGAAGGCGGAGAGGTTTGTCATACCGGCAAGGGTAGCGCGGCGGCGGCGGCGCGACAATCGGCAACTCTGTGGCTATACTGACCAGCATGAGCCAGGACAGAACGACGCAGGACCGGGACCCGATCATCGAACGCATGCCGCCGGGCCGCGGCGCCCCGATGCCGCGCCGTACCTGGTGGCTGATCGTGCTGCGCGGCATGGCCGCGCTGGCCTTCGGGCTGATCGCGATCTTCTGGCCCGGCATCAGCCTGGCCGCACTGGTCATGCTGCTGGGCGCCTATGCGCTGCTGGACGGCGTCATCACCCTGGCGATCAGCCTGCGCCTGCCAAGGAGTGCTTCTGGCGGCTCGCCCGGCCGCGGCTTCCTCACCGTCACCGGCTTTACCAGCCTGCTGGTCGGCCTGGTCAGCGTGCTGTGGCCGCAGGTGACGGTGACCTTGCTGATCTACATCCTGGCCGCCTGGCTGGTGCTGTTCGGCCTGGTCGCGATTGCCAACAGCCTGCAGATGAAAAAGCAGATCGGCCCCGACTGGCCGCTCAGCCGCGGCGGCATCCTGCTGCTGCTGATCGGCCTGCTGCTGCTGCTGTTTCCCAATGCGGTGGCGGTGGCCGCCACCTGGGTCCTGGGCATCCTGGCGCTGCTGATCGGCGCCGGGTTGCTGGCCTTCGCCTGGCGACGCCAGCAGCGCGACCGCATGGTGCTTTAAGCGCCCGACCTTCTAGGCTAAAGGCAGCCCGAGCGTGACGATGAAGCCGCCGCCGCGCCGGTTGGCCGCTTCAATCGTGCCGCCGACCGATTCCATGTTGCGCTTCGCCACCCACAGGCCGAGACCGAAATTGCCGCTGCCGGCGCCGGCCATCGCATCGTGGCGGCTGCGGTCGCGGAACGACACATGGCGGTCGAAGATATGCGGCAGCAACGCCGCCTCGACGCCGGGGCCGTTATCGGCCACCACGATCAGCACGCGGCGCGTGCCACGATGCAGGGTCACCGTCACCGTGCTGCCGCCCGGCGCATAGCTCAGCGCATTCTCGATCACCTGGCCGAGCGCATCGGCGATCAGCCGGCCGCCGAGCGGCGCGCTGGCCTCGGATTCGATCGAGGGGCGGAGCGAAATGTTGCGGGCGGCGGCATCGGCCGCGAAGGTATCCACCACGTCTTCCACCAGCGCACCGAGATCGACTTTTTCGCGCGGCGGATCGAGGCGGTCGGCCACCGAGTCATCCAGGTTGCGCGCGGCGCGCACCAGGCTGTCGAGTTTTTCCAGCGCGCCATCCACCGCCATCAGCGCCTGCTGGCTGCGCTTGTCGTCGCCGGCGACGCGGCTGCGCAGCGGCACCATCGCCTGCCGGATGGTGCCGAGCGGCGTCTTGAAGGCATGCGCGCTTTCTTCGGCTGCCGCACGCAACTCGCTGGCGGTCGATCTTAAACTGTCCTCCATGCGGTCGAAGGCGTTGGCGACGGGCTCCAGTTCGGGGATCTGGTTGCGCTGGGCGAACCGCCCCTCGATGCGGCGTTCGGCCACCGCGCGCGCGGTGGCGGCGAAGCGGCGCAGGCCATGGGCGATGTCGAAAGCGATCACCAGCACGATGGCGGCGAAGATCAGGTAGATCGCCGCCGCCACCTGCACCTCGGGCGCATGCCAGTAGGGCTGGCCCAGCCGCTGCTCGGCCTCGTCGGACAGGTCGCTGGAAATCACCAGCACCCAGCAGCCGCGCGCGGTGCGGACCGGGGTGAGCGAGGTGATCAGTTCGGCGACGCGGCCGGCGCGTTCGACGCGCAAAGCCAGCGGCAGGTCGCCGGCGCAGGACTCGCCAAGCTGCGCCAGCACGCCGGTCGATTCCAGCCGCATGCGTTCGTCTTCCAGGTCGGCCGGCTGCACCGGCGGCGCCGAGGCGACATACAGGAAACCGGCATCCGGCGCGCGGTCATGCGGGCGGAACAGCAGGCGCAGGCTGACGCCCTCGGTCTGGAATCGCGCCAGTTCCTCGCCCAGCCGGAACAGCGGGATCATGTCGGCGCGCTGCAGCCGTTCCTCCAGCACGCGGCCGACGGTGAGGCCTTTCACGCGGATGCTTTCCAGCAGCAGCCGCTGGCGGTCGATATCGGCCTGGCGAAACGTGAGATACAGCACGACCGGCAAGGCGACGAACAGCGCGAGCACGACCAGCGCGCGGACCGTGAGCGACCGCCAGAGTCGATGCAGCTGCACGCCGGCCTCAGCCATGGCGCCAGCGGTAGCCGAAGCCGGGATAGGTCTCGATGGCGTCGAATTCGGTATCGAGGTCGCGGAATTTCTGGCGGATGCGCTTCACCATGGCGCGCACATTGGCGCGATAGCCTTCCGGCCCCTGCCCGGCTTCGAAGCCGACGCCGCGCACCGCGTCGTAGATCTCGCGATAGCCCACGTCACGCCCGGCGCGCTGCGCCAGCAGCTGCACCACCTTGAATTCGCCATGGGTGAGGTCGACCTGCGCGCCGTTCCACGCGGCGCGCGCACTGGCCACATCCAGCACCAGGCCACCCTCGACCGCCACATTGGCGGCTTCGCCGGCGACAGGCGCCTTGGCCGCCAGCGCGATGCGCAGGCGCTGCAGGATGATGGCGAAGCTCTTGCTCTTGTCGACGAAATCGACGGCGCCGAGTTTCAGCCCCTTTTCCTCGAAGATCGGCTGGTTCAGGCCGGTGAGGAAGATCACCGGCAGCGCATGGCCGGCGGCGCGCAGCTGTTCCAGCGTGGTCGGCCCGTCCTGCACCGGCATCTGCCAGTCGAGCAGCAGGGCGGCCGAACGATTGCCCTTGGCGAACCAGTCGACGATGGCCGGGCCGTTGTCGAAGGTGATGGCGCGATAGCCTGCTTCACGCAGGTTCGCGGAGATGGTGTCGCGAAACAGGCTGTCGTCGTCGACGACGGCGATCAACAGGGCGTCAGCGGCGGCTGGCATCGCGGGCAATCCTTGAGAGGCAGCGATCAACGGCATCATGCGGCGCAGGCAGGCCGTTGACCTCATATTGCAGGGTGTAGAAATCGTTGCGCGTGGTGTCGAAATACAGATAGGCGGCGAGGCGGCAGTCGCCGCTGGCGAATTCGAGCACGCGCGCCGGCGCCGCTTCACGTTCACTGGCCGGCTGGCCGAACTGCTCGATCAGCGCCATGCGGGTCAGACCGACCACCACCGGCGGGCGCGGCAGAGGTTCTTCGGCAGATGACAGGCTCGCGGGCTGCGGCGCGCCTGTGGCGACAGGCTGCGGCGGTTTGCGCGCCGGCACCGGTACGGGACGTTCGGCGGGCGCCGCTTCGACGGCCGGGGCCGCAGGCGGCGCGTCCTGCACAGGCTGCGGCGCGGGCTCCGGCGGCAGGCGCAGCAATTCGCAGCCCGCCAGCAGGACCGGCAGGGTCATGACAGCCAGTGCAGTCAGTCGGCGGACGCGATTCGACATGTCCGTGACGATACGCAAGGCCGTGACAGTGGAAAAGCCGCAGCGAATCTCGAAATCTCAATATTTGAGTGTTTTCAAAACAACTGCCGCATCTAACGAAGTAAAGGACCAAGTAATTCCTGTGACAAACCCGTGATGTAAACGGGGTATACTTGTGATGGCCGCAATAAAACCGGGATGCAGGCAAATACTCGTTGCCGAGGACCGTTAGATCGCCAATTCTCAATGGCGAAGCAAGGTCTCCCGCCTCCCCAGACCAATTGCCGGATGCACCGGCGCGGCGCGGAACACCTGCTGAGCTAGAGACGGAGGATCCGATGAAAAAGTCGACGATCGTCGCCCTGGCATTGACGGGTTTCGTTGCGATGGGCTGCAGCAACATGAACAACACGCAGCAGCGTGCAGTGTCGGGTGGCGCCATGGGCGCCGCCGGCGGTGCCGCAATCGGTTTACTGACCGGCCATACGGTCGCAGGCGCACTGATCGGTGCGGCCGCGGGTACGGCCGGCGGCCTGATCGTGGATGCTAACGAGAAGCAGAACGGTCGCAAGTAAGAGTTCGAGTTGAGTTTAGCGGAGCGGCGCGTCATGCCTGCCTCAACCCCGTGGTGGAGCACCCCCTCCACTGCCGCGCCGCGGCCCGGTCGCCGACCCACCCTCGGCCTGGCCGCTGCCATCGTCGCCTCGGTGTTTTCCGGGGCGACGATGGCTGATCCGCTAAAGACCTCTGCCGGCGCGCGGCCGGCCACTGTGTCGGCGTCGGCGGCCATGCCTTATGCCATGTATACGGCGCCCTATGGCATCGACCGCGGCACCTGCGACCGGAGGGCGTTGGCCCGCCGCGTCACCCCCGGCACGAGCGCACTGGTCAGCGCGAGAATCGGCGCGAGCATGGACCAGATCGACCAGGCCTGCGTGGCGCGCATTCTGGAATTCGCGCCGGACCGCTCAGCAGTGCGCTGGTTCGGGGCGGCGAAGATGGATTACGGCGGCGCGGCCTTTGCGGTGACACCGCTGCGCACGTTTGAACGTAACGGGCAGTTCTGCCGCGACTACCAGGCGATCGCCACGATCGGCGGACAGGACGAGCAGAGCTACGGCACGGCCTGCCGCATGACCGACGGGATCTGGCGCCTGCCCGGCTGAACCTGAAACCGGCCGCGCAGGATTGCGGGCCCGACGCGGTGAATCACCCGTGACGACACTTCGCCGAGAGAGTCCGGAGGCGACCATGCTGACCAATACCCTGCTGCTGTATATGACCCAGGAGGCGCTGGCCAAGGCGCGCGCCAGACTGACCGCGCGCAAGGACGGTCCGGCCGCGAAGGATGCCGCGCGGGCCGCGCCCGATCAGGCCGTGTGGCAGGCGGCGCGCCAGCAGTCGGCAAAGCTGCGCATCCCGCTGCGCCACTGAAGATGCATCTTATGCTGCGAGAGAGACGGCCCGCCTGACCGGCGGGCCGTTTGCGTCAGACCAGCAGCTTGCGGATCCGGGCCGAGACCAGGTCGACCAGGCTGACCAGCACGATGATCATGATCATCACCGCGCAGGTCTGGTCGAAGCGGAAACCGCGGATCACTTCCCACAGCACCACGCCGATGCCGCCGGCGCCCACCATGCCGACCACCGAGGCCGACCGCACGTTGGATTCGAAGCGGTAGAGCGAATACGACACCCAGAGCGGCATGACCTGGGGGATCACGCCGTAGACGATCTCTTCCAGCGCATTGGCGCCGGTGGCGCGGATGCCCTCGACGGGCTGTGGGTCGATGGCTTCCACGGCTTCGGAAAAAAGCTTGGCCAATACGCCGGTGGTATGCAGCCACAGCGCCAGCGCGCCGGCGAAAGGCCCGAGCCCGACGGCGACCACGAACAGCATGGCAAACACCATCTCGTTGATCGAGCGCATGGCATCCAGCACGCGACGCACCGGCTGATGCAGCCAGGCCGGCGCGATATTCGCAGCGGCCAGCAGGCTGAGCGGGACGGCGCAGACGATGGCCAGCAGCGTGCCCCAGATGGCGATATGCAGGGTGACGATCAGTTCGGACAGATACAGTCGCCAGTCATGGAAATCCGGCGGAAAGAAATCGCCGAGGAAGGTGACCATGTTACCGGCGTCGCTGACCAGCTTGAGCGGCGCGATCTCGGCGCCCTGCCACGACCAGACCAGCATGGCGGCGATCAGGCCGTAGAGCAGCAGCTTGCCCAGCGAATGTTTCGCCCCGGGCCTGGGCGGGTGAATGGGCAGATCTCGAACGGCGGCAGCGGCAGTGGCGGACATGGCAGGCCTCACAGCGGATAAACAGAAACGGGGCGGCCCGGCTTGCTCTGCCGGAACCGCCCCGCGCGTCGTGGTTACGACCCCATCTGCTTGTTGAGATCGGCCAGCCTGGCGTCGATCTCGCCGATCTTCTTCGCCTTCTCGTCGGCGGCCATGTTGGCATCGCCTTCGAGCTTGATCTTGTCGCGGAACAGCGCGAGCTGGCGGATCGGGATCAGCTGCTTGTTGCTCGACTCCTTGAAGGCGCCCCACTGCAGGTCGGCCAGAACCTTGGTCTCGCGCGCCAGCTGGTCGGCGCTCTTGCCCGGGGTCTGGGTGCCATAGGTCATGAAGAAGGTCTTCAGCGTCTTCTTGTCGGCATCGTTCAGATCCTTGCGCCAGACGATCGGGTCGGACGGGATCAGCGGCGACTTCCAGATCGCCTTCAGCTCGGCGGCCTTGGCCGGCTGGGTCTTCTGCAGACGCTCCAGGTTTTCGGTGTTGTTGGTGGCGACATCGACCTGCTTGTTGGCGACGGCCAGCGCGTTCACTTCATGGCTGCCGGTGACCATGCGGCTGAAATGCTTGCGCGGATCGACGTTGTTCTGGCCGAACACATAGAAGCTCGGCACCAGGAAACCCGAGGTCGAATTCGGATCGCCGTTGCCGAAGGTGTATTTGCCCGGCGCGGCGAGTACGTCCTTCAGCGAGTTGATCGGGCTGTCCTTATGCACCAGCAGCAGCGACCAGTAGCCCGGCGAACCGTCCTTGGCGGTGGTCTGCACGAAAACCTCGCCCTCGGCGCGGTCGACGGCCTGAATCGCCGAGGCATTGCCGTACCAGGCGATCTGCACCTTGTTGAAGCGCATGCCTTCAATCACGCCGGCATAGTCGGGGGCGAAGAAGGCGTTGATCTTCTTGCCGGTCTGCTTCGCCATGTCGGCCAGGAATGGCTCCCAGATGGTCTTCAGGTTGGCGCTCGACTCGGTCGAGATGATGCCGAAGTTGATCTCCTTCAGCTGTGCATGGGCGGCGCCTGACAGGACTGTGCCGGCCAGCAGCACGGCAGCGGTGGCGAGGAATGTGCGACGAAGCATGGTGTTCTCCCGAGTGGTTTTGAACGGAACGACGAAAAGTCAGGCCGGCATCGCCTGCAGGCGCGGCACGGCACGTGCGACAGGCACGGTCTCTTCAGAGACATGATCGGCAGGATCGCCGAGCGATCCGAAATCGAGGTCGGTCTGCTCGCCGTAGATGCCGCGCAGCAAAGCGGCGGTGACGGCCGCCGCGGGCCCGTCATACATCACGCGGCCATCGCGTAATGCCACGACGCGACGGCAGTATTTCAGCGCGAAGTCGACCTGGTGCAGCGACACCACGACGGTGACGCCGTCGCTGCGGTTGATATCGGCCAGCGCGGCCATCACGCGGCGCGAGGATTCCGGATCGAGCGAGGCAATCGGCTCGTCGGCGAGAATGATGCGGGCCTGCTGCACCAGCGCGCGGGCAATCGCGGCGCGCTGCTGCTGGCCGCCCGAAAGCGTGGAGGCGCGCTGGAAGGCGCAAGCCGCGATGCCGACGCGGTCGAGCGCCGCCACCGCGAGGCGGCGCTGGTCGTCGGTGAACCGCCGGAGCATCGTGCGCCACAGCGGCATGCGACCGAGATTACCGGCCAGCACATTGGTCAGCACCTGCATGCGGCCGACCAGGTTGAACTGCTGGAAGATGAAGCCGATGCCGGCGCGGGTCTGGCGGATGCCCTTGCCGATGCGGCCGCCGGTCTGCACCATGCGGCCGTCGACGGAAATCTGCGACGCGGTCTCGCGGTCGCCCGGCATCAGGCCGGCGACATGGCGCAGCAGGGTGGACTTGCCGGAGCCTGACGCGCCGATCAGGGCAACCATCTCGCCCGGCTGGATCGCCAGGCTGACATTGTCGAGCGCGCGCTTGCCGGTTTTGAAGGTTTTCGATAGATGGGCGATCTCGATGGCCGCGCGCATGCGATTCCCTGCTGTTTCCGTCTTCGGGGATCGCTGATAGCAATGCGGTGTGACAGTTCGATTGCGGTTCGGCGACGCCGGGGTGAAATCCCCCGGCCGCGGCCGGACCGTCAGGGTTACCCACAGGACCATCTGCAGACAGGTCTAGACACCATGGCTCCCCGTTTCGCGCTTTACGCCGCCCCGCATGCCAAAGACCCGCTGCATGACCTTGCCGCGCGCTGGCTGGGCTGGGATCCGGAAACCGGCGCGGAACACGCGGCCGAACCGGCCGCCGGGCTGAGCGCGGCACGGATCGCGGAACTGACTGCCGACCCCCGGCAATACGGTTTCCACGGCACGCTGAAGCCGCCCTTCCATCTGTCGCCCGAGACCGACGAAGGCCAGCTGATCATGGCGCTGGAGCGGTTTGCCGCCGTCCGAAAGCCGCTGCGGGTGCCACTGAAGATGGCGGCGCTGGGCACATTCCTGGCGCTGCGCCCGGCTGATGACGTCCCGGCGCTGGATCTGCTGGCCGCCGATTGTGTGCGGGACTTCGACCGGTTCCGCGCGCCGCCGTCGGACCAGGAACTGGCACGCCGCCGCGCCGCCGGATTAAGCGAACGGCAGGAGCAGTATCTGCAGCAATGGGGCTACCCTTACGTGCTGGAGGAATTCCGCATGCATTTCACCCTGACCGGACGCATCCGTGACGAGACCGAGCGGCAGGCCGTGCTGGATCACCTGACGGCGCAGACCGCGCCGCTGATCCGGCGGGATGTGGCGCTGGATGAACTCTGCCTGTTCGTCCAGACCGCGCCGGCCGCCAGGTTCCGCATTGCCGGACGCTATCGTTTCGGTGGTTCGTGATTGGGGGCTAACCGCGCACGCCCTCGAACAGCAGACGCAGGCCGAGCGCCGCCATCACGCCGCCGGCCAGCCGGTCGATCCAGGTTTTGGAATTCAGATAAAGACGGCGCGGTCCGCCGGCCGAAAAGGCCGTTCCATAATCAGGAATCGCAGTATGCCGGATCAGTCGCGCTTTTGCAGCAGCGCGACAAAGGCGGCAACACCCTCGGCCAACGGCCCGTCGTTGTTCAGGGTCACGACATCCGCACCGTCCAGCCGGTAGGCCGCGGCGCGCTGCAGCCGCTCCTCGATCTCGGCGGGCGTTTCGCGGCCGCGCTTTTGCAGGCGTGCGCGCAGCACGTCCGGCGAGGCATTGATCGCCAGCACCAGCAGGCCCGGATACTTCTGCCGCGCCGCGTCAATCACCGCACGCGAGACATTCACCACCACCTGCCGGCCGGCAGCGAGATCAGTATCGATGCTGGCCGGAATGCCGTAATGCAATCCATGCGCCGGCCAGTGCAGGGCAAAGTCGCCGCGCGCGATCATCGCGGCGAAGTCAGCCTCCGTGACCGATATATAATCCTCGCCGCCCAGCCCGGCAGCGCGCGTGACATAGCGGTGCGGGAAGACGACATCGTCGCGCCCGGCCAGCGCGGCCCGCGCGCCATCCAGCAGGCTGTCCTTGCCGACCCCGCTCGGCCCCGTCACCAGCACGAGGCGGCCTTTTGGTATGTTCATCTCAGCCCAGCTTCATTTCAGACAGGCGCCGTCATCGCGGCGGCGACGATGGGGCGATAATGCGCCAGATCGGGGGTCTTCAGCTGCGGCGTCTTGGCGGCATCGTCCCAGCGGCGCAGCAGCACGGCATCGGCCGCGAAAGGCCGGGCGATGAAACCAGTCGCCTCCTCGGCGCTGTAGATGCCGCCCTGCACTTCAAGGCTGGTTTTCGACGCCTGCGACAACCCGGCCCAATAGTGAGCCTCGGCCCGACAGAGATAGCGCTTGGCATCGACATGCAGGCGCACCGGTGCGGTGACGGCTTGCGGGAAATAGCGTTCCAGCCAGTCGGCAGCGAGATGTTCGTGGCCGGCATCGACGCCGTTTTCCGCCTCGCCCTCATCGCCATCGCCGACCAGATGGCCGATATCGTGCAGCAGGCAGGCGGTGATCAGCTCCGGCGAGGAGCCGGTACGTTCGGCATGCATGGCGCATTGCAGCGCATGTTCCAGCTGGCTGACCGCCTCCATGCCGTAGCGGTCGGCGCCGGCCTTTTCCAGCAGGGCGATGATATGGTCAGGAATGCTCATGGCAGCCCCCTTACATCACGCGCCATTACATCACCCGCTTGCCGCCGCGCCACACCGCGCGCACCACCGGCGTCTCGTCGATCATGCTGACGCGCAGCAGGTCGGCGCGCTTGCCGATCTCGATGGCGCCGCGATCCGTGAGGCCCACGGCATCGGCCGGATTGCTGGAGGCCATCGCAACGGCCTGCGGCAGACTGATGCCGGGCAGCTGTTCGGGCAGCAGAAAGACCGACTGCAGCATGCTGCTGGGCACGTAATCCGACGAGATGATGTCGAGTTCGCCGGCCTCGGCCAGCGACCGGGCCGAGATGTTGCCCGAATGCGAACCGCCGCGCACCACATTCGGCCCGCCCATCATCACCTTCATACCATGCCGGCGCGACAGCTGTGCCGCTTCATGGGTGGTGGGGAATTCCGCCACCACCATTTTATCGGCGGCGGCTTCGGCGACATGATCGGCCGTCGCATCGTCGTGACTGGCCAGCGGAAGCCCCTTGGCATGGCACAGGGCCACCACCTTGCGGCGGTTCTGCGCGCCCCAGGCCTGCGCATTGGCAATCTGCTCGGCCATGAACTTTTCCATTTCCTCGTCGGTGAGGCCGAACTTGCCCTGGTAATACTGGCGGTACTTCTCGGGATTGACGAACTGCCGCTGGCCCGGCGTGTGGTCCATGATCGAGACCAGCTTGAGCCAGCTTAAACTGGACATCGGCTCGATCAGGTCCATCAGGTCGCGGAAGGAGATTTCGCAGCGCAGATGCAGCAGGTGCTCGGCGCGCAGCATGCCGCCCTTCTGCGCCTCCTCGATCGCCGCGATCATGTCGCGCAGGATCTGCAGCCGCACCGAGCCTTCGCGCACATCGCCCACCGCCACGGCATCCATCACCGTGGTGATGCCGGCCGCTGCCACCTGGGCATCGTGGTTGATCACCGCCAGTTTCGCCGGCCAGCGCACGCCGGGACGCGGCGCGAAATGCTTTTCCAGATTGTCTGTGTGCAGCTCGACCAGGCCGGGCAGCAGGTAGTCGCCGCCGAAATCCTCGGCGCCGCTGACAGCCGAAGGCCCGGTGCCGATATCGGCGATCACGCCGTCGCGGACAGCAAGGCTGCCGGCGGCGATTTCATCCTTGCGCCCGACGATACGGGCATTGGTAACGACCAGATCGGCAGTCATGCCGCAACTCCCTGACTCTCCAACGGCAACAGGCGCGTGGTGATGGCCGCGCGGGTGTCCGTATCATGCACGATGGCGACGATGGCTGTCCCGCGCTGCCGCGCATCATCGATCAGATTTATGACAATTTTGCGGTTTGTTTCATCCAGCGAGGCGGTCGGTTCGTCGAGCAGCAGGATCGGGTAATCGGCGCAGAAACCGCGCGCGATATTGATGCGCTGCTGTTCGCCGCCTGAAAACGTCGCCGGCGGCAGGCCCCACATCTTTTCCGCGATCTGCAGCCGGGCCAGCAGCTCAGCGGCGCGGGCGCGGGCCGCCTGTTCGCCGGCGCCGCGCGCCAGCATTGGCTCGGCCACGATATCCAGGGTCGAGACGCGCGGGATCACGCGCAGGAACTGCGTGACATAGCCGAGCGTGCGGCGACGGATCTCCAACACCACGCGCGGTTCTGCCGAGACGATATCGACGGGAACACCATCGTGCCGGATCAGGATGCGGCCGGATTGCGGCCGGTAGTTGCCGTAGATCGAACGCAGCAGCGTCGACTTGCCGGCGCCCGATGGCCCATGCAGCGTGACGCATTCACCGGCATTGACGCTGAAGCCGGTATTGCGCAGCACCGGCAGGGCGATGCCGCCGCGCAGATGCAGGGTGAAGGTCTTGTCGAGATTCTCGACGCGAATCATTTCCATGGTGACCTCAGGGATTTTCTCATAGCCATATCCGTCGTCCCCGCGAAAGCGGGGATCCAGGGGCGGCAAGCACCGAACCAAGTCAACTGGATTCCCGCTTTCGCGGGAATGACGAGAGAAATATTGACTGCCATCACACGCTCAGCACGGAGGACACCAGCAGCTGCGTATAGGCATGCTGGGGATCGTCGAGCAGCTGGTCGGTCAGGCCGGCCTCCACCACCTGGCCGCGCCGCATCACCATCAGGCGATGTGCCAGCAGGCGGGCGACGCCGAGATCATGCGTCACCACGATGCAGGCCACGTTATGCTCCTGTACCAGGCGGCGGATCAGATCGAGCAGGCGCGCCTGCACCGACACATCCAGGCCGCCGGTCGGCTCGTCCATCAGCACCAAGCGCGGCCGGGTGACCAGATTGCGGGCGATCTGCAGGCGCTGCTGCATGCCGCCCGAGAACGTCCGGGGCAGATCGTCGATCCGCTCCGGCGCGATCTCCACCGCCCGCAGCCAGTCCAGCGCCGTGTCGCGCAGCCTGCCGTAATGCTTGTCGCCCAAAGCCATCAACCGCTCGCCGATATTGGCGCCGGCCGAGAAACCCATGCGCAACCCGTCGCGGGCATGCTGCTGCACGAAGCCCCATTCGGTGCGCATCAGGTGGCGGCGCTGCGCATCGGAGGCCGAGGCCAGATCGACGATGCTGTTGGCG
The DNA here is from genome assembly GCA_023434425.1 of Pseudomonadota bacterium. Lineage (GTDB taxonomy): Bacteria > Pseudomonadota > Alphaproteobacteria > Ferrovibrionales > Ferrovibrionaceae > Ferrovibrio. The sequence continues at coordinate 19,922 of JAEYSS010000055.1, read as the reverse complement.
CCGGTGCGGTACAGCACCCTGCCGCTGTCGACGGAAAGCCGCCCGGCGATGGCATTCAGGAGTGTCGACTTGCCCGAACCGGATTCGCCGACGATGCCGAGCACTTCGCCGGGCCAGAGATCGAAGGCGACATCGCGGCAGGCCGCATGGCGGCCGAAGCTCTTGTTCAGCGCCTCGACGCTGAGCAGCGGGGTCTGGTCGAGATCGGGGGTCATTCCGCCACCTCTTGCTGATACGGCGCACTCATGCGGCCGGTATGGCCGGCGTCGCGGCGCTCGCCGCAATAGTCGGTATCCGAGCAGACGAACATGCGGCCGCCCTTGTCGTCGAGGATCACTTCATCGAGGAAGCTGTCATGCGCGCCGCAGAGCGCACAGTCTTCCGGCCAGCGCTCGACCTCGAAGGGATGATCCTCGAAATCCAGTGGCCTGACGTCGGTATAGGGCGGCAAGGCATAGATGCGCTTTTCGCGACCGGCGCCGAACAGCTGCAAGGCGGCATTCATATGCAGCTTCGGCGTGTCGAATTTCGGGATCGGCGAGCAGCGCATCAGGTAGCGGCCGTTCACCAGCACCGGGTAATCGTAAGCCGTGGAGATATGGCCGTGCTGGGCGATATCCTCATAGAGCTTCACATGCATGACGCCATATTCCGACAGCGCATGCATCTTGCGCGTCTCCGTCTCGCGCGGTTCCAGCCAGCGCAGCGGCTCCGGGATCGGCACCTGGTAGACCAGGATCTGGCCCTCGCTCAGCGCCGTTTCCGGCACGCGGTGGCGCGTCTGGATCAGCGTCGCCTCGCGCGTCTTCTCGGTGGTGGCAACATTGGTCATGCGCACGAAGAAGCGGCGGATCGACACGGCATTGGTGGTGTCGTCGGCGCCCTGGTCGATCACCTTCAGCACGTCCTTGGCGCCGATCACTGCCGCCGTCACCTGCATGCCGCCGGTGCCCCAGCCATAGGGCAGCGGCATTTCGCGGCTGCCGAACGGCACCTGATAGCCCGGGATCGCCACCGCCTTGAGAATGGCGCGGCGCAGCATGCGCTTGGTCTGCTCGTCCAGGAAGGCAAAGTTGTAGCCCGCAAGCGTGGCGGTCGCCTCGTAGTTCTGCGTGTTCATTGTGCGGCCTCCGCCATCTCCGCCTCTTGGTTGGCGGCCGCGATCTCCGCCCGCATGGTGCGCACCAGGGTCAGCTCGGCCTGGAAGTCGACATGATGCGGCAGCTTCAGATGCTGCACGAAGCCCGAGGCCTCCACATTGTCGGCGTGATAGAGCACGAATTCGGCATCCTGCGCCGGCGCGGTGATATCCTCGCCCAGTTCCTCGGCGCGCAAAGCACGGTCCACCAGCGACATCGCCATCGCCTTGCGCTCGGCATAGCCGAAGGCGAGGCCGTAGCCACGGGTGAATTTCGGCGCTTCCGTTTTCGAACCCATGAACTGGTTGACCATCTGGCATTCGGTGACGGTGATGTCGCCGATATCGACGGCGAAACCCAATTCGGGAATCTCGATCTCGACCGCCACTTCGCCGGTGCGGATTTCGCCCACGAAGGGATGCGAGCGGGCATAGCCGCGCTGCGTGGAATAGCCCAGCGCCAGCAGGTAGCCCTCGTCGGCGCGGGCCAGAGTCTGCAGCCGCACGTCACGCCCGGCCGGGAAGGTCAGCGGTTCGCGCGTCAGATCGCCCACGGCGGCATCCTCGGCATCGGGCAGTTCGCGTTCGATCAGGCCTTCGGCATTCAGCAGGTCGACCACCTGCGGCAGGTGGTCGGCGAGTTGACCCCTGCCTTCCGCGATGGGGTCTGCGCCTTCGGCGTCCAGTGCAAAATCGATCAGGCGATGGGTGTAATCGAAGGTCGGTCCGAGCAGCTGGCCGCCCGGCAGATCCTTGAAGCAGGAGGAAATGCGGCGCGACACTTTCATGTTGCCGGTCTCGATCGGCAGCGACACCGCCAGACGCGGCAGAGTCGTGCGATAGGCGCGCAGCAGGAAGATCGCCTCGACCTGGTCACCGCGCGCCTGTTTCAGCGCCAGCGCCGCCAGATCGGGATCGTAGACCGAGCCTTCGGTCATCACGCGGTCGACGCTGCCGCTCATCTGCTCGCGGATCTGCGCCACGCTGAGTTCGGGTACCGATGTATCGCCGCGACGATCCTCGGCCAGCAGCTGGTGGGCATTGCCGATGGCGGTCTCGCCGCCTTTCACAGCCACATACATGTCAGGCTCCCTCAAAAGAGATCGCGGTGCTGCGCGGCACCGCGACCAGATCGCGACCGCAGCCCAGATAAAGATCGACACCGCGCGGGAATTCGATGGACAGCGCCGCACGCTGCCGCCAGATGCTCTGGTCCAGCCCGCAGAGCGGCATGGCGATGCTGTCCCTGATGCCCGGCCCGCGCCAGGTCATCGCAGCCGGACCATTCAGCGCCGGCACCTGGATCAGAAGCGTCGCACCGCGTTCCGGCGCTTCATCCGTGCCGAAGGAAAACGTCTCCAGCGCCGGCATCTGCGCGGCATCGAGCAGCGCAAATGTCGCCTGATCGGGTTTCGCCGCCAGCGGCGCACCGCTGTGAAACCGCAGCCAGGTTTTCGCGGCCTCGGTCTCGAAGCCAGGCCCGAGCCAGACCGGCGTGTCGAGATCGGCCAGCGTCAGCAAGGCCGCGGCCAGCCCCGGCGCGAGCCCCTCGGGATGGCCGGCCTCGGTCTCGACCGTGGTGACGCGGCCGGGCCGCGCCATGGCATCGAGCAGGGCACGGAAGGCCTGCTGGCTCTGCTGCACCGGATCGCTGAAACCCGCTGCGGGCATATTCATCTGCACATTCATGCTCAATCCTCCCCGCGGACCAGGGTGAAGAAGTCGACCTTGGTGGCGGCTACTTTCGCCGCGCGGGTCGCACGCTCGTCCGCCAGTTTCCGTTCGACCGGCGCGATCAGCAGTTGTTCGATCTTCCCGGCAGTCGCCGCGTCCTGACTCAGCGCATCAAACACCGCGACCAGTTCGGCGCGACGGCGGTCGCGCCCCTGCACATAGCCGACACCCATTGCCTGACTGCTCTCCAGCGCGATCACGCAGCGCGACACCGTCATTTCACCGAGATTGAAACGCTGCCCCACGCCGCCGGCGCGCGCCCGCACCATGGCCAGGCCCGTCTCGGGCTGCTTGAGCCGGCGCCATTCCGGCTGTTGAGGAAGCGCGGCCAATGCCGTTTCCAGCGTGGTGCGATCCGCGCGAGCCAGGATGCGCAGGCGACGCTGGCGCGCGCCGACCTCTGGGTCCGTCCGGGTGGCTTGGGCTGTCATACTCGACCTCTTGCGCAGTGGTCTAAATTTGTCTAGACATCTATATATTCAATACGTCGAAGCGGCGGCTTCAGCAAGCCATGCCTCGGCTAAACTTTTATGACGGAGCGCCCGAATGTCTGAACGAGGAGCTGTTGCGGAGCGCATCGAACGCGGTGTCGGCACGGCGGTGTGGCGGCAGATCGCCTTCGCCATGGAGCAGGCGATCCGGCGCGGCGACTATAAGCCCGGCATCCAGCTGCCGACCGAAAAGCAGCTCGCCGACCGTTTCGGCGTCAACCGCCATACGGTGCGCCAGGCGATGAACCGTCTGGCCGAGACCGGGCTGGTCAGCATCGAACAGGGTCGCGGCATGTTCGTGGCGGAAAGTTCACTGGACTACCGCATCGGCGCACGCACCCGCTTCACCGAGAATCTGGTAACCAAACAGAAGAAGCCGCTGCGCGAACTGATCTCGGCCGACCAGGTGCCGGCATCGGCCGAGATCGCACGCGCGCTCGGCGTTCCGACCGGCGCGCCGCTCTGGCAGATCGAGACCCGCAACCATGCCGACGACCGCGCCGTCAGCATGAGCAGCCACTTTTTCAGCGCCGACCGCTTCCCCGAGATGCCGGAACTGTTCCGCCGCGCCAATTCGATCACCGGCGCGCTGAAACTGGCCGGCGTGGCCGACTATCACCGTCGCACCACGCGCATCGCGGCAAAGCTGATCGCCGCCCATGATGCGCGCCTGCTCGATCTGCCGCGTACGCGGCCGGTGCTGATCAGCGAAACCGTGAATGTGGATGAGCGCGGACGCCCGGTCGAATATGTGCGCGCGCGCTTTGCCGCCGATCACGTCACCTTAAGCATCGAGCATCTGGAATAATCAGTCGCCGGTCAGCCGGCCAAGCACGGCAAATCCATCGCGACGCACGACAATCATTTCCCCGCTGCGCGGGTAGATGCCGGTCAGCGCCGTGATGTTGACCTGATGCGTCACCAGCACGGCGGGTTTGCCCGGCGGCAGCCCGGCAATCAACTGTCGCAAGGCCGCGGTACTGTCGCCCGCCGACCCCGGCGCGCCGAAAAACGAATTCAGTGCCGGCGCCGCCTGCACCGGTCCCAGCGCGAGGCCTGTGGCCGTGTCGCGGCAGCGACACCAGGCGCTGCTGCGGATTTCGGCCGCCGCAATGCCCTCGCGCCGGAAGGCTTCGCCGAGGCGCGCAGCCTGCGCCCGACCTTCGGCGGAAAGGTTGCGCTGCGTGCCGCAGTCATCAAGACGGAAGCCGGGCGGATCGCCGATGCCCGGCGCCTCGGCATGGCGGACCAGCGCCACCGCATCGCCGCTGCGCAAAGCCTGCCATAGGTCGGGCGACGCCATGGCCGGACCGATGCAGCACATCCACAAAATACCGGCGGCCTGCAGCAGCCGACTCATCTCTCGCCCTCGGGAAAATCACCTGCCTGACAGGATATAGGCCGGGGACGCGCCCGGACGAGGCCGCAGAAGACCCCCGCCGAACCGGAAGCTGCAGATTCCGGCCCGACTCATCCCGCTTGCGAAATTGCCGGCGAGCCGCCATTTTCCGCCCATCATGACCGACCCGCTCGACCAATCCTCAATCGACGCGATGCGCGACGGCCTGCTGACCGACGATCTCGGCCCGCTGGCCGCGCCGTTCCTGAAACATGGCCTGCGTTCGCCGGTGATCCGCTGGAACCCGGTCGCGGCCGACCTGCCGACGAAGCAACTGCCCTTCGTGCTGAACCTTTGGCACTCCCTGCGCGACGCCAATGGCCGCGTGACACCGGATCAGATCGATCCCTTCGCGCTCAGGCCGGCGCTGGGCTACATCCTTTTGATCGATGTGCTGGAAGACGGCGCCGACTTCTACTATCGACTCTATGGCAGCGAGGTGGCCCGCGTCGCCGGTTTCGACATGACCGGCAGGCGCACCTCGCAGATCGTGACCGGTTCTCTGGCCAGCACTTTCTATCTTGCCGGCTATCGCGCGCTGCTGCAGCGGCCCGAGCCGCTGTTCACCTGGCACGAAATGCCGATGCAGATCACCATCAACAACTGGGACCGCATCGTGCTGCCGCTGACCGGTGCCGATGGCCGCGTTACCCGCATCCTGACCTGCAACATGCCGGGCGAGCCGCTGATCCTGCAGGACGGCGATTCCCGCCGTCAGCGCTAGAGAGCCAGGACTGGCGGGGGTCGCAAAATTGTACACAATCCTGATTGACGATCCCGGCCCGGCTCGCTAGGGCTTGGACTTTGCGCCGCAGTCGCGCCGGCGCGGGGGTGATCAGGCATGTTCGATCTGGCAATGGAATGGCTCAATCTGGTGCTGCGCTGGATGCACCTGATTTTCGGCATTGCCTGGATCGGCTCGTCCTTCTTCTTCGTCTGGCTCGACAATTCGCTGCGCAAATCGGCTGACCAGCAGCCCGGCGTGCTGGGCCAGGCCTGGCTGATTCACGGCGGCGGCTTCTATTTCACCGAGAAATACTCGGTGGCGCCGCCGCAGCTGCCGGCCGAGCTGCACTGGTTCAAATACGAGGCCTATTTCACCTGGCTGTCGGGCTTCTTCCTGATGGGCGCACTGTATTATGCCGGCGCCGATCTTTACCTGATTGACGACAAGGTTCTGGCCCTCAGCAAGGGCGAAGCGATCGGCTGCAGCCTGGTGTCGCTGGTGCTGGGCTGGATCGTCTACGACCTGCTGTGCAAGTCGCCGCTGGGCAAAAACGATGCCGCGCTCGCGGTGGTCGGCTTCGCCCTGCTGGTCTTCGCAGCCTGGGGCTATACGCAGATCTTTTCGGCCCGCGCCGCGTACTTACATGTCGGCGCGCTGATCGGCACGATCATGACCGCCAATGTGGCGCATAACATCATCCCGAACCAGCGCAAGGCGGTGGCCGAGATGCTGGCCGGCCAAGTGCCGGATCCGTCTTACGGAAAACAGGCCAAGCAGCGCTCGCTGCACAACAACTACCTGACCCTGCCGGTGCTGTTCGCCATGATCAGCAACCACTACCCGGTCACCTATGGTCATCCTTACGGCTGGGTGATCCTCGCCGTGGTGATGGTGATCGGCGGGCTGGTGCGGCATTTCTTCAACCTGAAAAACCAGGGCCGCGGCACGCGCTACGAATTCCTTGCCATCGCCTTCCTGCTCACGGTCGGCCTGGCCGTTTTCACCCACTGGGATCCGCGTAGCAAAGTGCTGTCGGAGGGCGTGACCTTCGACCAGGCGCAGGCCGTGGTGGCGGCACGCTGCACCGTCTGTCATGCGGCCCGGCCGACCTTCGACGGCATTACCGAGGCGCCCAAGGGCGTGATGCTGGAAACCCCGGCGCAGCTGCGCCGCTTCGCCTCCCTGATCAGCCAGCAGGCGGTGCGCACCGAAGCCATGCCGCCCGGCAATGTCACTGAAATGACCGCGGAAGAGCGTCAGGTTCTGGGTGCCTGGATCGCAGCCGGCGCGAAGGTGAATTAAAAAGGCGTGGATGGCCGGGTCAAACCCGGCCATGACAGCTAAATAATTCGAAAATATTGTCATGCCCGGACTTGATCCGGGCATCCACGTCTTAAAAGCCGGCCTTCAATACGGCGTCTTGTCGGGCTTGGCATCCCACTCGCGGAACACCGCCAGCGCCTCGTCGCGCAGAATCTGCTCGCAGACCAGCGAACGGCGTTCGCGCGGGATGCTGAGCTGGCGATACAGGAAGGCGTCGTCGAAATTGATCGCTGCCGCATCGGCCTGTTCGTTGGCGTAATAGACCTTGTCGATCCGTGCCCAGTAAGTCGCCGCCAGGCACATCGGGCAGGGTTCGCAGCTGGTATAAAGCACGCAGCCCCTGAGGTCGAAACGCGCCAGACGCTGGCAGGCATCGCGGATCGCCACCACTTCGGCATGCGCGGTCGGATCGTTGCTGGAGGTCACGCGGTTCCAGCCCTCGCCCACCACCTTGCCATCCTGCACGATCACCGCGCCGAAAGGTCCGCCGGCATTGGCGCTCATATGGATGCGGCTGAGCGCAATCGCCTGCCGCATGAATGTCGCATGGTCTGTCATCACGTCCTCCGTGATCAGGAACCTCGATATGTCGAGTAGCTCCACGGCGAGGCCAGCAGCGGCACATGGTAATGCCCGTCGACCTCACTGATACCGAAGCGCAACGGTACGACATCCAGGAAGGCCGGCTGCGGCAGCGTCGCGCCGAGCCCGCGGAAATAGTCGCCGATGCGGAAGACCAGCTCATACTGGCCGGTCCTGTAGTCGTCGCCGGTCAGCAGCGGCGCATCGGTGCGGCCATCGGCATTGGTGACGACCTCCTTCACCAGGCTGCGCGACTCGCCGTCCAGCCGATACAGCGCGATCTTCACCCCGGCCGCCGGCCGGCCGTTCATGGTGTCGAGGACGTGGGTGCTCAGGCGGGCCATTCTCTACTCCTGTTCGCCCAGCAGGGCGTGGAGGCGGATGCGGGCGATCCTGCCCACTTCGCTGAGCGCCGTGCTGAATTCCGTCTCGCGGCGATTCTGCACGCGCTGCTCGAAAGCGGCGAAAATCTCCCGCTTGCTGCGCAGCTTCACCGCGATGATGAAGGGGAAGCCGTGCTTTGCCAGATAAGCGGCGTTGAGCGCGGCGATCTTCGCCTTTTCCTCTGCGCTCAGCCGCGTCAGACCGACGCTGTCCTGCTCGGAGGTCGAATGCGCGGTCAGCGTGCCGGCCTCGGCTTCCTTGCCGGCAAGCTGCGGATGCGCCCGCAGCAGCGCGAGTTTCTCCGCGTCGTCCGCCGCCCACATCGTCTGCACCATGGCGCCATGCAGGCTGTCGAGACTGGCAAAGGGGCGTTTCGCGGCCGTGCGCTCGGGCACCCAGGGCGAATGCTCGAAGATGCCGCCGAGCGCGGCGACGAAGTCCGGCGCGCTCATACGGTTCAGGTCAGCGAGGGTTGGCAATCTGCAGTCTCCGGAGATGACCGCTTCTGTATAGCCTATCCGGCGCGGCGCGGGAAATGCTGGCGCAGCGCCCGCCACAAGGCCGTGGTTTCGGCACCGCCGGCGTCGCGCGCATCCGGCCGCACAGCGGTATGCACCATCACCAGCTTACGCGCCGGATCGACGAAAACGGTCTGGCCGCGCACGCCGAGCAGGGCGAAGCTGCCGTCATTCTCCGGGAAGATCCAGGTCTGGAAGCCGTAGCCGAACCAGCGGCCGGTCTGGTTGCTGCTGAAATGCATGCGCGTCATCTCGCGCAGCCAGTCGGCCGGGATCACCTGCCGCCCGCCCGTTTTGCCGCCATTGGCCAGCAGCATGCCGAGCCGCGCATAGTCGCGCAGCACGGCGTTGAAGTTCGACGAGGTATTCTCCTGCCCGGTGCGGTCGATCACCCAGCTGGCATCGGCTTCGGCCCCCATCGGCTGCCACAGGCGTTCGGACAGGTACTCGGCAATCGGCCGTTTCAGCGCGCCAGTCAGCACCAGGCCGAGCACCTGGCTTTCGGCGGAGGCATAATACCAGCGCGCGCCGGGGGCTGCGTCGCGGATGTTGAACTGCCGCACGGCACCGGCGCCGCCCGGACCGGCCAGGATGGCGCGGGACAGTTTCGCGGAATCGTCACGACCGTCGTAATCCTCGCGGAACTGCACGCCTGACGACATGGTGAGCAGATGGCGGATCGGCGTGCGGCCATATTCACTGCCCTTCAGCGCCGGCACGTATTTTTCCGCCATATCCACAATCGAGGCAATCGCGCCGTCCTGGACCGCGAGGCCGACCAGCAGCGCGCAGATCGTCTTGGCCATCGAGAAGGAGATAAAGCGATGCGCCTCGCCGCGGGCATATTGATAGCGCTCGACATGAATGGTGTCGTCCACCGCCACCAGCAGGCCGGTGCTGGGATTGCGCGCTAGATAGCCGTCGATGGTGGCGCGACCGCCGCCGCGCACCGGCGGGATCAGATACTGCACCGCCGGTTCCGCCGCCGCGCGCCGCCAGGGGCTGGGCGTGTCCGCGCGTCGCACCACACGGGCATTGAAGATTTCATCCATGCGGGAAAAGGCATCGACGCTGTAGGCCGGCTGCCACCAGGTCTGCGGTGTGGCACGCGGATACTGGCCGGCAGTGTTGGTGTAGCGTGCGAGATCCGGTCCGACCGGATTGACGCGGATGCCCGGCGTGGACGGTGCCGCGGCCGACGCGACGGTCGGCGGGGCGCGATAGTCCGACTGCATCTCGCGGCAGCTGGCAAGCGCCAGCACTGCACCGATACACAAGAGAGAGCGACGCATCATGACCTGCCCATCTACTTGTCATGGCCGGGTCAAGCCCGGCCATGACGTTACAGAATGAGAATGGCGCGGAAGTCGTTGACGTTGGTCAAGGTCGGCCCGGTCACCACCAGGCTGCCGGCGGCCTGGAAAAAGCTGTAGCCGTCGTTGTTGGCGAGGCAGGCCTTCACGTCAATGCCCTTCATCGCCGCGCGCAGGATGCTGTCGGGCGCCAGCCAGGCGCCGGCATTGTCCTCACTGCCGTCGATGCCGTCGGTATCCGCGGCCAGCGCATAGATCCCCTCGGCGCCATCCAGCGCGACGGCCAGCGCCGTGAGGAATTCGGCATTGCGCCCACCGCGACCCTTGCCGCGCAGGGTCACCGTCGTCTCGCCGCCGGACAGCAGCGCGCAGGGTACCTGCACCGGCTGCCCATGCCGGCGCACCTGCCGCGCGATGCCGGCCATCACCATCGCCACGTCGCGCGCCTCGCCCTCGATGGCATCGCCCAGGATCAGCGGCGTGATGCCGGCATCGCGCGCGATGTTTGCGGCCGCTTCCAGCGCCATCTGCGGCGTAGCGATCATTTTCGTCGTTGTATTGGCGAACACCTTGTCACCGGGCTTGGGCGACTCATCTTTCGCGGCGTCCAGATGCTTTTTCACATTGGCCGGCAGGTCGATGCCGTATTTCTCGATCACCGCCATCGCATCGGCGTAAGTCGTCGGATCCGGCACCGTCGGCCCCGAAGCGATCACGGCGGGGTCGTCGCCCGGCACATCGGAAATCAGCAGCGAGACCAGCGGTGCAGGCGCAGCCGCCGCCGCCAGCCGGCCGCCCTTGATGGCGGAGAGATGTTTGCGCAGGCAGTTCATCTCGGCGATATTCGCGCCGCAGGACAGCAGCGCGCGGTTCACCGCCTGCTTGTCGCCCAGCGTCAGGCCTTCGGCGGGCAGCGACAGCAGGGCCGAACCGCCGCCGGAAATCAGGCAGAGCACCAGATCGTCCGGCCCCAGCCCCTTCACCTTCTGCAGAATCAATGCCGCGGCTTTCTCGCCGGCCGAATCCGGCACCGGATGCGAGGCTTCCACCACCGTGATGCGGTCGCAGGGCACGTCATGGCCGTAACGCGTCACCACCAGGCCTTCGAGCGGCGCATCGGCGGGCCAGGCCAGTTCGACGGCACGCGCCATGCTGGCAGCAGCCTTGCCGGCACCGACGACGACCGTGCGGCCTTTCGGCACCGGCGGGAGATGTGGTGCGACGCAATGCGCCGGGTCGGCGGCGTCGCGCGCAGCCGCGAACATCGCCTGCAAAAGGGCTGCCGGATCGCCTGTCATGCCGTCACCCCTGTCATGCCTTCAGCTTTGCATGCGCCGGCCCGGCCAGGCCATAGGCTTCCGCCACTTTCAGCGCCGCCGTGGCGAGGTGATAGGGCGTGGTGGCCGGCAGATAGTCGCTGTCTGGTGTGAGATCGCGACGCAGGAATTCGCGCCAGCCGCCGCCCGGGATCAGATAATGCTGCGTCAGAAACGCGATGCGACGATCCAGCGCCGCATAGGCCGCCGGCTCTGCCGTCGCAATCGCCCGCATCGCCTGCGCCCTGATGCATTCGGTCAGCGGCCAGATGCGTTTGCGCTCGCTCACCACCCGCCCCTCGGTGTCGAGCTGGTCGTAGATGCCACCATGCTGCGGATCGACGCCCTGCGCATCGGCCCAGACCAGCAGCGGCGCGGCAATGCTGCGATACTGCGCCTCGCCGCTCGCGGCGGCATAGTCCTGCAGCAGGCCATACCATTCGTAGGCATGGCCGGGTTCGACGATGCGTCCGGTTTCCCCATTCGGTCGGCCGGCGTCATCGAAATGCTCCAGCACCTTTGTGCCGTCGTCGGACCGCAGGCGCTGCATGAACAGCATGACCAGGCTGGCCGCATCGCGCAGCACGCCGGCAGCGCTGCTGGCGGCATGCAGCGCCAGCCAGGCCTCCAGCAGATGCATATGCGGATTCTGTTCCAGCGCCGCATCGGCCGCCGACCAGTCGCGCCTGGCCGCCTGTGCGAACCAGCCCTGCGGCTGCAGCAATCGCCGCTTGATCACGTCGCCGGTGCGGTGCGCCCAGTCGATGGCGGCAGCCTCGCCGAAGATCGCGCCATAGTGCGCCAGCGCAAAGATCGCGAAGGCATGGCCATACAGATCCTTGCGCAGGTCGGCGCCGGTATTGGCGCTGGCACCGGTTTTCAGACTGAAGAACCAGCCGCCATGCTCGGCATCCCAGAACCGGCCGGTGAGATCAGCATAGAGCGCATGGGCGCGCTCGGCGCAGGCCGCATCGCCGGTGACGCGCCAGGCCTGCGAAAAGAAGAAGAGCTGCCGCGCCACCGCCATGCTGCGGCGATAGCCCAGCGGCGCGGGCGTCAGATCGGCCTGCAGCCGCTCGATGCTATGGTTGCCGCCGGCATCCCAGCCATGATCAAGCCACAGCCCGGCCATGTCGGTGAAGACATGGGCGACGAAGCGCTGTGCGGCGCTGCGCTGCGGCTCGGTGAAGGGCGGGATGGACGAGGACGAGGTCACGGCGCTTTCATTGCCATGTCCGGCTGCAGAATTCGAGCCATTCCCGGACACTGGTGCTGTTCCCCTGAAAATTTATCCCGGACCTTTTTCCGGACCGCGCCAACCGCGCTTGGCCTCGGCTGCGGCCCGATGCTATGTTCCGGCAACTGTATACAATCTTCCAGTGTCACGACAGGACTACTGCCCATGGCCGCCACCCGCTTCGCCGACCGCATGCTCGCGCAGCTCGACGAACTCGGCCGCATCAGCGAAAGCCCCGACTTCCTGCTGCGCACCTTCCTCACCCCCGAACACCGCCAGGCCCATCTGCGCGTCGCCGAATGGATGCGCGAGGCCGGCATGGAGGTGGAGCATGATTCGGCCGGCAATGTGGTCGGCCGCTATGCCGGCACCGATCCGAATGCCCCGGCCCTGATGACCGGCTCGCATCTCGATACCGTGCGCAATGCCGGCAAATATGACGGCATGCTGGGCGTGATCGCGCCGCTGGCCTGCATCGCCGACCTGCACAAACGCGGCAAGCGGCTGCCCTTTGCCATCGAGCTGGTCGGCTTCGCCAACGAGGAAGGCACCCGCTTCGGCGCCAGCATGGCGGGCAGCCGCGCGGTGGCCGGCACGTTCGACGGCGCCATGCTCAAGCAGACCGACCGGCAGGGCATCAGCATGGGTGAGGCCTATCAGGCTTACGGCCTCGACCCGGCGAAGGTCGGCAGTTGCGCCCGCAAACCGGGCAGCATCGCCGCCTTCATCGAACTGCATATCGAACAGGGCCCGGTGCTGGAGAATGAAGGCCTGGCGCTCGGCGTCGTCACCGCGATTTCCGGCGCCCGGCGCCTGCGCGCCGAGATCACCGGCCTTGCGGGTCATGCCGGCACCGTGCCGATGGGCCAGCGCCAGGACGCCCTGCTCGCCGCCGCCGAAGCCGTGCAGTATATCGAGAAACGCTGCACGGGGACGCCGACGCTGGTCGGCACCGTCGGCGTGCTGGAAACCCTGCCCGGCGCGATGAATGTGATTCCCGGGAAGGCGATCTTCTCCATCGACATCCGCGCGGCGGAAGACGGCGTGCGTGACGCCGCCATTGCCGACGTGCTGAAGGAGATCAAGGCGATCTGCGCCCGGCGCCAGCTGGAAGCGCGCATCACCGAGCTGTATTCCAGCACCTCCACACCCTGCCATCCCACACTGATGGATGCCGCCGAGGCGGCGATAAAAGCGCAGGGCCTGCCGACCATGCGGCTGCCGTCCGGCGCCGGCCACGACGCCGCCACGCTGGCGCCGCTCTGCCCCATTGGCATGATCTTCATGCGCTGCACCAAGGGGATCAGCCACAATCCGCTGGAGGCCGTGCTGCCCGAGGATGTGGAAGTCGCAACATCCGCGCTGCTGCATGTCATCGAGAATTTCAAACCCGTTCAGTGATCAGGCTTATCCCATGACCATCGACAAGGCCGTGTCCTCGGCCATCCATGATTTCGTCACCGCCGAGCAGGCCAATATGGCTGCCATGCTGGCGGAACTGGTGAAGGTGCCGTCCGACAATCCGCCAGGCGACTGCGCGCCGCATGCGAAACGCGCCGCCGAACTGCTGGAAAAGCTCGGCTTCACTGTCGAGCAGCATGCGGTGCCGGCCGAGCTGGTGCAGGCCAACGGCATGATCAGCTGCACAAATCTGATCGTGCGCAAAAAGTTCGGTGACGGGCCTGTGGTGGCGATGAACGCGCATGGCGACGTGGTGCCGCCCGGCGAAGGCTGGAGCGTCGATCCTTTCGCCGCCGTGGTGAAGGACGGCGTGATGTATGGCCGCGGCGTGGCGGTGTCGAAATCCGATTTCGTCACCTATGCCTATGCCTTGCTGGCGCTGCAGAAACTCGGCAAACCGCTGAAGGGCAGCATCGAACTGCACCTGACCTATGACGAGGAAGTCGGCGGCGGCATCGGCCCGGAATGGATTCTGAAGACCGGCCTGTCGAAGCCAGATTATGCCTTCTCGGCCGGCTTCTCCTATGCCGTCACCACGGCGCATAACGGCTGCCTGCATCTGGAAGTGACCGTCAACGGGCTTTCCGCCCATGCGGCGCGGCCGGATACCGGTCATGACGCGCTGGAGGCCGCCAGCAAGATCCTGACCGCGCTCTATGCCTATCGCGACACGCTGGGCGAGACACGCTCGAAGGTGGAAGGCATCACCACGCCCTCGCTGGTGGTCGGCCTGATCAAGGGCGGCATCAACACCAATGTGGTGCCGGACCGCGTGTCCCTGCGCCTCGACCGCCGCATGATCCCGGAAGAGACCCCGGAGCAGGTCGAAGCCGGCCTGCGCAAGCTGGTTGCCGATACCGTCGCCGGCCTGCCCGGCATTTCCGTGCAGGTGAAGCAGGTGCTGCTGGCACGGCCGTTCGGCAGCGTGCCCGGCGTGGAAAAGCTGATCGAGATGCTGACGCGCCATGCCAGCGAGGTGATGGGCAGGCCTGTGGGTACAGAAGGCATCCCGTTGTACACAGACGCGCGCCATTACTCGGCGGCTGGCGTGAAGACCGTGCTGTACGGCGCCGGCCCGCGCAACCTGCTGGAAGCCAACGGTCATCGCGCCGACGAGAAGCTGGTCTTGGCCGACCTCACCAAGGCGACCGAAGTGGTGGCCCGCACGCTGTATGAACTGCTGAGCTGAGCATGGCCAAGAAGAAAGCCGCGAAGAAGAAATCCGATATCGTCGCGAAAGCGCTGGGCAATAAACCCTATCCGCGCGATCTCAAAGGTTACGGCCCGAACCCGCCGGATCCGAAATGGCCGGGCGGCGCGAAAGTCGCGGTCAGCTTCGTGCTGAATTACGAGGAAGGCGGCGAGCGCAGCATCCTGCACGGCGACCGCACCTCGGAATCCTTCCTGCATGAAGTGCCCGGTGGCATGCCGCGCGAGAAGATGCGCGATGAGCAGGTGGAATCCGTCTACGACTACGGCAGCCGCGCCGGATTGTGGCGCATCCTGCGCCTGTTCAGAGAGCGTGGCATCCCCTTCACCTCCTGGGCGGTCGGCATGGCGGTGGCGCGCTACCCCGAAGCCGCAGCCGCAATGCAGGAGCAGGGTCATGAGGTCGCCAGCCATGGCTGGCGCTGGATCGACTATTCGCGCATTCCGCTCGCCACCGAGCGCGCGCATATGAAGCTGGCCATCGAGGCGATCCGTCAGGCCACGGGCGTCGCGCCGCAGGGCTGGTATACCGGGCGGCTGTCGTCCAACACGTTGAAGCTGGTCGCCGAGGAGAAGAGCCTGGTCTATGCCTCGGATGCTTACGACGACGACCTGCCCTACTGGACCAGCATCGGCAAAAAGCCGCTGCTGATGCTGCCCTATACGTTTGACAACAACGACATGAAATTCGGCCAGCTGCATGGTTTCGCCACCGGCGCCGATTTCGAGAGCCATGTGAAGGACGCCTTCGATCTGCTCTATCGCGAGGGCAGCGAAGGGTCGCCCAAGATGATGACCATCGCGCTGCATTGCCGCCTGATCGGCCGACCGGGCCGTGCCGCGGCGCTGGCGCGGCTGATGGACTACATCCAGAAACACGACAAGATCTGGATCGCGCGCCGCATCGACATCGCGCAGCACTGGATAAAGGCGCATCCGGTTAAGAAATAGCTCGTCGTCCTCGGGCTCGACCCGAGGACCTTTGTCAGTTCGGCATAAGATGGTCGGGTCAAGCCCGACCATGACGGCTTATTTTTTTACCATCCCATCCCACGCCATCATCGCGGCGTCGACGCTGGCGAGCAGCTGCTTCTTCGTCGCGCCGTCGCGCGCCTGGATCGACATACCCTGCAGCAGCGTCGCGTAGAACGCCGCCATCGCCTGCGCATCGGCGCCCTTCGGCACATCGCCCTCGGCCATGCCGCGTCTGATCCGCGCCGCCAGCGCGTCCACCGCCGCTCGCCGCGTCCGACTCATCAGCTCGCGCACTCTTTTATTCTCCGGCGTGCCGGTGATGGCGGCCAGCACCGCCATGCAGCCCGGCGGGTGCTGCGGGTTCACGTAATCATTCGCATGAAAGCGCAACATGGCGGCGAAGCCGTCCTTCGCCGTGCGACTCTGCTGCAGCAGCCGCTGCGGCGCGGCGCCCTCGGTATCCTGATAAAGCTGCAGCGCCTCCCCGAATAGCGCCTCCTTGCAGTCGAAGGCCGCATAGAGGCTCGGCGCGTTGATGCCCATCGCCCGGGTCAGGTCGCTGAGCGACGTCGCCTCGTAGCCGCGCTGCCAGAAGACCTGCATGGCGGCTTTCAGGGCCGCCGCGCGGTCGAAACTGCGCGGCCGGCCTTTCGGCGCCGGCTTGCTTTCTGTGATCTTGCGCACGGCCATGACCGTTTCCTGCGTTCCCATTCGTATTCTGTAGCAATCGATAAATAAAGCGCTTGACCGTCGCCGGCAAGACCCTATCCTCGCCCGCACTTCTGTATCGATCACTACAAATAACCAAGGAGACTCCCATGACCGACCTCACTCTCAAGGGCAAAACCGCGCTCGTCACCGGCGGCAGCCGCGGCATCGGTGCCGCCATTGCCAAGGCGCTGGCCGCTGCCGGCGCCGATGTGGCGATCACCTACAGTGCCTCGCCCGACAAGGCGGCCGCCGTGATCAGGGATATGGGCGGCCGGGCCTTCGCCATCCAGGCCGACAGCGCCAATGCCAAAGCCGTGCAGGACGCCGTGGCGCAGACGGCGAAAACCTTCGGCCGCTTCGACATCCTGGTGAACAATGCCGGCATCGTGACCTATGAGGATACACTGGAGAATATCGACAAGGTGCTGGCGGTGAATACGCGCGCGCCTTACGTGGCCGCGCTGGCTGCTGCCGAGCAAATGAAGGAGGGCGGCCGCATCCTCACCATCGGCTCCTGCCTCGGCGAGAATGTGCGCCAGCCCGGCATCACGCTCTATTCGATGAGCAAGGCGGCGCTGACCGGCATGACGCGCGGTCTAGCGCGCGATCTCGGGCCGCGCGGCATCACCGTGAACGTCGTGCAGCCCGGCCCGATCGACACCGACATGAATCCGGCCGAGGGTGAATTCGCCGCCGCGCAGGCCGCCTTCACCGCGCTCGGCCGCTACGGCCGGCCGCAGGAGATCGCCGATACCGTGGTGTTCCTCGCCAGCACTGCCGGAAGCTACATCACCGGCGCGCAGATCGCCGTGGACGGCGGCACGAATGCATAGGCGCTGATCGAATCAGTACCGTCACCCTCGGGCTTGCCCCGGAGGTCCATCCCGTGGTCGTCGCAGGCGGGATGGGACAGATGGATCCTCGGGGCAAGCCCGAGGATGACGGTTGAGGTGAGCGCAGTGCTGCGGCCTGTCCTGGAAAGATGCGCTCTTTTGGTCGCTATACAGTCATCGCGCCTTGCCTGTCGCCATCCGCGCAAACACATCCTGCAGGTCGACCGGCCTGCGCCGGCCGGCGCTGAGATCGAGGCTGTCTTCCAGCCGCTGCAGATGCTCGTCCATGTAGCGCACGGCGCCGGTCACGTCATGCGCGGCCAGCCGGTCGAGCAGGGTGCCATGTTCGGCGTGACTGCACAGGCTGCTGCCGGGCATTTCGTAGACCGCGACGATCAGCGAGGTGCGCGAGATCAGCGCACGCAGGAAGACGAGCAGCGGTTCGTTGCGCATCAGCCGGGCGATCTCGAGGTGAAACTCGCCCGACAGCTTGATCGCCATGCGGCGGTCGCGCGCCGTTTCGGCGGCATGCTCGCGCGCCACGAAGCGACGGAGCGCCGCCACCTGATCTGCCGTGATGCGGCGCGCCAGTTCGGCGATGATGCCGGCTTCCACCACGCGGCGCGCGGCAAACACCTCGCGCGCCTCCTGCTCGCCGGGCTTGGCCACCGAGGCACCGCGATTATGCTGCAGCGTCACCAGGCTGAGATTCTCATGCGCCAGCGCCAGCAGCACCTTGCGGATGCGCGTACGGCTGACGCCGAAAGCCCTGGCCAGCACATCCTCGGGCAGCTTGGTGCCCGGCAGGATGATCTGGTCGACGATGGCGGTATAGACGCTGTCGTAGATCGTGGCGTCGTCGATGGCGGCGCGGCCGGGCTTCGGCCGGGGCAGCCGCGGCACCGCCATCGCCTCGGCCGGCGTGATCTTGCGCCCGGGCTTGCCGGCCATCCGGCTGGCCGGTGCCGCGTCCCGCTGAATCCTTGCCGTCGTCCGTGCCATGGCTGTCCCCCGCCGGGGATCGTATACGATTGCCGGATTTCCGGCTATATCGCCCGGCCCCGACCGGGCGGGGAACCGACTGTTCCGCCACGCGTTTTCCAGTTCACGCGAGTTGGAACCAGGACGGCGCGGCATGGCCACATATCTCGTCACCGGAGGCTGCGGCTTCATCGGATCGCATCTGGTGGACCTGCTGCTGCGCCAGGGCCATCGCGTCCGCGTGCTGGACGATCTCTCCACCGGCCGCACGCATAACCTGGCGCCGGAAGCCGAGTTGATGATCGGCGATGTGGCCGATGCCGCCATCGTCGCGCTGGCCATGAAAGGCGTGACCGGCTGTTTCCATCTCGCCGCCACGACCGGCGGGCAGGCTGCCGCCGAGGACTGGCTCGACAGCCATCGCACCAATCTCACCGGCACCCTCACCGTCTTCGACGCCGCGCGCGGCCGTGCCGTGCCGGTGGTCTATGCCTCGTCGGCCGCCGTCTATGGCGATGGCGGCGAGCAGCGGCTGTCGGAAATGGCGGCGACCCGGCCGACCAGCGCCCATGGCGCCGACAAGCTGGGCTGCGAATCGCATGCCCGCGTCGCCGCCGGCAGCCATGGCGTGCCGACCGCCGGCCTGCGCCTGTTCAATGTCTACGGTCCGCGCCAGGAGGCCGCCTCGCCCGCAGCCGGCGTGATCAGCATCTTCGCGGCGCGCCTCATGGACGGCCAGCCGATGCTGCTGCACGGCGACGGCGAACAGACGCGCGACTTCATCTTCGTCGCCGATGTCGCGGCGCATCTGGTGGCGGCGATGGACCGCCTGCTGGAACGCCAGCGCGACCGTCGCCCCGCTGCGGCCGGCGTGTTCAATGTCTGCACCGGACAGCCGACCCGCATCCGCGACCTTGCGGCGATCCTTGCGCGGCTGAGCGGCCGGCCGCTGCGCCTGCAGGCGGCACCGGCGCGCGCCGGCGATATCCGCCGCTCGCTCGGCGATCCCTCCGCCGCGATCCGCCATCTGCGCATCGCTGCCACCACCGCGCTGGACGACGGCCTGCGCCAGACGCTGAGCCGCCTGCAGCCGCCGGCACCGACGGAGATTCCCGGCCTCGAACCCGTCACGCCCTTCGGCGTACACTGGTCGAGCCGCCTGCTGTCGCAGTGAGCGAACACTTCCCGCAGGTCATACATACGTAACGGCCGGCTAACGCCGACAAGAGAGATCGTCACCCTCGGGCTTGCCCCGAGGCCCTCCTTCTCCCCATCCGTCATGGCCGGCCTTGTGCCATAGCACCAGCCGTCACCCTCGGGCTTGCCCCGAGGGTCCATCCCGTGCCAGCGTCACGCGATGGCCGGCGGATGGGTCTACATCCTTACGAACAAGCCGAATGGCACTCTGTATATCGGTGTGACCTCCGACATCGCGCGTCGCGCCTGGGAGCACCGTGAAGGCGTCGCCGATGGTTTCACGAAGCGATACGATCTCAAGCGACTGGTTTATGTCGAACACCACGACGATATCCGCAATGCCATCCAGCGCGAGAAGAGTCTCAAACGCTGGCTGCGAAC
The DNA here is from genome assembly GCA_023434425.1 of Pseudomonadota bacterium. Classification (GTDB taxonomy): domain Bacteria; phylum Pseudomonadota; class Alphaproteobacteria; order Ferrovibrionales; family Ferrovibrionaceae; genus Ferrovibrio. The sequence goes on along the minus strand of JAEYSS010000055.1, from coordinate 12 downwards.
CAGCAAGCTGCG
>JAEYSS010000015.1 GCA_023434425.1 Pseudomonadota bacterium | reverse complement strand
GCAGAACAGCGACCTGTTCGATGTGCTGGCCCATGTCGCCTATGCCATGCCGCCGCAGACCCGCGAACAGCGCGCCGCCCGCGCCAAGGCGGTGATCGCCACGCAGTTCACGCCTAAGCAGCAGGGTTTCCTCGATTTCGTGCTGTCGCATTACATCAGCGATGGCGTCGACGAGTTGGATGCCGAGAAGCTGACGCCGCTGCTGCGGCTGAAATATCGCGATTCCATCGCCGATGCGGTCGCCGACCTGGGGCGGCCGGAAGACATTGGCCGGGCTTTCACAGGGTTCCAGAAATATCTCTATGAGGAAAAATCGGCCAAGACGGATTAATCTTCGGTCATGACCCTCGACGCCAACCCCGTCCTTCGCGCCGCGCTCGACTTCTGGCGCAGCCTGCCGGCGCAGCCGTCCGGCCTTCCCGAGTTCCGCCGGCTCGATCCCGCCGCGATCCCGCGCGAGCTGCTGCCGCATCTGCTCGTCGCGGAAATCACCGGGGCTGATTTCAATCTCAGTCGCCTGCGCCTGGCCGGCGCCGAGATCACGCGCTGGTTCCGCGAATTGCCCGAAGGCCTGGATGCCGCCGATTACGGCCGGCTGACCGATCCCGCCTATCTTCAGCATCTGCGCGACCTGCTGGCCGATCTGGTGCGGCAGCGCCGGCCGGTCTTCTGCCGCAGCACCTATACGCTCGACGGCCTGACCACGGGCGATCCGGCCAATATCGTCACCTGCGACCGCCTGGCGCTGCCCATGGCGGACGGAAGCGAGGCGATCGGCTGCGTCATGCTGGCGGCGACCCTGACGGCGAGCGATTTCCGCGCCGGACCGCTGCGCATCCTGCCGCCGGAGCCCGGACTCGCGGTCCGGCATGGCGCGTTCATGCTGCCGGATTGAGCAGAATTGATAAATATCAATATGTTACATTGGGTTAAGGTCGCTGCCCGCTAATTATAACATTTCCTAATGTATTAAAAATAAAATACCACTCAATAGAGTTTAAATCCATTGACGCCTGCGCTAGCTGTGTGGAAACTCCGGCGCACAGAGTTCAGCAGGCAGTCTCATGGCGATCGATATCCAGGATATTCACAAGCAGTTCGGCAAGGTGCCGGTGCTGCGCGGCATCGATCTGCGGATCGCCGAGGGCGAGCTGATCGCGCTGCTCGGCGCCTCGGGCTCGGGCAAGACGACCTTGCTGCGCATCCTGGCCGGGCTGGACTGGCCCAATGCCGGCGCGGTCACGGTGGATGGCACCGACTGGCTGTCGCTGGAGGCGCAGCGCCGCGGCGTCGGTTTCGTGTTCCAGCAATACGCGCTGTTCCAGCATATGTCGGTCTTCGAGAATATCGCCTTCGGCCTGCGCGTGCTGCCGAAGCCGCAGCGCCCGTCGGAAGCCGAGATCCGCAGCCGGGTGAACGAGCTGATCGGCCTGGTGCAGATCGAGGGGCTGGCCGAGCGCTATCCCGCGCAGCTCTCAGGCGGCCAGCGCCAGCGCGTGGCGCTCGCGCGCGCGCTCGCCATCCGTCCCAAGGTGCTGCTGCTGGATGAGCCCTTCGGCGCACTGGATGCGCGCATCCGCAAAGACCTGCGGCGCTGGCTGCGCGGCCTGCATGACCAGATCGGCATGACGACGATCTTCGTCACCCACGACCAGGACGAGGCCTTCGAGCTGGCCGACCGCGTGGTGCTGATGGGCGAGGGCCGCATCGAACAGGTCGGCACGCCCGACGAGATCTACGAACATCCCGCCAGTCCCTTCGTGGCGCGCTTCCTCGGTGGCGTGAACGAACTGCCGGCCGAACTGCACAATGGCCGCCTCGTGCTGCCGCATGCCGATGCCTCTGCCGTCGAGCGTGTCGCTGCCGGCGACGGTGCGGTGACCTTGTTCGTGCGGCCGCATGAAATCGACCTGGTGGCGGACGCGTCGTCCGGCGCACGGATCAGCGATGTGGCCTCCAACGGCCCCAGCTTCCGCTTCGACATCGCGCTGCCCGGGGTCGACAAGCAGGTCGAGGTCGAGCTGACCCGCGAAGCCGTGCGTGGTCGCAACCTGCGCCGCGGCGATGCCGTGCGGCTGAAAATCCTGCGCGGCCGAATCTTCGAACCGGCGCAGCGCCCGGCCGAGACGGCTGCAGCGAAGCGCCTCGCGCGCGCCTGATGTCTCTTCCCCTTTCACGCCCACAGGACAAAGACAATGAAAAGACTTGCCTCCGTTGCCGTCGCCGCCATTCTCGCCACAGCTTCGCCCGCCATTGACTCTGCCCGCGCCCAGAACAAGGCGCCGGGTGAGATTCTGAATGTCTCCTACGACATCGCGCGCGAGCTGTTCGCCCAGCTCAATCCGGTCTTTGCCGCCGAGTGGAAGGCCAAATCGGGCCAGACGCTGGAGATCAAGCAGTCGCATGCCGGCACCTCGAAACAGGCGCGCTCGATCATGGAAGGCCTGCCGGCCGATGTGGTCACCTTCAACCAGTTCCTCGATATCCAGGTGCTGGCCGACCGCAAGTTCGTCGCCGCCGACTGGCAGACAAAATTCCCCAACAACGCTTCGCCCTACTATTCGCTGCCGTCTTTCCTGGTGCGCAAGGGCAACCCGAAGAATGTGAAGGACTGGAGCGATCTGGTCCGTCCCGACGTGAAGTCGGTCTTCCCCAATCCGAAAACCTCGGGCAATGCGCGCTATACCTATCTGGCGGCCTATGCCTTTGCGCTGGAGCAGAACAAGGGCGACAAGGCGAAGGCGAACGAGTTTGTGAAAAAGCTGCTGGCCAATGTGCCGGTCTTCGATACCGGCGGCCGCGGCTCGACCACCACCTTCGTCGAGCGCGAGATCGGCGATGTGCTGCTCACCTTCGAGGCCGAGACCAATGGCATCCGCCGCGAATACGGCGACAAGGGTTTCGAGCTGGTGACGCCGTCGCTCAGCCTGCTGGCCGAATTCCCGGTCGCGGTGGTCGAGCGTGTCGCGAAGAAGCGCGGCAGCGAGCAGGTGGCGCAGGCCTATCTGACCTTCCTCTACAGCGAGCCGGCGCAGGAGATTCTGGCGAAGACCTTCAACCGCGTGCATCACCCCAAGGTGCAGGAGAAATACAAGGCGCAGTTCCCGGCGCTGAAGCTGGTCACCGTGGACGACGTGTTCGGCGGCTGGGAAAAGGCCAACAAGGAGCACTTCGCCGAGGGCGGCATCCTCGAACAGGTCTTTGTGAACCGCTGAGCGGGACGCGCGTAAACCATGACCGCTCATGCCATCAGCCATGCAGGCGCGCGTCCGGTGAAGAGCCGGCGCGTGCTGCCGGGATTCGGTCTCGCGCTGGGCGGCACGCTGCTCTATCTCGCCGTCATCGTGCTGCTGCCGCTCGCGGCCTTACTGCTCAAATCGGCCGAGATCGGCCCCGACGGCTTCTGGCGTCTGCTCACCAGCCCGCGCGTGCTGGCGTCGCTGCAGATCACGTTTTCGGCGGCCGCACTGGCCACGCTGTTCAATGCCGGCTACGGCCTGCTGATGGCCTGGATCCTGGTGCGTTACGACTTCCCCGGCAAGCGCATCCTCGATGCGCTGATCGACCTGCCCTTTGCGCTGCCCACCGCCGTTGCCGGCATTGCGCTCACCGCGCTCTATGCCAGCAACGGCTGGTATGGCCAGATCCTCGAAGGCGAGGCCGGCATCAAGGTGGCCTATACGGTGATCGGCGTAGCGATCGCCATGGCCTTCACCAGCGTGCCTTTCGTGGTGCGCACGGTGCAGCCGGTGCTGGAGGATATCCAGCCCGATGTCGAGGAAGCCGCCGCCACGCTCGGCGCCTATCCCGGCCTGATTTTCCGCAAGGTGGTCTTTCCGGCGATCTTCCCGGCCTATCTCACCGGCAGCGCGCTGGCCTTCGCGCGCAGCCTGGGTGAGTTCGGCGCGGTGATCTTCATTGCCGGCAACCTGCCGATGAAAACCGAGATCGCCGCCCTGCTGATTTTCATCCGGCTGGAGGAATACGACTATCCGGCCGCCGCGGCGATTGCCGTCGTGCTGCTCGCCACCGCCTTCTGCATCCTGCTCGCCACCAATGCGATCCAGGCCTGGCATATGCGCTACAAGGTGAGGAGCTGAGCATGGCTGCCGATGTCGCTTTCGATGCCGCGCCCGCCGCCACCCGCGGTCCGTCGCGCCTGCCGCTGCTGCTGATCCTGCTCGGCGTGGTGCTGACCGCCCTGTTCATCGTCGCACCCGTGGTGGTGATCTTCGCCCAGGCGCTGTCGAAGGGCTGGGGCATGTATGTCGACAGCATCCTGCAGCCCGACACGCTGCATGCCGTGCTGCTCACCGT
>JAEYSS010000182.1 GCA_023434425.1 Pseudomonadota bacterium | reverse complement strand
CCCCCCCTCAACCGAAGAGGTAAGGGGCGCCTATGCCCCCGCCGCCGCCGCCAGCGCGTTTTGCCGGTCATGTCGCCAGCTACAAGACGCTGGTCGAAGCCGAGGCCGCCTGGCCCCGGCTGGCCGAGCGATTCCCCCAGCTCAAGACAGCCGACCGGCGCTATGTCGAGATCGATCTGGGCGGGCAGCGCGGCAAGGTGGTGCGCCTGCTGGTGGGCGGCTTTGCCGATCGCGCGGCGGCGCTCGACTACTGCCGCGGCCTGCGATCCAGCCAGATTTATTGCGCCCCGCATGAACTTCCGGCCAGCTGAGCCCGCGTTAACCAGATCTTCGCTGTAGTGATAAAGTTGTGACACCGAAGCCTGGCCGTACAGGTTGTGTTGTTGCAGGCGCAGTTCTCTGCCAAAATCAGGACAGATTCAGTGGCCTAGAATCAGGCGAACCTCAACAGCTAGGTAGCGCGAGAAACGCGGTGAAACAGGCAGCCCTCAAACCGGTAGTTCAGGAAACCCTGAAACTGGTCGGCGTGGTGGAAAACCAGAGCCGGGAGTTGCTTGCATTCTGCCGTAACGAGCAGAACCTGTCCGCCAACTTCTCGGACTACAAACGCTTCGTCGAAAAGATGGAGCATTTCTATGTCTTCGTGGATCTGGTCGACGGCCGCATCCCGGAATTCGATGAGACCAAGCAGAAGCCGCTGCGCAAGCATCTCTCGAAGATCCGCTGGAAGGTCACCATCCTCGAACTCGACACCACGCGCGTCTATCTGATCAACATCACGCGTTCGGGTCGCCGCCTGCCACTGGGCAGCCGCGAATTCCTGATGCGCCGGCTCGATCGCCTGAGCGAGATCGCGCAGTATTACGACCGCTTCGGCGAAGAGCATGAACTGGCACCGCCGATCAGCGAGGAGCTGATCGAGTCCGTGCGGGCGCTGCTGAAGGACAGCATCGACAAGGCGCCGCGGCTGGATGAATTCACGCCCGCTCCGCCGCCGCCGCGTTTGTCCGCCACGCCCTCCGGCTCATCCTCGCCGAGCCACAATCCGATCACGCCGGCTGCCGGCGCCCTGCTGCCGCCGGATGCCGTTGCCGCGCGTCATTCTTCGGCGATGCCCAGCCTGCCGGCCAAGCTGAACGTGAAGGAACAGTGGGGTCGCTTCTTCGTGGAGAAGGGCTCGATCGTCGCCGTGTCGCAGGCCTGCAAGATGGCGGCGCTGTCGCTCGATCAGCTGGCCCAGCGCATTGGCGTCAGCCGCGTCGCGCTGACGCTCATGCTCAGCGGTCAGGATCCGATGCCGCGTCCGGCGATGGAAAAGCTGCAGCAGTTCATGATGGATCAGGCGCGGCTGTCGCAGCAGACCGAATTGCGTCGTCGCCTGTAACCGGCTGGCCTAGTCGGCCGCGGCCATCAATTCTTCCAGCAGAGCATAACCGAACGGCCAGTCGCCAAGGCCGGACGCGGAATTGATATGTCCGAGCGCGCCGGCATCGACGAAGCGCGCCTGCCAGCGTGTCGCAAAAAACCGCGCGCGGGCGAAGTCCACGTAAGGATCGTTGCGGCTGGCGACCACGATGGCGGGGCAGGCGAAGCGCGCCAGCGGCATCGGACGAAAGCCGCGCGTCTCGGGCGGTGTATGGCTTTCGGAATCGACATCGGCAGGCGCGACCAGCAATGCGCCATGCAGAAGACCCGCATGGCGTTCCACCCAGTGCGCGACCAGCGAGCAGGACAGACTATGCGCGACCACCAGCGGCGGTAAGGCGCAGGCAGCAATCGCCGCATCCAGCCGCTTCAGCCAGTCGGCGAAATCGGGATTGTCCCAGTCGGCCTGCTCGACGCGGATGAAATCCGGATGCCTGCGCTGCCACGCGCTCTGCCAGTGTTCGGGCCCCGAATTGCCGAGGCCCGGCACGATCAGCACAGGCGGCAGCGGCGCGGTCATCAGCCTGCCGCGTCAGTCAGGCGCGCCAGCGTTTCTTCACGGCCCAGCACCGCCAGGACGTCGAAAATCGGCGGCGAAACCGTGCGGCCGGTCAGCGCCGCGCGCAACGGCTGCGCCAGCTGGCCGAGCTTCACCTGCTGCGCCTCACTGAGTGCGCGAATGGCAGCTTCGGCATTGGCGGCGGTCCAGTCGTTCACGCCGTTCAGCGTTTCGATCATCGCCTTCAGTCGCGCCCTGGCGGCATCGTCGAGATGCTTCTGGGCTGCGGCATCGGGCGCGATGGGGCGTGTGGCGAACAGGAAGAGCAGCGCCTCGGCCAGTTCGTTCAGATCCTTGGCGCGCTCCTTCACGGCCGGCAGGATCGCCTTGATCTGCGCCTGCTGGGCCTGGTTGGGCACCTGGCCGGCTTTCTTCTCCACGAAGGGCAGGGCGGCCTGCAGCAGTTCATCGTCGCCGGTGTGGCGGATGTAATGGCCGTTCAGGTTGTTCAGCTTGGCGAAATCGAACCGCGCCGGCGAGCGGCCGACATGGTCAAGGCCGAACCACTGAATCGCCTGTTCGGTCGAAATGATTTCCTCATCGCCATGGCTCCAGCCAAGGCGCAGCAGGTAGTTGCGCATCGCCGCCGGCAGGTAGCCCATATCGGCATAGGCTTCGGTGCCGAGCGCGCCATGGCGCTTGGACAGCTTGGCGCCGTCCGGACCATGGATCAGCGGGATATGCGCGAAGTCCGGCACGGCGAAACCGGCCGCGATATAAAGCTGCGTCTGCCGCGCCGCATTGGTCAGGTGGTCGTCGCCGCGGATGATATGCGTCACGCCCATGTCGTGATCGTCGACCACGACCGAGAGATTGTAGGTCGGCGTGCCATCCGAGCGCAGGATGATCAGGTCGTCGAGCTGCTCGTTCTGGAAGGTGACATCGCCCTGCACATGATCCTTGATCACCGTGCTGCCGGTCTGCGGCGCCTTGAAGCGCACCACCGGTTTTACCCCGGCCGGCGCATCCTTCGGATCGCGGTCGCGCCAGCGGCCGTCGTAGCGCATCGGCCGGCCCTCGGCCTTGGCCTTGTTGCGCATCTCTTCCAGCTCTTCCGGCGAGCAGTAGCAGTGATAGGCCTTGCCCTCGGCCAGCATCTGCTGCGCCACCTCGGCATGACGCTTCATGCGCGAAAACTGCATCACCGGCTCGCAATCCCAGTCGATGCCGAGCCATTTCAGGCCCTGGAATATCTTCTGCACGGCATCGTCGGTGGAGCGCTCTCGGTCGGTATCCTCGATACGCAGCAGGAAGGTGCCGCCGTGGTGGCGTGAGAACAGCCAGTTGAACAGCGCCGTGCGGGCACCACCGATATGCAGGTAGCCGGTCGGCGAGGGGGCGAAGCGGGTAACGACTTTGGACATTGGGCGATCCGGAAAACGAAGCAAGGCTGGGTTTTAGCATACGGGGGCAGGCGGGCAAGCCGCCGTTCCCGTTTTGCACGGATTGGCCGCGGCATGGCAGCCATGCAGAGATTTACGCCATGGCATGGGCGGGGCGGGGACTTTACTGGCAGATGCTGCGGCAGCGCGCCGCGGCCGGCATGGCCGCCGGCTGGCGCGACCTGCGGCAGTTCGATGCCGTC
>JAEYSS010000001.1 GCA_023434425.1 Pseudomonadota bacterium | reverse complement strand
GCCACCGCGTTCTGGCGCGTGTTTCTTGCGTTGCCGCTGCTGTGGCTGTGGACGCTGGCCAGCGAAGGCCTGGCGCGGCAGGCGGATCATTTCCGCGCGCACCGCGGCAAACTTTTCGCCACCGGTGCTTTTTTTGCCGGCGATCTTGCCGTGTGGCACTGGTCGATCCTGCTGACCTCGATCGCCAACACCACGCTGCTGGCCAACCTCGCGCCGATTTTTGTCACCGCCGCCGCCTGGCTGCTCTACAGGCAGGTTCCGCGCAGGCTGTTCGTCGCCGGGCTGGCCGCCGCGGTGGCCGGCACGCTGCTGCTGGTCGGCGCCAGTTTCGGCCAGGGCGGCACCGCGCTGCTCGGCGACGGCCTCGGCGTGATCACCGCCATGTTTTACGCGGCCTACCAGATCGCCGTCACGCGGCTGCGCGCGCACATGCCGACTGCGAGCCTGATGGCCTGGAGCAGCACGGTGATGGCGCTGTTGCTGCTGCCGGTCGCCTGGCTGTCCGGTGAACAGCTGCTGCCCGGCAGCGGCGCAGGCTGGCTGAAACTGATCGGCATCGCGCTGTTCGCGCAGGTCATCGGGCAAAGCCTGATCGCATGGGCGATGGCCCATCTGCCCGCGACGTTTTCGTCAGTGGGTTTGCTGCTGCAGCCGGTGATGGCCACGCTGTTTGCCTGGCTGCTGCTGGGCGAAACGCTCGGCGCGCTGCAATTCGCCGGTGCGGCACTGGTGCTGACCGGCATTGCCCTTGCGCGCCGCAGTGCGCAAAAACATCAATAAAATCAAATACTTATATACAAAGCATCAAACGCCGATTTTCTTTTTCAGCTTCGCCTGGTACTGGTCGAGATCGACGATGAAGCGTTCGTGATCACATTCACCGACCTGTTCCACGTCATCGAAGACCTTGATCTTGAAACTCAGGCGCCGCCGGTCTATGCCCGTCAGCTCCACCTCGGCGCGCACGCGTTTGCCCATCGGCGTCGGGCCCATGTGGCGTATGGTCACCACCGTACCGACCTGTCCCTGTCCCGGTTTCAGATGCGGCGCCACCAGTTGTCCGGCCGAGCTCTCGCAAAACTGCACCATGTTCGGCGTCGAAAAAACCCGGTATTCGCCGCGCTGCGTGGTCATCGCCTCGGTGACCTCGCGCTCGACGGTCAGTGTCATGCCGGTCTGCAGCGTATCCATTCGTGATCCATTCCTGCGTGGTTGAGCCGCGGGCATTGTAGCCGCAGCAGGCGACCGCTCACCAGCGGCCGATGGAAACCGCCAGCAGCAGCGCGAATTGCAGGCCCGGCAGGATCAGGCCCAGCAGGAAGGAACGGTTGAAATGCGCCGCGATGCTCTGCCCGGGATAAGACCGGATCAGCGCGAAATTGACGATCAGCGTCAGCGGAATGCCGACCAGCGCCATCAGCATCGCCCCCAGCCCGGCAAAGGAGCCGCCGGCAGCCGCCTGGCTGAAGATCAGGGTCAGCAGGGCCTGCAGCAGCAGCGGAATGCCGAGGCAGGCAAGGTATTTCATCCGCCGGGCGCGATCATTTCTCGGGATAGGCGTCGAAAGCGATGGCGTCGGCATCGCAGCCCAGCGCCCTGGCCATGCCGGCCAGCGCGTCTTCGGTGAGCGCCACCACGGAATAGTCGGCTTCGATGCCTTTCGCGGCAAGAAAGGCCTTCGCCCGGTCCCCGGAAGTCCAGGTCACCACCAGATCAGGCTGGCCGCCGCCGACACTGCGGCTGACCGGATAACCATCGGATTTGCTGATGATTGCAAACATGGCTGAATCCCCCTGCTGTTTGTCGATTGCCGTCCGGCTGTCGCGGACCTTTGCGGCCTATTGTTCCGGCACATAAGCCTTGAAGTCGATTTTCCCATAGTCTTTGGGCGGCCGGCGCACGCGGCGCTGCTCGCGTTGCCGCGGATCATGGATGTCGAGGCTGCCGTCCTCGATCCGCACCAGCTGCCAGGCCGAGTCGATGCGGGACCAGGCGAAGGTGAAGGCGCGCGACCAGCGGTAGCGGCTGCCGCCGGCATTGGTGACGGTAAAGCGGCCGGCGGCAGCCTCCAGCCCCTGGAAGGGATCGCCCATCATGCCGCCGCAGCCGCGGCAATAGACCACGTGGTCATTGCGCGCCGCCATCACCAGCCTGCCGTCGACGCCGCGCCGCAGCAGCAGCAGGGCGCGCGGCCCCTCTTCTTCGTAGCGGTCCCGGGGATCGATTCTCGGTTTCCCGTATTCCAGCACCAGCAGCCAGTCGGCGCGGCCATCGCGATCGAGGTCGGCTTTTTCCAGCGCAATCGGGATGCTGCCCGCCTCGACAAAGGGCGCGACCTCAGCCGGCAGCACCACCGCTGCGGGCCTCTCCTGAGCCAGGACCGGATGCGCGACCAGCAGCAGGGCCAGCGCAAACCCCCGCCCCATCACCGGTAGATTTTCTCGAAGCCGCTGACGCTGAATCCGTTCATCCGGCGCTGGTCGACGAATATGACCGGAATGCCCCTGCCGCCGAAGGCCTTGTAGTCGCGGCGCGCGACAGGATCCTT
>JAEYSS010000280.1 GCA_023434425.1 Pseudomonadota bacterium | reverse complement strand
CTGGCTGTTTGCGCTCGGCGGTCGCATCGAACATGTCGAGATCGACAATCTGACCGCTACGAACGACCGCGACTACACGCCGGCCAGTCTCTCGGCCAGTGCGACCTGGCGCTTCATACCCGGCTGGCAGATCGGCGCCGCGCTGTCCTACATCGAGCGCGCGCCGACGGCGGAAGAGCTGTATGCCAATGGCGCGCATCTGGCGACGCGCAGCTTTGAACTCGGTAACGCGAACCTGGGCAAGGAAGCCGCCTGGCATTCGGAACTCTCGCTGCGCAAGGTGCAGGGCGATGTCACCGGCGGCATCAATCTCTTCGCCACGCGATACAAGGACTACATCTACGGCGCTTTCACCGGCAGCCAGCAGGACGATCTGGACGAATTGCAGATCAGCCAGACCGATGCCGACTTCCGCGGTGTCGAAGTCGACGCCGCCTGGACCTTCTGGCGTGGCGCGGACAGGAACCGGCGCTTAAGCGTAGACGGCGGCATCGACTATGTGCGCGCCGAAGACCGCAGCAGCAGCCGCGCGCTGCCGCTGATTCCGCCGCTTGGCTATCGGCTCGGTTTCGTCGCCGAACAGGACGATCTCGGCTTCCGTCTCGAACTGGCAGGCTTCGCGCGGCAGGACCGCACCGGGGTCAACGAAACCGAAACCGGCGGGTATCGCGTGATCAACACGGCGCTCACCTGGCGGCCGTTTTCAGAGAACCGCAACATCGCGCTGCTGCTGCAGGGCCGCAACCTGACCGACGAGCATGGCCGCGTGCACAGCTCGATGCTGAAGGAGCAGGCGCCGATCCGCGGCCGTGAAGTACGGCTCGGCGGCAGCGTCACCTTCTGATCAGGCGGGCTGATCAGGCCGGCCTGCCGTCGATGCGCTGCGCCAGCGCCTCGACGGCGCGGGTCAGCGCCATCAGCTCCTGCTCGCGCAGCAGGTCGATCTTCTGGTGCAGCAGTTCGATCTCCAGTTCCGCCTTGATGTTGATGCTGTAGTCATTCTCGGCACGCTGGCGGTCGATCTCGCCCTGGCGGTTCTGGCTCATCATGATGATCGGCGCCGCATAGGCGGCCTGGAAGGACAGCAGCAGATTCAGCAGGATGAAGGGATAGGGATCCCAGGCCTGGCCGCCGAAGACCGCGTTGCCGATCAGCCAGGCCGCGAGCAGCGCGCTTTGCAGCAGGATGAAACGCCAGGAGCCGACCACCGCCGCGACCGTGTCGGCAATGCGGCTGCCCAGCCCGGTCGGCGGTGCCGGGGCGTCGCGCGTATCATGGCGGCGATGGGCGCGATGATGCCGCAGCTTGCGCAGCAGGCTGCGATCCTGCTCGCTGAGCGCGGCAGGGATGGCATCGGGACGGGAACTGGTATCGGCGGACATGGCGGGCTCCGGTGCTGCAGAGGATGGCGCACACTGTCGCATGCCGGCGGCCGCCGGAGAATTGAGGCGGATCAACCCTGCCGGGGGGCCTCCTGGCGCACCGCCGAGGCGACCGCGCGGACCAGGTCGTCCTGGAAGAAGGGCTTGGAGAGTTTCGGCAGCGTGGAGTCGCGGGGCACTTCGGCATAGCCGGTGGCCAGGATGATCGGCAGGCCCGGGCGCTCCGCCCGCACGGTTTTCGCCAGCTGCAATCCGGTCATCTGCGGCATGGCTTCATCGGTGATCAGCAGGTCGAGCGTGGCATGCTGGCGCAAAATCTCCAGTGCCTGCTGGCCCGAAGTGGCTTCCAGTACGGTATGGCCCATCTCTTCCAGCATCGCCACGGTATTCATCAGCACCAGCCGGTCGTCATCCACCGCCAGCACGGTCAGCGGTCGCGTCGCTCCCGTTCCGGCATCGCCGGCGGCGGCTGCGTCGCCGTTCACAGCGACGGCTTCGGCCAGCGGCAGCCAGAGCTCCGCCGTGGTGCCTTCGCCTTTTTTGCTGTGCAGCACCAGGCGACCGCCCGACTGTTCGGCCAGGCCATGCACCATGGACAGTCCCAGCCCGGTGCCCTTGCCGATGCCCTTGGTGGTGAAGAAAGGCTCGGCGGCGCGTTTCAGCGTCGCCTCGTCCATGCCTTCACCGCTGTCGGTCACCGACAGGCAGACATAGCGACCCGGCACCAGCGGTCCGGCCGGGCCGCCATCGGGCACGGTTTCCTCGCGCGCGGCGATCACGATGCTGCCGCCATTCGGCATCGCATCGCGCGCATTCATGGTCAGGTTGAGCAGCGCGAGTTCCAGCTGGTTGGCATCGGCCTGGATCGCGGCGAGCGCGTCGGGCATCCGGGCTTCGATCATGATCTGCGGGCCGATCGTGCGCCGCAGCAGGTCGGTCATGCCGCGCACCAGCGCCGGCAGGTCGATGCCGCGCAGGTTGAGCTCCTGCTTGCGGGCAAAGGCCAGCAGGCGCTGGGTCAGTGCCGCGCCGCGCCTGGCGCCCTGCATGGCATTGTCGAGCAGCGGCGTCACCTTCGGATGTTCCGGGATGCGTTTCTTCAGCAGCTCGATGCTGCCGATGATCGCCATCAGCAGGTTGTTGAAGTCATGCGCCACGCCACCGGTCAGCTGGCCGATGGCATCCATCTTCTGCGACTGGAACAGCGCCTGCTGCGCCCGCTCCAGCGCCTGCTGCGCCTTGACCCTCTCGGTCATGTCGCGCGTCACCTTGGCGAAGCCGACCAGCAAGCCGGCCTCGTTGCGGATCGCGTCGATCACCACATGAGCCCAGAAGGTGGTGCCGTCCTTTCGCACGCGCCAGCCTTCGCGTTCGAAACGGCCGTCCAGCGCCGCCGTGGCCAGACCGCGCTCGGGCGCATGCTGCGCGCGATCCTCTTCCGTGTAGAAGCGCGAGAAATGCTGGCCGATGATCTCCTCGGCGGTATAGCCCTTGATCTTCTCGGCGCCGGCATTCCAGCTTACCACTTGGCCCTCCGGGTCGATCATGTAGATCGCGTAGTCGGTCACGCCCAGCACCAGGCGGCGGAACTGCTCCTCGCTGCGGCGCAGATCCTCGCGGGTCCGCATGCGTTCGGTCAGGTCGCGCGTCACTTTGGCGAAGCCGATCAGCGCGCCGGCCTCGTCGCGTATCGGCTCGATCACCATATGCGCCCAGAAGCGCGTGCCATCCTTGCGCAGGCGCCAGCCTTCGCGTTCGAAGCGGCCGTCGCGATCGGCTATCGCCAGCGCGCGCTGCGGCAGGTCCGCGGCGACATCTTCCGGTGTGTATAACAGCGCGCAGGGCCGGCCGGTGATCTCGTCGGCGCGATAGCCCGTGAACTGCTCCGCCCCGGCATTCCAGTTCGCGACCACGCCGGCCGGGTCGACCATGTAGATGGCGTAGTCGGTGATGGAATTGACCAGCAGGCGATAGCGCCGGTCCTCCGTCAAGGCAGTGTCGTACGGCTGCTCCGCCGCCATGAATCCCCCGAAACCAGTCTTGCCTGACGAATGGCGTCTGCACGCGCCATTCCGCCTCAGGTAACGAAACGGCAACCCCGGCCGAAGGTTCCGGCACACGGCCCGGCTATTGAACCCGGTCCGGCGGCGCGGCTCAAGGCGTGGCGGCGGTGGCTGCTGCGCTGCCGGCATCGCGCGGGGTGGCCCGCGCCGGCAGGATCTGCCCGGCCACCAGCACGTCGATACTGTCCGATTTGCCGCGCAGGGCGACGGTCTGGCGCTGCCAGGCCATGTCGGCCAGCGCGGCGGTGCCGGCCCGTTCCGCCACTTCGGCAGAAATGACGAGTTCGGCGGCGAAATCCTTGGTTGCGCTTTCCAGCCGGCTGGCGGTGTTGACCGCATCGCCCACCGCGGTCAGATGCATGGCGCTGCCATGACCCATCTCGCCGACGATGGCCGGGCCGCAATGAATCCCGATACCGATGCGCAGCGTCTGGTCGAGATCCATCCTCAGTGCGTCGTTCAGCTGCGCCAGCGCCGCCGCCATGCGGCGCGCGGCGTCCATGGCGCGGCGGCAGCCCTCGTCGGGCCCCTCGTCGATGCCGAACAGCGCCATCACGCCATCGCCGATGAACTTGTCGAGCTTGCCGCCGGCGCCGTCGACCGCTTCGCCCATCGCCTTGAAATACTGGTTCAGCACGAACACCACGTCATAGGGCAGCTTGCCTTCCGACAACTTGGTGAAGCCGCGCAGATCGGCGAACAGGATGGCGATGCGCCGCTCCGACCCTTGCGCGTAGGAACTGGTGCCATAGACGACGCGCGTCGGCACGCCGGCCGGCAGCAGCGGCAGCACGGCGATATCGTCGCGCGGCCGCACCTGGCAGGCGAGCCGCACGCCCGGCGATGCCCTGATGCGGTCGAGCACCTTCTGCTCGGCGGCATCGGGCGGCGGCAGGTCGGCGGCGCCCGCACCGCTCAGACGCACGCGGCAGGTCGAGCAGCGGCCCTGTCCGCCGCAGACCGAAGCATGCGGATAGCCGATGGCGCGGCTGGCTTCCAGCACGGTGAGGTTGCCGGCCAGGCCGCGGAATTTGCGGCCATCGGGATAACTGACGGTGACGATGCCGCGCCGGCGGCGCAGCAGCGCGGCCAGCATACGGCCGAGCAGACCGAGCGCCAGCAGGCCGATCATGCCCTGATAGGCATAGTCGACATTGCGCATGCCGAAGTCGTTGGCCATGGGCCCGGGCCAGTTGAGGCCGGCGCGGAAAGCGTCCAGCCATTCGGGCTGCTGCATCGCCAGCAGCACGGCGCGGCCCGCAGAAAGATAGCCCATCGTCGCCAGCATCGGCAGCAGCAGCGCGAGGCCGAACAGCACGGGCCAGAGGCGTTCGGAAATCTGTTTCAGCCGCAGCCAGTAATATGCGCCGATGCAGCCATGGCCCCAGGCGATCAGGATCAGGATATTCTGGCGCAGGCCGATCAGCGGCTCCTGCACGAACTGCACGATCAGTACATAGGCGTAACTGTCGTTGACGCCCATCGCCTCATGCAGGCCGCGTGTGCCGATCACATGGTCGACCACCAGCGGCGGCACGCAGAGGCCGAGCGCCAGCTGCACCCAGCCCTGCCAGGCAATGCCGCGGTAATGACCGCGCCGCAGCCAGCTGAACAGCGCGAGAAGCGGATGCGTGACGGCGGCGGCATAGAGCAGCACCGTGCCGGGCCAGCTGCGCCAGACGGATTTGAACACAGCCGCACCGGCATCCATCGCCTGCAGCGATACGATGCCCAGTGTGTGATTGATCAGATGCGTGGCGAGGAAAACGAACAGCACCAGGCCGGAGGCCAGCTTGGTCCGGCTGTAGAGATCCTCAAAACGTGCCGCCGCCATGATGGCGTCAGCCTATTTGGCCGGCACCGCTGCGTCCAGCTTGCCGCGCTTCACGGCTGTGGCATCCGGCCCCGTTGCAGAAGACTGGGGCAGCGTCGGCGAGAACAGCAGTTCAAGATAGTTGCGGTAATGCCGCCACTGCGCCGCCAGGGCCGCAGGGTCGCGCTGCACTTTTGAGAGGATGAAGGCGCCCTCGGCCAGCGCCAGGCTCATCTCGGCCAGCGTTGTCACGTCGACCGGCAGGCGCGGCGGATACATGCGCATCGCTGCCTCCAGTTTTTCGGTGATGCGCTGGGTCCAGTGGCCGAATACCTCGCGCACCACTTTCATCGTCGCATCGTCGAACAGCTGCGATTCATAGATGAAGGAGGCATAGAGGCAGCCGGGATAGGGCGCGGTCAGCTGCGCGGTCTCTTCCTCGTAAAGCCCGATGCAGATCAGCAGCTGCTGCAGCGGATCGCGGCTCAAGGCCTCGGCGCGCTCCAGCACGCCCTGCAGATGCGCCGCATCGGCATCGGCGTCGCGCCGCACCAGCGCCAGCGCCAGCTCGGCCTTGCTCTTGAAGTGGTAGAAGAATGCCCCCTTGGTGACGCCGGCGCGACTGATCACCGCATCCACCGAGGCCGCCGAATATCCCGTCTCCAGGATCAGGCCCTGGGCCGCATCCATGATGGCCTTCCGGGTAATGGTGCCGTCGCGGGGCAAATGCGCCTCCAAAGGGTGTGGGCGGATTATTATACGGGATGGTCGGTTTCACAAGGCCGTGAACCGGGGCCGGCATAACCCCTGGAAATTATAGCCAGTTCAAAGACTAAGCCCCTAATCTGACAGGTTGTCGGGATGACGCGACGTATACCTTGACGGGAGCGGCCGGTCTTATCTATACCGACCAGTCTGTTAGTTTCAAGCTGGAGAGCAAGTTATGCATCACGATCAGGCCGGTCACGCTGTCAGCGGCGCCACCCCGGAAGCCCTGGCGCTTTTCGAAGCCGCGCTGGGCGAGTTCCACACCTATACCGGCAATCCGCTGGAGACCGCCGAAGCCGCCATCGCCGCCGCGCCCGGTTTCGCCATGGCGCATTTGCTGCGCGCGCATCTCTATCTCTCGGGCATGGAGGCGCCCGGCATCGCGCCGGCGCTGCAGAGCATTGCCGCCGCGCGCAAGCTGGCCCGCACCGAACGCGAAACGCTGCATACCGTCGCGGCCGAAGCCTGGGCCGGCGGCCGTTTCGAGGCAGCCTCCGAACGCTTCGACGACATCCTGCTCAGCAGCCCACGCGACAGCCTTGCGCTGCAGATGGGTCATTTGCTCGATTTCTATCGCGGCGATGCGCGCAACCTGCGCGACCGCGTGCTGCGCGTGCTGCCCAACTGGAGCGCGGCCTTGCCGCATCATCACGCGGTCCTCGGTATGCTCGGCTTCGGCCTGGAGGAAACCGGCGACTATGCGGCAGCGGAATCCGCCGGCCGGCGCGCCTGCGAGCTCAATCCGCGCGATGCCTGGGCGCATCACGCCGTGCTGCATGTGATGGAAATGCAGGGCCGTGTCGAGGACGGCATCCGCTGGGCCACCACACGCGAACAGCACTGGGCACCCGACAACATGATGGCGGTGCACAACTGGTGGCATCTCATGCTGTATTACCTGGAGCGCGACGAGCATGCGCAGGTGCTGCGCATGTATGACGAAAAGGTGCGCGGCGGCGGCTCGACGGTGATCCTCGACCTGATCGATGCCTCGGCCATGCTGTGGCGCCTGCATCTGCGCGGGGTCGAGATCGGTGCTGCGCGCTGGACCGAACTGGCCGAGGCCTGGTCCGGCACCGCCGATGACGGCGTCTATGCCTTCAACGACGTGCATGGCCTGATCGCCTATCTGGGTGCGGGCCGCGAAGATCTGGCTGCACGCCAGATGGAGACGCTGCATCGGTCCGCCGAACGCAGCAATTTCACCAATGCGGCGATGACCGATCAGGTCGGCCTGCCGGTGGCCAGGGCGCTGACTGCCTTTGTGGACGGCCAGTATCAGGACTGCATCGCGCGCCTGCGCGGCATGCGCACGATCGCCAATCGCTTCGGCGGCAGCCACGCGCAGCGCGATCTGCTCGATCTTACGCTGCTTGAAGCCGCGCGTCGCGCCGGCGATCACAACCTGCTGCGTGCTCTCACCGCCGAACGCCTGCATGCGCGGCCGCAAAGCCCGCTGGCACTGCGCTATCTCGCGGTCTCGAAGGAACGTGCCGCAGCCTAGACGGTGAAGGCGGGGCGTACCTGCTCGGCCAGCGCGCGCATCACGGCTTTCCAGTGCCGCTCGGCATCCGGCCCGGTGGCGGCAAAGGCCTTTGCAAAGGCGTCGTATTGCAGATCGGTCAGCCTGCTCTCCAGCGCCGCGCCCTTGGGCGTCAGTGTCAGCAGGGCCAGTCGGCGATTGGTCGGGGAGGGTTTTTGCACGAGATAGCCCTGGGCGAACAGGTCGCGCATCGGCCGGTGCAGCGCCTGGCGCGACACTTCCAGCAGATCGATCAGGCTGGCAATCGCAATGCCCGGCCGCCGCGCCACGACATAGAGAATACGATGATGCGGGCGGCCGAAGCCGAGCTTGTCGAGGACTTTCTTCGGCCCGGCCACGCCGGCGCGGTAGCCCAGGTAAAACAGCGAAATGGTCTCGTCCACCGATCCGCGCGAGGAGTCGAGAAGATCGGGGCGCGCGGTCGCGCTGCGGGAAGCCGGATGGCGCGGCGGGGAGGATTTTTTGGCGGCTGTCATGGGCTGAGGTCCAGAAGCAGGGCAGAGCGCCTGCGCAGCATACAGAAATGCTTACACGGGGCCAGCGGCCGGAAAAAAAGTAATGATTTCAGCGAGCTAGCGGCCAAAACCGGTCCGCGGCGGCGGGGAAATATCAATCATATTGATAATATCAATAATATTGATATATTTCCCGCCGTTCCGAAACCACGACCGTCCATGCACCGCCTCATGTCGATTCTTGTTTGCAGTCTGGCCGCGCTTGTTCTTCTCGGCGCGGCGCTCTGGTTTTTCATGCCCGCGACCGTGTGGCGCGATCTCGTCACGGCATTCGAGCGCCAGCGGGCCGGACTTACAGCGAAAACGGTCCTTCTCGATGGACAGCCGGTCGCCTATCTCGAAGGCGGCAACACCACGAATCCTGCGCCGATCCTGCTGGTGCATGGCAGCAGCGGGGAGAAGGACAACTGGAACCGCGTCGCGCGTCACCTCACGCCGCGGCATCGTGTGATCGCCATCGACCTGCCCGGTTTCGGCGACAGTCCGCGCTGGTCCGATCATAGCGTCGGGCTGCAGAGCCAGGTCGCCGCGCTGGCCGCCATCGCCGATGCGCTCGGGCTGGAGCAGTTTCATATTGGCGGCAACTCGATGGGCGGCCGTGTCGCCGCGCTTTATGCCGCCAGTCATCCGCACCGCGTGCGCAGTCTGTGGCTGCCCGGCCCGAGCGGCGTTCTGTCGGCCGAGCCGAGCGATCTGCAGCGTCACCTTCTGGCCGGCGGCGATAATCCGCTATTCATCCGCAGCATCGAAGCCTTCGATGCCTATCTGCACTGGCTGATGGCATCGCCCCCGTATATCCCGGCGCCGCTGAAGCGCGCACTGGCGGGCCGTGCGCTCGTCAAGGCCGATTTCCATCGCAGTGTCTTCGATGCCGCCGCGGCCGAGACTGTATCACTCGAAGACGGCATCGCCGGCATGAAGGTGCCCACGCGTATCGTCTGGGGCGAGCGCGACCGCATCTGGCATGTCTCGGGCGCTGCCCGTCTGGCCGATCACCTGCCGCGGGCCTCGGTGCTGCTGTTGCCCGGCGGACACCTGCCGATGATCGAGGCGCCCGAAACCGCCGCCGCCGATTATCTCGCGTTCCTCTCATCGCTCGCCACGCACTAGGAGTTCCGTCATGGCCGGATTGCTGTTCGCCGCCTTCGCCTATCTCTGTTTCAACCTCGTCTCCGGCGCACTGGCGCTGTTCCTCACCGGCCTGCCGCAGATCGCCGGAGTTGCGCTGCCGATCACCGTCGATGCCTCGATCTGGCCGCCGCTCCCGCCCTGGCTCGCCGGCGCCATCGATCTCGGCCTGATCGCGCTGTTCGGCCTGCAGCACAGCGTGATGGCGCGGCCCGCGTTCAAGCGCTGGTTCACCGCATTCGTGCCGCCGCATCTGGAGCGCGCGACCTATGTGTTTGCCTCCTGTCCGGCGCTGCTGATGGTGCTGCTGTTCTGGCAGCCGCTGCCCGGCATGGTCTGGCGCAGTGACGACGACGTCGTCACGCTGCTGCTCTGGTCGCTGTTTGGCGCCGGCTGGCTGCTGCTGGTGGCCGCCACCTGGATGATCGACCATTTCGAACTTTTCGGCCTCGCCCAGGCCTGGCGCCACTGGCGCGGTGAACCCGCGCCGGCCGGCGATCTGCGCTTGGTCTATGCCTATCGCTATATGCGGCATCCGATCTACACCGGCTGGCTCATCACCTTCTGGGCCACGCCGCAGATGAGTGTCGGCCACCTGCTGTTTGCCATTGGCATGTCGGCCTACATCCTGGTCGGCATGCTTTGCGAGGAACGCGACCTGATCGCCGCCTTCGGCGAGCGCTATCGCGACTATCGCGCCCGCGTGCCGGCGCTGATCCCCGGTTTCAAGGTCTGAAGGAGGCGCAGGATGCCCACATTACAAACGTCCGCCGGCCGGCTGTTGTGGTTCGATAATGGCGTCACCGCGGCCGGTGCGCCCACGCTCCTGCTGCTGCATTCCAGCGGCGCATCGCACCGGCAATGGCGTCCGCTGGTGGCGCAGCTCGGCAACGCCTGGCGCATTCTCGCGCCCGATCTCTTCGGTTACCGTGACGCGCCGCTGCCCGAGCAGGCCGCGGAATCTGCGCGCCGTTCCATCGTGCAGGACGAAATGGATCTGCTCGGCGCGCTGCTGCAGCAGATCGACGGACCGGTGCATCTCGTCGGCCATTCCTATGGCGGCGCGGTGGCCGTCGAACTGGCGCTGCGGCATCCCCAGCGCATTGCATCGCTGGCGATGTATGAACCGGTGATGTTCGCACTGCTGCGCGACAGCCAGCATCAGGCGTCGTGGAGCGAAATCGCGCAGGTGGCGCAGCGCCAGGTCGATCTGGTGTCAGCCGGCGATCTGCGCGGCGCGGCCTCGCATTTCATCGGCTACTGGACGGCGCCGGGTGCCTTCGAGACCATGCCCGAGGCAATGCAGGAGATCGTCGCTGCCGGCATGCCCAAGGTGGCGGCCGAATTCCGCGAGGTGCTGCGTCGCCGCGAGGCCCCGCCGGATTTCAGCGCGCTGACCATGCCGACCCTGCTGCTCAGCGGCAGCGACACGACGCTGGCCGTGCGCGGGGTGGTCGCCGAGTTGCGCCGCCTGCTGCCCGGACCGCGTTTCGTGCAGATTGCTGGCGCCCGTCATATGGCGCCGCTGCAGCAGCCCGATCTGGTCAATCCGCTGCTGATCGATTTCCTCGAGATCACCGCCCAGGTGGCCAGGCGCGGATTGCGCTGGGCCGGCTGACGGCGCGGTCAAGTCACGTTGGGCAAACCCGGCCGTATACGGCTCAACCTGCCAGCTGAGGGAACCGGGGTTGTAATCAGTCGTTTGGCTTCCTAGGTAATTCCTCGGAAAACCGAGAAAATACGAGATTCCTGCCCCGTTTGACGCTTCGGGGGCGGGGGAAGCGGAAAAATGACCGACGTAACACCCACTGGGCCGGCCCCGGCAGAGGCTGCGGCCCTGCAACCGCCGCCGCAGCCGCAGCCGAACTGGGCGCTGTTCCTGGATATCGACGGCACGCTGCTCGACATTGCCGACTCACCCGACCGCGTACATGTGCCGGCGCGCCTGCTCGACGATCTGCAGGCTGCCGAGAAGCATCTGAACGGCGCGCTCGCGCTGATCTCGGGCCGGCCGATCTCGGAAATCGACAAGCTGTTTGCGCCGCTGGAACTGGCCGCCGCCGGTCAGCATGGCAGCGAGTGGCGACCCGTGCCCGGCGCGGCGCCGCAGGCGGTGGCCGAGGCGCCACTGCCCGCCGGGCTGCATGCAGCAGCGGCGAAACTCGGCAACCTGCATCCGGGTATCGTGGTCGAACGCAAGAGCCATGCGCTGGCGGTGCATTATCGCAACGCGCCCGATTTCGGCTCCGAGATCGGCGGTCGCCTGGCCGCAGCGATGTCGGGCTATGACGGCCTGATGCTGCTGCACGGCAAGGCCGTGTGGGAAATCAAGGATGCGCAGCAGTCCAAGGGCACGGCGGTCGCCCTGTTCATGCGCCAGCCGGCCTTTGCCGACCGCGTCGCGGTTTTCGTCGGCGATGACCGCACCGATGAAGACGGTTTCCACGCCGTCGAGGGCCTTGGCGGTCTCGCCATTCCGGTCGGCCAGCTGGCGCTGAAACGCGGGCGTGGCCAGGGCAGGCCTGTATTGGGTTTTGCTGCGCCGGCCGATGTGCGCAACTGGCTTGCCGCCTTCGCCATGGGCGACGGAGTTGCGGCATGACGGCGGAAGGCAAATCCTCACATCGCCATTCGCTCGATCTGGGCATCATCGGCAATTCGGTGATTGCCGCGCTGATCGACCGCCAGGCGCGCATCGTCTGGCACTGCGCGCCGCGGCTGGATGGCGATCCGGTCTTCTGCGATCTGCTGTCACCCAGGATCGACGGCGACGGCCTCTTCGCCATCGAACTGCGCGGGCTGCAGCAGACCTCGCAGCACTATGTCGAAAATACCGCCGTGCTGGTGACCACGCTGACCGATGCCCATGGCGCCAGCATCCGCATCACCGACTTCTGCCCGCGCTTCAAGCAGTATGACCGCACCTTTCGTCCGGCCATGCTGATCCGCCGCGTCGAACCGCTCTGCGGTACCCCGGTCGTGCGCGTGCGCATCCGGCCACTCTTCGATTACGGCATGACGCAGCCGAGCCGGACGCTGGGCTCCAACCATATCCGCTTCACCGCGCCCGGGGCGGCGCTGCGGCTGACCACCGATGCGCCGATTGCCTTCATCGATGCCGAAAGCGAATTCGCTCTCACCCATCCGATGACGCTGGTGCTCGGTCCGGACGAGACCTTCACGGCCTCGATCACGCATATGGCGCGCGAATTCCAGGAACGTACCATCGAATACTGGATCGAATGGGTGCGCTATCTCTCGGTGCCCTTCGAATGGCAGGAGGCGGTGATCCGCGCCGCCATCACGCTGAAACTCTGCGCCTATGAGGAAACCGGCGCCATTCTAGCGGCACTGACCACTTCGATCCCGGAAGCGGCCGACACGCCGCGTAACTGGGACTACAGATTTTGCTGGATGCGCGACGCCTATTTTGTCGTGCAGGCGCTGAACCGGCTGGGCGCGACCAAGACGATGGAGGATTTCCTCCGCTACATCACGACGACAGTGGCGCTGCATCCAGATATCGAACTGCAGCCGGTGTATGCGCTCGACCCTGCGGCTTCGCTGGAGGAGCTGACCATGCCGGGCCTTGCCGGCTATCGTGGCATGGGTCCGGTGCGCAAGGGCAACGCCGCCTATTCGCAGCGCCAGAACGATACCTACGGCTCGATCGTGCTGGCGGTGGCGCAGATGTTCTTCGACAAGCGCCTGCCGCGGCGCGGCGATATCGCGCTGTTCGAACAGCTGGAAGGCCTGGGCGAGAAAGCCGCCGCGCTGGCGCTCACCGAGGATGCGGGCCTGTGGGAATTCCGCGGCCGGGCGCGCGTGCATACGCATTCCGCCGCGATGTGCTGGGCCGCCTGCCGCCGGCTGTCGAAGATCGCCGGCCTGTTCGGGCTGGACGCCCGCGTCGGCTACTGGCGCGACCACGCCGAACGCATCCGCAAGGCGATCCTCGAACATGCCTGGAATCCGAAGCTGAACAGCTTCGTCGAAAGCTTCGATGGCGAGGATCTCGATGCTTCGCTGCTGCTGTTGCAGGAAATCGGCTTCCTGGCGGCCGACGATCCGCGCTTCCTCGGCACGGTCGAGGCGATCGGAAAAACGCTGAAACGCGGCAGTCATCTGATGCGCTATGTCGCGGCCGACGATTTCGGCCTGCCGCATAACGCGTTTTCGATCTGCACCTTCTGGTATGTCGATGCGCTGGCCGCTACCGGCCGGCGCGACGAGGCGCGGCAGATGTTCGAAGGCCTGCTCGCCTCGCGCAATCATCTCGGACTGCTTTCGGAGGACATCGATACGGCGACAGGTGAATTATGGGGAAATTTCCCGCAGACCTATTCGATGGTTGGTTTGATCGTTTGCGCGATGCGACTGTCCAAAAGCTGGGAGGAGGCGTTTTGGCGCGGCTCGTAATCGTTTCCAACCGCGTCGCCATGCCGCGCGAGCGCGCCAGCCGCGCTGGCGGCCTTGCCGTGGCCCTGCGCGAATCGCTGCAGCAGCATGGCGGCCTGTGGTTCGGCTGGAGCGGCGAAATCAGCGACACGCCGTCGGCCGAACCGCGCCGCGCGCGCCAGGGCCGCGTCGACTATGCCGTGCTCGATCTCACCACCGAGGAGCACAAGGGCTTCTACCTCGAATTCTCCAACGGCATGCTCTGGCCGCTCTGCCATTACCGGCTCGGCCTGATCGAATTCCGCCGCTCGGCCTGGGACACCTATCTCGCCGTCAATGCGCGTTTCGCCGACGAGCTGGCGAAGCAGCTGCGGCCCGACGACGTGATCTGGATCCACGACTACCATTTCATCCCGCTGGCGGCCGAACTGCGCCGGCGCGGCGTGCAGAACCGCATCGGCTTCTTCATGCATATCCCGTTTCCGGCGCCCGAAGTGCTGGCCGCCCTGCCCGGCCATGAGCGGCTGGTGCGCGACCTCTGCGCCTACGACCTCGTCGGCTTCCAGACCCGCGGCGACGTCCGGGCGCTGACCGAATATATCCTGCATGAAGCCGAGGGCACGGTGATCGGCAATATCGGCGTCGGCAATGCCAGCAATGCCGATGTCCGCGTCAGTGCCTTCGGCCGTGAGCTGCGCGTCGGTGCCTTTCCGATCGGCATCGACACGCAGGATTTCGCCGATATCGCGGCCGAGGGCGTGAACAGCGACGAAACGCAGCGCCTGGCCGGCAGCCTGGCCGGCCGCGCGCTGGTGCTGGGCGTCGACCGGCTGGATTACTCCAAGGGCATCCCGCAGCGCTTCGAAGCCTTCCAGCATCTGCTCGGCAACCGGCCCGAACATCGCGGCAAGGTCACCTTCATGCAGGTGGCGCCGATCTCGCGCGGCGAGGTGGCGCAGTATCGCAAGCTGCGCAACGAACTCGACGCGCTCACCGGCCGCATCAACGGCAAATTCGCCGAATTCGACTGGGTGCCGGTGCGCTATCTCAACAAGGCCTTTCCACGCAGCACGCTGGCCGGATTCTATCGCCATTCCCGCGTTGGCCTGATCACGCCGCTGCGCGACGGCATGAACCTGGTCGCCAAGGAATATGTCGCCTCGCAGAATCCCGCCGATCCCGGCGCGCTGGTGCTGTCGCGCTTTGCCGGCGCCGCCCGCGAGCTGAAAGGCGCGCTGCTGGTCAATCCTTACGACACCGAGCATATCGCCGACGCGCTGCACCGCGCGCTGGTCATGCCGCTGGACGAACGGCGCCAGCGCTGGGAGTCGATGATGGGCGTGCTGAAGGTCAACACCATCGCGCATTGGCGGGAAAACTACCTCGCCGCCCTGCAGGCCGAGGGCGACCCGGCCGACCGGGACATGCTGTCGGGGGCGGCCGACTAGATAGTTGACTTAGTCAAGTATTGCTGCAGGATGAGCTGAGGGGGTGCCCTCATGCGGAAGCCTGCTGTGCGTAAAAAACCGAAACCTGTCGATGCTGCTCCGCAAGTCGAGCGCATGCGCGCCTTCAACCGCTTCTATACCCAGAAGATCGGCCTGCTCGAGGGCGGTAAGCTCTACGATCCCTACTCGCTCACCGAAACCCGCGTGCTGTATGAAATCGCGCATCGCGACCGCGTCACGGCCTCTGACCTGGTGCGCGAGCTGGGCATCGATGCCGGCTATCTCAGCCGCCTGCTGCGCGGCTTCGAAAAGCAGGGCCTGGTCACCCGCAAGCCGGCGCCGGAAGACGCGCGGCAGAGCCTGCTCCGTCTCACCGCCGCCGGCCGCAAGGCCTTTGCGCCGCAGGAAGATGTGTCGCGCCGCGTGCTCAGCCCGCTGATCGAACGCCTGCCGGCAGACGAGCGCGTCCGGCTGGTCGATGCGATGGATACGATCACGCGGCTTCTCGCTGACGAGACACCCGCGGTAAAGCCGGGCTTCCGTCTGCGCGCGCATCGTCCCGGCGATATCGGCTGGATGGTGCAGAAACACGGCGAGCTTTATACCGCAGAATATGGCTGGGACAGCACATTCGAGGCGCTGGCCGCCGAGGTCGGCGCGCAGTTCCTGCGCGACTTCGATCCGAACTGGGAGAATGCCTGGATCGCCGAACTGGACAGCGGCGAACGTGTCGGCTGCGTCTTCCTGATCCGCAAATCGGCCACCGTGGCCAAGCTGCGCGTGCTGATTGTCGACCCGAAGGCGCGCGGCCTGGGCGTCGGCAAGGCATTGGTCAATGCCTGTATCGACTTTGCGCGCAGCAAGGGCTACCGCAAGATCACATTGTGGACCAACAGCATCCTGCTGGCTGCGCGCGGCATCTACGAGAAGACCGGTTTCAAACTGGTGCACAGCGAGCCGCATACGAGTTTCGGCCAGACCCTGACCGGCGAGACCTGGGAACTCAGATTGTGACAGCGGAAAGCCGCCTGCCGGTCATCGTTGCCGCCGGCGTCGGCGTGCAGGTCGGCCTGGCGCTGATCGCCACGCGCTATGTGGTCAGCGAAAGCGGACCGGCCACGCTGGCGATGTTCCGCTATGCCATCGGCGCCGCCTGTCTGCTGCCGGTGCTATATTGGCAGAACATCCCGCTGCGATTCGCGCGCCGCGACATCCTGCCGATTGCCGTGCTCGGCATCGTGCAGTTCGGCATCCTGATCGCCCTGCTCAATTACGGGCTGCTCTATATCACCGCGGCCCGCGTAGCACTTCTGTTTGCCAGCTTCCCGCTGATGACCATGGTGATCGCGGCCGCGCTCGGTCGCGAAAAATTGACTATGGCGAAAACCGCCGGCGTGCTGCTCACCATGCTCGGCGTCGGCCTCGCGCTCGGCGAGAAAATCTTCGACTCCACCGGCGCGGCGGATCACTGGATCGGCGAGCTGGCGGTGCTGTTTGCCGCATTCTGCGGGGCTTTGTGCAGCGTGCTGTACCGCCCCTACCTGCAGCGTTACCCCACGCTCAGCATCGGCGCCTTCGCCATGCTGGCCAGCGTCGGCTTCCTCGCCATCCTTGCCACATGGGAAGGTGCGTGGACGCAGTGGAGCGGCTACTCTGCCCAGGGCTGGGCGGCGGTGCTGTTCATCAGCGTCAGCAGCGGCATCGGCTATTTCGGCTGGCTCTGGGCGCTCCGCCATGCCTCGCCGACGCGGGTCACGGTGTTCCTGGGGCTCAGCCCTGTCACCGCCGCGCTGCTCGGCGCGCTGCTGCTGTCAGAACCGGTGACACTGCCGCTGCTGCTCGGCCTCGCCGTGCTGCTGGTCGGATTGTGGCTCGCCCACAGACCGGAGGCAGTGACGGCGCGCTAAACGCATCGGAGTCCGTCATGCTGTCGCGTCGCGCCTTTCTCTCCGCCTCGTCGGCTGCCGTCGCCTTCATCGCGCTGCCAAAAGTTGCAACGGCGGCGACAACGAATGTGACGTTGACGCCGGCGCCCGCCAGGCTGCCGGTGCTGCCGAATCAACCCGAGACCGCCGTCTGGGCCTATAACAACAGCCTGCCCGGACCGATGCTGCGGCTGAAACAGAACGACCGCCTGCGCGCCGTGCTGAAAAACGGGCTCAAGCAGGACACCACGATTCACTGGCATGGTATCCGCCTGCCCAATGCGATGGATGGCGTGCCGGGCCTGACGCAGAAGCCGGTGAAACCCGGCGCCAGCTTCACCTACGACTTCGCCTGCCAGGATGCCGGCACCTTCTGGTATCACCCCCATGCCGGCAATCCGGAACAGGTCGGCCGCGGCCTCTACGGCTTGCTGATTGTCGACGAGCCGAACCCGCCGCCGGTGGATCGCGATGTCGCCTGGGTGCTGAGCGATCTGCGGCTCGACCGCGAAGGGCAGATCACCAACGACTTCAACCATCCGATGGATCTCACCCATGCCGGGCGGCTTGGCAATGTCGCGCTCAACAATGGCAAACTGGTGCAGCCCTTCAGTGTGCAGGCTGGTGAACGCATCCGTTTGCGGCTGGTCAATACCGCGAATGCGCGCATTTTCGATCTGCGCTTCGACGGCCATGCGCCCTGGCTCGTGGCGCTGGACGGCCATCCGCTCGATGTGCCGCTGCGGCTCGGCCCGCAGGAGCGTGTGACCTTAGGTCCGGGCATGCGCGCCGACCTGATCCTGGATCTGACCGCCGAGCCGGGCAAACGCTACAGCGTGTTCGACCGCGACGTCCAGGGCCGCGAACACCGCCTCACCGATCTGGCTTATGCCGATGTGCCGGCAGTTGCGGCAAAGCATCGTCCCGACCCGACGCTCGCCGCCAACCCGGTCACCGCGCCCGATCTGGCCAAAGCCGAACGCCTGCCGCTGGTGCTCGGCGGCGGCATGGGTGTGCCGTATGACCTGAAAGTCGATGGCGGTCGCAAGCTCGGCATGCGCGAAGCCTGGGACAAACACCGCATGGCCTGGAGCCTGAACGGCGAGGCGATGACCGAACATTCCGATCATCTCGGCCATAACACACTGTTCAGCCTGAAACGCGGGCGGACTTATCTGATCGAGGCCAGCAACGACACCTCATGGCCGCATCCGGTCCACCTGCACGGTCATGTCTTCCGCGTGCTGACGCAGGCCGGCCGGCCGTGGCGCGACACGGTGCTGCTGCAGCCGGGCGAGAAGGCGCAGCTGGCGCTGGTGGCCGACAACCCCGGCCACTGGATGCTACATTGCCATATCCTGGAGCATCAGGCCGCCGGGATGATGGCGACCGTCAGTGTGAAATAATATAGGAAATTCAGAAGCTTAGGCGGAAATCTGCTTCTTGGCGGTTTCCAGCAGCTCGGCCAACTTGGCGACCAGGCGATGCTCGGAGACGTCCACATTCCTGGCTTTCAGGTCGGCCTGCACCTTGCGGATCACGTCGGCGTCGCCGGCTTCCTCGAAATCGGCCGCCACGACTTCCTTGGCGTAAGCCTCGGCAGCCTCGCCGGTCAGGCCGATCTGCTCCGCCACCCACAGGCCGAGCAGCTTGTTGCGCCGCGCGACTGCCTTGAAGGCCAGCTCCTCATCATGGGCATGCTTCTTCTCAAAGGCGTCCTTGCGGTCGTCGAAGGTGGTCATCCGGGCCTCGTCGTAAACGGGGAGAAAGGTGTCCGATATATAGGGGCGCGCCGCCCCCGGCCGCAAGTCTCCGGCCTGTCAGAGATTTATCCTGGAAAACCGCCCCGAATGGACAGTTTCGAGGCAATGATTTTCCACCGCATATTGTACCCCCGCCGATTGCGGCGCGGACCCCCTTGCGGTATCTAGGGCCCGAGCTTTCCCTACAGCCGGACAGGTGTGCCATGACGCGCCGCAGACAGGTTTACGAGGGCAAGGCGAAGGTCCTCTTCGAGGGTCCCGAGCCGGGCACTCTGGTACAGTATTTCAAAGACGACGCGACCGCGTTCAACAACAAGAAGAAGGGCACCATCACCGGCAAGGGTGTCCTGAACAACCGGATTTCCGAATACCTCATGACCCGCCTGGGCGAGGTCGGGATTCCGACGCATTTCGTGCGCCGGCTGAACATGCGCGAGCAGCTGATCAAGGAAGTCGAGATCGTGCCGCTCGAGGTCGTCGTGCGCAATGTCGCCGCCGGCTCGCTGGCCACGCGTCTCGGCGTCGCCGAAGGCACCATGCTGCCGCGTTCGATCGTCGAGTTCTATTACAAGAACGACGAACTGGGCGATCCGCTGGTCTCGGAAGAGCACATCACCTGCTTCGGCTGGGCCAATCCGCAGGAAATCGACGAGCTGATGCATCTGGCACTGCGCATCAACGATTTCCTCTCCGGCCTGTTCCTCGGCATCGGCATCCGGCTGGTCGACTTCAAGCTGGAATTCGGCCGCTGGTGGCAGAACGACGAGATGCGCATCATCCTGGCCGACGAGATCAGCCCGGACAGCGCGCGCCTGTGGGATCTGAAGACCAACGAGAAGATGGACAAGGACCGCTTCCGCCGCGATCTCGGCAATGTCGCCGAGGCCTATCAGGAAGTGGCGCGGCGGCTCGGGATTCTCCCAGAAGGCGGCCCGCGCGACATCAAGGGTCCAGACACCATGCAGTGAGGCGCCAGCAAAGCGCCGTGAGAATACCGCGGCGGCCACAGCAAGGGCCGCCGCATCTGTTTAAAAAGACTATTGTCGTTTTAAAAGTTCAACAGAAGGTCAGCCGACGATGAAAGCCCGCGTCCATGTTTCCCTCAAGAACGGCGTGCTCGATCCGCAGGGTCGAGCCATCGGCCAGGCGCTGCATTCCCTCGGTTTCGCCGATGTCGGCGAGGTGCGCCAGGGCAAGCTGATCGAACTGGAGCTGACCGGCGCGCTGGCCGCGAAGCCGAAGCCCGAGATCGAGGCCGCCGTGAAGGAGATGGCACAGAAGCTGCTCGCCAACATGGTGATCGAGAATTTCTCGGTCGAACTGGTGGGGTGAGCGGAATGCGGCGCACGGCCCTGGCTGCAACCGTCACGCTCCCGCTTCTGGCGGGTTGCGCGGCTGCGCCGCAGCCAACCGCCGTGCCGCCTGCTGCCGCCGACAAGGCGCGCGTCATTTTCTACACCGCTGCTGACTATAGGCCAGTTATTGCTCACGGCGTCCGCCTGAACGAAACGGATGTCGGCCGTCTCAACGGCCCCAACCAGGTTGTCATTCGCGAAGTCGCGCCCGGCAGTCACGTCGCGGACATGATCCGCGCGGGCATGTTTGCCAGCAAAGCGCCACTGTCTGTGATGCAGCGGGATCTGCAGGCCGGAGAGACCTGGTATCTCCGCGTCACCGAATATGGCGTAAACTGCCGCATCGTGAGCGATGTTGAAACCTTGGTCATGTCCGGCATCGCTGGCCTGATAGCCAGCAAGGTCATTGACGGGCGGGAACGGCGGCAATGCGACTCCTTCACGCCCGATCTCTGGTCGGCGCCGCAGGAGACTGGCGTCGCAGAAGTGAACCAGATCGTATACGGCCTTGCCGATCCTAAGTCACAGTTGGCTTCCGCCAACGCATCGACAGCTACGGGTAATGCCGTCGGCGCGCCGCCAGCCTTGGACCAGGTTAAGGCAGAATGGCCGCTGCTCGAAAAGATCGTGGCGCGTCAGGCGGAAAATAGTATCGTCCTGGTGGAAGGTGAGTTTGATGCCACCACCAACAGCCTGCGCATCTACAAATACGAACCGCTGGAGACCCGTGCAGGCAGTGCGGCCGATGAATTTGGTGTGGTCGTGCGGCTGCATGCGCAGCTCCAGAGATCGGGCTCTCTTGCCAGAACCTCTGGCGTGCGAGACTTGCTGTTCCAGCTGAAGGCGGCCGATGGCAGTGTAGTCGCGGTTGCCCCGCCGGTCAGGCCGCCCCTCGCTGCCAATATTTCATCAGTCCAGGTCGCCGGGATCTCGCGGGACCGCGCGTCTGTCGAGGCAGAGTGGCCGACGCTGGAGAAGGCGCTACGCAGGCATTTCGAGCGTAATACCGCCGCCTATGAAGGGATCTTCGAAGCGACGCCGAACACCATGCAGGTTTATTCCTTCGCGCTGGTCGATACGATGCAAGGTATACAGCCGGGGCAGTATCGCATCATGTCGCGGGTGACGGCAGGATATATACGCGAAGGTTCGCGCGCCCGGATGTCGGGCGTCCGTGACATCATGTTTGATATGCACGGTGCCGAAGATGGCGTCGCAGTGCAATCCGTAACCCACGCCCGAGCCAGATAATGACGAGTCCAAATATTTTCGCGAGTGTTGCATGAAAGCCGCCCTCATCACCTTCCCCGGATCGAACCGCGAGCGCGACATGCGCATGGCGCTGACCAAGGCCAATGGCGGCAGGCCGCCGCTCGACGTCTGGCACGGCGACAGCGACCTGCCGCAGGGCATCGACCTCATCGTGCTGCCGGGCGGGTTTTCCTACGGCGATTACCTGCGCTGCGGCGCCATGGCGGCGAATTCGCCGATCATGCGCGAGGTGAAGAAGCGCGCCGAGGCCGGCGTGCGCGTGCTGGCGGTGTGCAACGGTTTCCAGATTGCGTGTGAAGCCGGGCTTCTGCCGGGCGCGCTGATGACCAATGCCGGGCTGCAGTTCATCTGCAGGGAAGTGAACCTGCGCGTCGAGACGACGCAAAGCGAGTTCACGAAGAAGTATCGCAGGGGCCAGACCATCCGCGTGCCGGTCGCGCATCACGACGGCAACTACACGCTGGACGCTGAGTCCGTGAAGCGGCTGGAGGACGAGGATCGCATCGCCTTCCGCTATGCCGACAGCCTCGGCACGGTGGCGCCGGAGACCAACCTGAACGGTTCGGTCAGCAATATCGCCGGCATCTACAATGCGAAGAAGACGGTGCTGGGCCTGATGCCGCATCCGGAAAACGCCACCGACCCGGTCTGCGGCGGCACGGATGGCTGTGGCCTGTTTGAATCGATTGCGGAGAGCTTGGCGTGAGTGAAGTCAAAAAAACCGTCGAGTATCCCAAGGATCTGATGGGCCTGAGCAAGGCCGAATACGATCTGGTGCTGGAGATCATGGGCCGCGTGCCCAACGATGTCGAACTCGGTATCTTCTCGGTGATGTGGTCGGAGCACTGCTCCTACAAATCGTCGAAGAAGTGGCTCAAGACCCTGCCCACGAAAGCCCCCTGGGTGATCTGCGGTCCGGGTGAAAATGCCGGCGTGATCGATATCGGTGACGGCGATGCCGCCATCTTCAAGATGGAAAGCCACAACCACCCGTCCTTCATCGAGCCCTATCAGGGCGCGGCGACCGGCGTCGGCGGCATCCTGCGCGATGTCTTCACCATGGGCGCGCGCCCCATCGCCAATCTCAACGCGCTGCGTTTCGGCTCGCCCGACCATGCCAAGACCCGCCATCTGGTCTCGGGCGTGGTGCATGGTATCGGCGGATACGGCAACTGCGTTGGCGTGCCGACTGTCGGCGGCGAGGTGAATTTCCACCCGAGCTACAACGGCAACATCCTGGTCAATGCGATGACGGTCGGTCTCGCGAAACAGGACAAGATTTTCTATTCGGCCGCTGCCGGCCTCGGCAATCCGGTGGTCTATGTCGGCTCCAAGACCGGTCGCGACGGCATCCATGGCGCCACCATGGCCTCGGCCGAGTTCAACGAGGATTCGGAAGAAAAACGCCCCACCGTGCAGGTCGGCGATCCCTTCACCGAAAAACTGCTGATCGAAGCCTGCCTCGAACTGATGGCGACGGATGCCATCGTCGCCATCCAGGATATGGGCGCGGCGGGTCTGACCTCGTCGTCCTTCGAGATGGCGTCGAAGGGCGGCATGGGCATCGTCATCGACCTCGACAAGGTGCCGGCGCGCGAAACCGGCATGACGCCGTTCGAGTTCATGCTGTCCGAAAGCCAGGAGCGCATGCTGATCATCCTCAAGCCCGGCTCCGAGCCGCAGGCGGAGGCGATCTTCAGAAAGTGGGAACTCGATTTCGCCGTCATCGGCCATCTGACCGATACCGGCCGCATGGTGCTGCGCTTCAACGGCGAGCAGGTCGGCGACCTGCCGATCGATCCGCTGGCGGCGGCTTCGCCTGAATATGACCGGCCGTGGGTGAAGACCCCGCCGCAGAAGCCGCTCGGCCGCGTCAATCATCCGCTGCCCTTTGTCGAGGCGTTGGCCAAGCTGATCGGCTCGCCGGATCTCAGCTCCCGTCGCTGGATCTGGGAACAGTACGATCATCTGGTGCGCGGCGACACGGCGCAGATCCCCGGTGGCGATGCCGCCGTGGTGCGCGTCGAGGGTCATGCCACCAAGGCGCTGGCGATGACCACCGACTGCACGCCGCGCTACGTGTTTGCCGATCCGGTCGAGGGCGGCAAACAGGCGGTGGCCGAAACCTGGCGCAACCTCACCGCTGTCGGCGCGCGTCCGCTCGCCATCACCGACAACATGAATTTCGGCAACCCGGAACGCCCCGACATCATGGGGCAGTTCGTCGGCGCGGTCGAAGGCATCCGCGAAGCCTGCCTGGCGCTCGACTATCCGGTCGTCTCGGGCAACGTGTCGCTCTACAACGAGACCAACGGCAAGGGCATCCTGCCGACTCCCGCCATCGGCGGCGTCGGCGTGCTCGACGATGTCGCGAAGATGGCGACGCTGGCCTTCAAGCTGCCGGGCGAGGCCATCCTTCTCGTGGGCAAGACCAACGGCCATCTCGGCCAGTCGGTCTACCTGCGCGACATCTGTGGCCAGGAGGCCGGGCCGCCGCCTGCGGTGGATCTGAAGGCTGAAAAGACAAACGGCGATGCCGTGCGCATGCTGATCGGCAAGGGCATGGTGTCGGCGGTGCATGACTGCTCGGATGGCGGCCTGGCCGTGGCGCTGGCCGAGATGGCCATGGCGGCCGGCTTCGGTGCCGAGGTGAAGCTGCCCGCGGGCGACGCTTTCGAGATCGGTTTCGGCGAGGACCAGGCCCGTTACGTGATCACCTGCCCGGCCGAACAGGCCGAGGCTGTGATCGCCGCCATCGAGGCCTCCGGCGCGCCCATTGCGAAGCTCGGCATGACCGGCGGCGACGCGTTGACGTTTACGGGTCTCGGCACCATATCGGTGGCGCAGCTCAAATCGGCCCATGAGGGCTGGCTGCCGGGCTATATGGCCGGTAAACAGTAAATATCGGTCAAAAAAGGACGCTGACAAGATGGCCATGGATGCCAGCGAAATCGAGAGCATGATCAAGGAAGCGCTGCCCGATGCGCAGGTGCGTATCGACGACCTGCGCGGCGACGGCGACCATTACGCCGCTACCGTGGTCTCCAGCGCCTTTGCCGGCAAGACCCGGGTGCAGCAGCACCAGATGGTCTATGCTGCGCTCAAGGGCCGCATGGGCGGCCAGCTGCATGCCCTGCAGCTCACGACTCAAACGCCATAACGACTGACCAGAGGACGATCGCCATGAGCGAGAAGGAACAGACTTTCGAGCGGATCCGCGAAGAGCTTGCCGGCAACGAGGTCGTGCTGTTCATGAAGGGCACGCCGGTCTTCCCGCAATGCGGCTTCTCGGCCGTCACCGTGCAGGTGCTGTCGCGCCTCGGCCTCAAGTTCAAGGGCGTCGACATCCTGTCGGATCCGGCGATCCGCACGCATCTGAAGGAATTCTCCGACTGGCCGACCTTCCCGCAGCTCTATGTGAAGGGCGAGTTCGTCGGCGGCTGCGACATCGTGAAAGAGATGTACCAGAACGGCGAACTGCAGGATCTGCTGAAGCAGAAGGGCGTCGCCGTCCAGGAAGCCTGAGCCTCCGCGCCATCAGAGTTTCAAAGGCGTCGCCGGGGCTCAGTCGGCGGCGCCTTTCGTGTTTCTACCGGGGCGTGCGCCGCGATCATCTCTTGGCGCCATCGGGCGGCCGGGATTAGGATGCCGGCATGGAGTGCGATCCCGCCGCGCTGATCAGGCGCTACTTCGATGCCTTCAACGACCGCGACGTCGATGGCTGCCTCAGCCTGCTGGCCGACGACGTGGTGCACGATCTCGCCGGCATGCATGGCGATGGCCGCAGCGAAGCCGGCAAGGCCGCCTTCCGCGCCTGGCTCGACCGCACCGCGCACTGTTTCGAGGAAAAGGCCGTCGATCTGTTTGTCACCGCCAGTCCCGACGGCACGCGCGCCGAGGCCGAATTCACCCTGCTCGGCGTCTATCTCGAAACCGAGGACGGCCTGCCCGATGCGGAAGGCCAGAATTACAGCCTGCCGGCCGGCGCGATCTTCGAAATCCGCGACGGAAAAGTGACGCGCGTGTCGGACCTGCTGGATACGCACCAGTCGTCAGGCCACCACTGACCGGCCGCGAAAACTGAAAAGCCCCGATCCTGCGGTCAGGACCGGGGCTTCGAGGCTGTGGTGCGATTACGCGTCGACCAGTTCGCGCTGCGTCGCCGCCCTGAACTGCGCGGCGAGTGTCGCCACGCGTTGGCCCAGATGCTTGGCGGTGTCGAGGTCGCTCTGGATCGGGCCTTTCTCCGGGCCTTCATCGGCATTCGACTGCGCCATGGCGCCGAGGAAGCTGCCCAGCCGGTTGATGTCGTTCACGCTGCCCTTGGAATTGTTGTTGCCGGGCATCAGGCCGAGGCTGACCCAGAGCATGCCGTGCTGCGCAGCAAAGATCGAAAGCTGCTGCAGGGTATTCAGCTTGTCGCCCGACTGCGACGCCGAGTTGGTGAAGCCGGCAGCCAGCTTGCCGTTCCATTTGCCCCAGACCTTGGAGGTGCCGTCCATCCAGGTTTTGAACGGACCGGAGACGCTGCCCATATAGGTCGGCGAGCCGAAGATGATGGCGTCGGCCGCGTTCAGCGCCTCGATCTGGGCTTCGGCTTCGGCTTCGGCCACCGGCACCAGCAGCATCTGCGCGCCGCCGGCAGTTACGCCCTCGGCGACCGCCTCGGCCTGCTTCCGGGTATGGCCATAACCGCTGTGATACACCACGGCGACGACGGGGTTGCGGGTCTGTGTCATCGGATAAATCCCTGTTTTGAGCAAATTTTTCGATTACCTCAGGCAATGAAGTTACCTGAAGTGACCATCGACATAGCCTCTTGATTTCCTGAGTAAAGTAGGTACTTAAAAGTAACTAGTGCAAATTCAGAACTGGAATTCAGTCAGGAGCCTCCAATGGCCAGCCCCGCCGCCGGAAAAAACCAATGCCCGATCGATGCCGTGCTGCGGCTGCTGATGGGGCCCTGGACCACCTACATCCTCTACATCCTGCGCACGCAGGGGCCGCGCCGCTTCGGCGAGCTGAAGCGCGAGGTCGGCGGCATCTCGGCCAAAGTGCTGACCGAGCGGCTGCGCATGCTGGAGGAGGCACGCCTGGTGCATCGCGACTACCAGGCGACGATCCCGCCGCAGGTCACCTACAGCCTGGCGCCGCGCGGCGCCGAACTGAATCCGATGCTGGATGCGCTGAAGGACATCGCGCTGCGCTGGCAGCAGGAAGACGCCCAGGTCTCTGAAAAGCAGGCGGCGGAATAGCAGTCCCCGCCATCAGATCAAATTGTGGAATTTGAGCAGCGCATCGAGCCGCTGCTTCAGCGTCTGCAGCGACACCGGTTTGACCAGATAGCCGTCCACCTTGAGCTGCTTGGCCGAGACGACGGTTTCCTGCTGCTTGTCGGCCGTCAGGAAGATCACCGGCGTGGCGGCGATCTCCTCGTTCCGGAAGGCGCGCAGCATCCCGAGATAGCCGAGCCCGTCCATCGGCTCCATATGCACGTCGCACAGCACCACCTGGGGCCGCGTGCGCACGGTCTCCTTGAAACCGTCACCGCCCTCCTTGGCCTCATTGATATGCTGGAAGCCGATCTGCCGCAGCAATCCGCCGATCATGTGCCGCGTATAGGACTCGTCCTCGACCACCAGGATGCGCAGATCCTTGTACCGGCTGCTGTCATCGATCATACAGGCGCATCCTCGTGTTGCAGGATGACCGGCAGCAGGCCGCGTAATTCATCCAGGGTGGGGGCCAGCAGTTCGGCCATCAGCTGCATCATCGCCGCATCCTCGGCGTCGCAGGCATCCTGCAGGTCGCCGGCGATGCTGCCCAGCCGGGCAGCGCCAACCGAAAGCGCGCCGCCTTTCAGGGCATGAGCCTGCGCGCGCACCGTCTGCAAATTTCCTGTCTGCGCGGCCGCCTCGATCTCGGCGACGCGTTGGGCGGCATCGGCGACGAAATCCTGCAGCAGCTGACGCGCCATCGCGTTGAAGCTGCCGAAACTCTCGCGCAGTTGCGCCGTATCGAAAATCGC
>JAEYSS010000258.1 GCA_023434425.1 Pseudomonadota bacterium | reverse complement strand
ATGCCGCAGTGATGCTGCTGCTGCGCTCGATCCTGTTCCAGATCGCCTTCCTGCTGTGGAGCACGCTGGTCGCGCTCTATGGCCTGATCCCTCTGGCGCTGGGCAACCGCCAGCATCTGTTCAGCATCGGCGGCGTCTGGTCGGACGGCATCAATTTTCTGCTGCGCACGATCTGCAATATCCATGTGCGCATCGAAGGCACCGAGCATATCCCGGCCGGCCCCGCCATGGTGGCGGCCAAGCACCAGTCGCTGTGGGACACCGCCATCGTGCTGCGGCTGTTTCGCGGCCCCGCCATCGTGATGAAACAGGAACTGCTGCGCATCCCGATCTACGGCGCACTGTGCCGCGCACAGGGGATGATCGCGGTGGATCGCGCCGGCGGATCGAAGGCGCTGAAGCAGATGCTGAAGGATGCGCGCGCGGCTGCCCACGACGGCCGCAAGATCCTGATCTTCCCGCAGGGCACACGGACTCTTCCAGGCGAAAACGCGCCCTATCAGCCCGGCGTGGTGGCGCTGTATCGCGACCTCAAGCTGCCGGTCGTGCCGGTGGCGCTCAATTCCGGTTTCTTCTGGCCAAAACGCGGCGTGCTGCGCAAGCCCGGCACCATCGTGCTGCGCTTCCTGCCGCCCATTCCGGCCGGGCTCGACCGCGAGACCTTCATGAACGAGCTGGAGACCCGCATCGAAAGCGCCACTGCGGCGCTGGAGGCGGAGACGCGGGCGATACTGCGGTGACTCCGACGACCTATGCCTTCGCCATCCAGTACGGACTGGGCGAATTGCAGTTCGAGATGCCGCTGGCCGAAGCGCTGATGTTTTCCAACATGGCCAACCGCATGATGGCCACAGCCGCCCTGCCCTTTGCCGAGTTCCGGCTGCAGATGTGGGACATGCTGGCTAACAGCATCGAGGCCGGCGACCACCTGAAAGGCGGCGCGGAAGCCAGTGCGATGGCAATGGGCGCGGCCTGGCTGGCGCTGACCTGCGCCATGCATCGCGACCGCCCGGAGCGCGACTGCTTCGTGCTGAAGCTGGGCGCCAGGCCCGGCGAGATCGGTGTCGAGATCGCCGCCGACAATGTTTACGCCGAACCGCATGACGAACGCGGGCAGGTGTTTGCGGTGGCCAGCATCACCCGCGAGATGTTTGCCGAGGACACGCAGATGTTCCGGGATTGGGCGACGCGGATGCAGGTGGAGATCAAGAGGGCGGGCGACGCGTAGCAGCGCCACAAAACGTTATGGCCGCCCCGGAAACTACTTGGGCGTCAGCATCCGGTTTATCAAGATGCCCTGCATGTGTGCATTGTTCTGTTGCCGTTGCTGATCAATCAGCATTCGGCAATTAGCATATGCGAGCGTACCTTCTTCAAAGCCGTAACTAATACACGCGGCCCTGTCTTTGGCTCGCTGTTCAGCGAAAAATGCTTGCCGTCGCGCCTCTTCACGTTCTCTGTCTGCCGCCGTTGTACACGCGCTGACCAGCAACAACCCTGCAACGGCTAAGTATCGCATCCCCCCCCGATCTGGCGGCCCAGCGTAGCGTAGGTGTTCCTCCTTGTCTCAATCTCATGTGATTGCGGTTCTTGTGTTTGTGCTCCGATGAATCGTCTTCTGGAAACCAGATCACCATCGCAGCAGCGGGACGGATATTTCTCACTGGGCGGCGTGGATTGGGGCGGAAATCGCGACGGCACGTAAGTAAGGGCCGCCCCCTGCTCAAAGGAGTTTCAATGGCGGCTGCTTGTACCCCAGCAACGAAGTAACCGTCATATTGCATTGAAGAATGCTGCGCTGTTTACAACGAGATTTTTCTAAGTGGCTGTAAGGTTAAGTCGATTGGAAGACACGATGCCTTACATAGATAATATGCTGAAATGCTCAGGTGTTATTCCGCAATGCCGATGAAACTCTGGAAATCACTTTCGGTTACAATCTGAATCGGATGGCCATTCCGTCGCATATCTTCTGCCTTTCGATGCTTGCTGCTCTTTTCATGGCCAGAAAGTCTTCTTGCATCAAGATCGCCAACCACCAAGATGGTGGTGTTTTTGGTAACCGAAGCAGCAACATCAAATCCAACTTTTGCGGCCATCTCCGCTGCCTCTCGCCGGGGCAACGACAATGCTCCCGTAAAAACGATCACCTCTCCCACCATCGGGCCGTCTTCTGCACCTTCCAGCGCAATACGCTCAGACTTTTTGCGAGCAAGCCATCCATTGCATTCTGACGGGGTTATGCCGATTTCCGCCATTGCCCGTAAGGCGATCTCACCCGCAGCACATGCATCTTCAAGCGCATCGTGATGTTTGAAGGTAATCTTTAGAAAATCAGCGACATTCGCCAAACCATACCCACGCTGAGAGAATTGGGGCCAAGCACGCCTCGCCAATCTAGCCGGGTCGACCCATGTACATGCAGCGTGAGTGAGATTATATCGAGCATGCGCCCTATGAAGAGCAGTGCGGCCAAACGACGTGTGGCATATTACGAATTGATCACGAAGAAATTGAGATAGTTCATTGTAGGCATCAGGTAGTTTCGGAGCGCCAAGGACCGCTTCTTCATCTATCCCATGTATTGAGATATTGATGCCGTCAAATTCATCTTCGGGATCAATTAGTGATGACCATCTATTGGTCAGTTTTCCTTCGGTGAAGACAGCCACTCCGATCTGACAAATACTCGATAGGTCAGCATTCGCCGTTTCTACGTCTATCGCCACGAAGTTCATATTTGTCCCCCTCGATGCCTGCCAGCATCGTTAGGCTGCTCTCGTGCGTGAGGGGTGGTCAACGATTTTGAATCAACCCGCCATATGAATACGAATGCATTCAAAGGCACGGGACTGATTCCGCTAAAAACTTGCGGGGAACCCTGCGGGGCTTAAAAACAACTAATTGAATTAACCTTTGTTTGGTGACCTATTCCGCCCGGAATCCCCCTGTGCATAACCGGGGATAACTTGGCCACTGTCCCTGGCGGATCGCGGGGATAACTCCGATTATCCAAGTCTTACAAGATATTGTTTGACATCGGCCGGTTGATCAATCTGTAGAAACAGATTGGGAACATTCTGCTGGACTCTGGGGCTTCGGGCGATAGAGTCAGCCCGTTGCGGTGCCCCGAAATGCGGCGCCGCTTGTCGTCTTTGAGGTTTGTCGATGTCGCCGATTGCGCCGATTTCCCAGCAGATCTGGGACATGAAATACCGCCTGAAGGGCCCGGATGGCGCGCCGGTGGATCAGACGATTCCCGATACCTGGCAGCGCATCGCCAGGGCGCTGGCGCAGGCCGAGACCGATCCGGCCCGGCACGAGCCCGGCTTCTTCGAGGCGCTGAAGGATTTCCGCTTCCTGCCGGCGGGCCGCATCGTCGCCGGCGCCGGCACGGCGCGCAAGGTGACGCTGTTCAACTGCTTCGTCATGGGCACGGTGCCCGACGACATGGCCGGCATCTTCGAGCATCTGAAGGAAGCCGCGCTGACCATGCAGCAGGGCGGCGGCATCGGTTATGATTTCTCGACTTTGCGCCCGCGCGGCGCGCCGGTAAAGGGCGTCGGCGCCGATGCCTCCGGGCCGCTGTCGTTCATGGATGTGTGGGACGCGATGTGCCGCACCATCATGTCGGCCGGCAGCCGGCGCGGCGCCATGATGGCGACGCTGCGTTGCGACCATCCCGATATCGAGGCCTTCATCGAGGCCAAGCGCGAGGCCAACCGCCTGCGCATGTTCAATCTCTCGGTGCTGGTGACCGACGATTTCATGCGGGCGGTGAAGCAGAACGAGCCCTGGGAACTGAAATTCAACGGCACCGCCTATCGCAGCGTGCAGGCCCGCGAGCTGTGGGACAAGATCATGCGGGCGACCTATGCTTACGCCGAGCCCGGCGTGATCTTCATCGACCGCATCAACCAGCGCAACAACCTGCACTATTGCGAGACGATCAGCGCCACCAATCCCTGCGGCGAACAGCCGCTGCCGCCCTATGGCGCCTGCCTGCTCGGCTCGATCAATCTGGCCCGGCTGGTGCGGAACCCGTTCGAGGCCGAGGCCGCCCTCGACCTGGACGAACTCGACCGCCTGACCCGCGCCGCCGTGCGGATGATGGACAATACCATCGATGTGTCGAATTTCCCTCTTGAGCAACAGGCGACCGAGGCGCGCAACAAGCGCCGCATCGGTCTGGGCATCACCGGCCTGGCCGATGCGCTGATCATGGTCGGTGCGCGCTACGGCTCGGCGGCGTCGATCACGCTGATCGAGACCTGGATGAAGCGGCTGCAGCGCGCCGCCTACCTCGCGTCGGTGGAACTGGCGAAGGAAAAAGGCGCGTTTCCGTTATTCGACCGCGACGCCTATCTGGCCGGTGAGAGCATCCGCGAGCTGGATACCGACGTGCGCGCGGCGATTGCGCAGCACGGCATCCGCAATGCACTGCTGACCTCGATCGCGCCGACCGGCACCATCTCGCTGCTGGCCGACAACATTTCCTCCGGGCTGGAGCCGGTCTTCAGCTTCACCTATATGCGTACCGTGCTGATGCCCGATGGCACGCGCCGGCAGGAAGAGGTCAGCGATTACGCCTATCGCCTGTTCCGCCAGATCAAGGGCGAGAACCTGCCGCTGACCGAGGCCTTCGTCGACGCGCAGAGCCTGGCCCCGGCCGACCATGTGCGTGTGCAGGCCGCCGTGCAGAAATACATCGACAGTTCGATCTCCAAGACCATCAACGTGCCGGAAGAGATCGATTTCGAGAGCTTCAAGGACATCTACCTGATGGCCTATGAGCAGGGCTGCAAGGGCTGCACCACCTATCGTCCGAACGACATCACCGGCTCGGTGCTGACGGTCAAGAAGGACGAGAAGAAGCCCGAGCCCGCCGCGCAGCAGCAGGCCGAACTGCCGCTGGTGCCCGTGGCGAAACCGGTTCATGTGATGAAGCCGAGGGATCCGCTGGCCGCTGGCGGCGTCATCTACATGACCAAGCCGCTCGACCGCCCGGAGGCGCTGCCCGGCAGCACCTACAAGATCACCTGGCCGGATTCCGAACATGCGATGTACATCACGCTGAACGACATCCTGCAGGACGGCCGCCTGCGACCGTTCGAGGTGTTCATCAACTCGAAGAATACCGAACACTATGCCTGGACCGTGGCGCTGACCCGCATGATCTCGGCGGTGTTCCGTCGCGGCGGCGATGTGTCGTTTGTGGTCGACGAGCTGAAGGCGGTGTTCGATCCGCGCGGCGGCCACTGGATGGGCGGCAAATACGTGCCCTCGCTGCTGGCCGCCATCGGCGGCGTGATCGAGCAGCATCTGATCAGGATCGGCTTC
Organism: Pseudomonadota bacterium; assembly: GCA_023434425.1. GTDB lineage: Bacteria > Pseudomonadota > Alphaproteobacteria > Ferrovibrionales > Ferrovibrionaceae > Ferrovibrio. Next base: position 1,858 of record JAEYSS010000258.1, on the reverse strand, counting down.
ATGGCCGGGCCCGACGATCTGCGCGAGGAAAAGGCCGTGCTGGCGCTGGCCGCCAATGCGGAGAGCCCTAAGCCGCTGTCGGGCCTGCGCCAGTGTCCGAAATGCGGCCAGCCGGGCCTGATCAAGTCCGAGGGTTGCGATACCTGCACCTCCTGCGGCTATAGTAAGTGCGGATAAGGACGCGCTTGACGTTTGCGTAAAGCGCTTCCCCAGGGGAAACGCGCCGCAGACGATGAACACTGAAATCAAAGCCGTCCCCATAAAGGCGGTACTCTGGGATTTCGGCGGGGTGATCAGCACCTCGCCTTTCGATGCTTTCCGCCGCTTCGAGGCAGAGCGCGGTCTGCCGCGCGATTTCCTGCGTCAGGTGAATGCCACCAATCCGCACAGCAATGCCTGGGCCTGTTTCGAGCGCGGCGAGATCGACGCTGCCGTCTTCGGCGAACGCTTTCTGACCGAGAGCACGTCACTCGGACATCACGTGCATGGCCGCGAGATCCTGCCGCTGATCTCGGGCGAGATCCGCCCGCGCATGGTGGCGGCGCTGAAGGCCGTCAAGACGCGCTATCGCATCGCCTGCCTGACCAACAACATGCCGCATGGCCATGGCCCGTCGATGACTGGCTCGCCCGACCGCGCCCGGCAGGTCGCCGAGGTGATCGGGCTGTTCGAGGTTGTCGTTGAGTCGAGCAAGGCCGGCGTGCGCAAGCCCGAACCGGCTTTCTACGAACGCGCCTGCGAGTTGCTGGGCATCCAGCCGGCGGAAGCGGTCTTCCTCGACGATCTCGGCATTAATCTCAAACCGGCCGCCGCCATGGGCATGACCACGATCAAGGTGACCGATCCGGATGCGGCGCTGGCCGAACTGGGTCGGATTCTCGGGATGGAGCTGTAAAAGAATGACCGCAGTAGCTTCTGGTGCTGACGCCCTGCTCGCCGGCGATTACGCCACGCTGTCCGACTTGGTGCGCGCCTATGCGGCCGAACGTCCGGATCATCCGGCGGTGATCGACACCGATGGACTGCTGACCTACGGCCAGCTCGATGCCCGCGCAGATCGGGTGGCGGCGGCGCTGCAGCGCGATGGTGCGACAAAGGCGGTCAGCATCGTCAGTTCCTCACGCAACGATTACGTGACGGTGTATCTCGGTGCCCTGCGCGCCGGGCTGGCCGTGGCGCCGCTGGCGCCGTCGAGCCTGCCTGAGCAGATCGTCGCCATGGCGCAGGATGCGGACGCGCAGCATCTGTTCCTCGATGCCGACAACGAACTGGCTTTGCGCGGTGTGCTGGCCGATCTGCCGCCCAGCCGCATCCGGCTGGATACCTCGCAATTCGAGCAGTGGCTGGCGCCGGAAGGCACGAAACCTGCGCCGGTGGAGCTGACGCCGGAGATGCCGTTCAACATCATCTATTCCTCCGGCACCACGGGCACGCCAAAGGGCATCGTGCAGTCGCATGGCATGCGCTGGCTGCACATGCAGCGCGCCAATCTCTACGGCTATGACCGCAAGGCCGTGACGCTGCTGTCGACGCCGCTCTATTCGAACACCACTTTGGTCAGCCTGTTTCCCACCCTGGCCGGCGGCGGCACGGCCGTGCTGATGGCGAAATTCGACGTGGCGAAATATCTGGAGCTGGCGCAGCAGCATCGCGTCACCCACACGATGCTGGTGCCGGTGCAGTACAGCCGCGTGATGGCGCATCCTGGTTTTGACACATACGACCTGAGCAGCTTCCGCGCCAAATTCTGCACCAGCGCGCCCTTCAATGCGGCGCTGAAGGCCGACATCCTGAAACGCTGGCCCGGCAAGCTGATCGAGTATTACGGCATGACTGAGGGCGGCGGCACCTGCATTCT
>JAEYSS010000189.1 GCA_023434425.1 Pseudomonadota bacterium | reverse complement strand
GCAAGGGCTTTGCCGTGGTGGCGCAGGAAGTGCGCGCGCTGGCGCAGCGGTCTGCCAATGCCTCGAAGGATATCAAGGCGCTGATCAACCAGTCGAATGCGCAGGTGAAAACGGGTGCGGCGCTGGTCAACCAGACCGGCGCGGCCCTGGCCGAGATCGTGACCAGCGTGAAGAAGGTGTCGGATATCGTGGCCGAGATCGCGGCTGCCAGCAGCGAACAGTCGCGCGGTCTGGAAGAGGTCAACGGCGCCGTGGTCAACATGGACGAGATGACCCAGCGCAACGGCGCGCTGGTCGAGCAGACCAACGCCTCGGCCCAGGCCATGGCCAACCAGGCCGGCGATCTGGCGTCCCTGGTGGCGCGCTTCCGCATCGCCTGACCGACCCCGCCAAGCCTCGCTCGCACCCTATTAACCATACCGGGAATAGCGGGCGGCAGAGTTCTATTTCTATTCCAGATCGAATACAGTTGTATTCGACAACATAGATAAAAAGCAGTATCCTTGGAACTTTCTGCTCGCCAAAAACGAGTAGTCGATCTAGTCTGGACTCGCAGAGCGAGTCCGATTGCTTGTAATTAAAGGGTTTTTCCCCGGAACCACGACCGAGATCGTCAGCAGACTGCCCAACGCCGTGCACCAAGGAAACTTTTCCAATCATCGCTGCTCTGCCCCTCGCCGGACCCTCTGGTCCGGTCGGTGCGGGCGGCATGACGGCTGAGCCGGAGGCCGACATGGGCGAGCGGCTCGGGCGGGTGCTGGCACTGCTGCAGGCGACCTCCTTTCCCTTCGACCTGATCGACAATCCGGACCAGACCGGCCTGTGGCTGCTCACTTTGGGCAACCTCAACCAGGCCGTGACGCTGCTGCGACCGCAGCCAGCGCCGCAGGCCGGCCCGGGGCTGGCCGCGCCGACGGCTTACGAAACCCGGGGCGAACGTGTGCTGCGCGGCTTCAACCGCATGATCGAAGGCCTGCCGCTCACCTGCCTGGGCAACCTGTCGCCGGTGATCAAGCTGGGCCTGATCCGGCCGCTGCTGGCGGATCTCGAAGCGCTGGAACGGCGCCTGCCGGCACTGCCGGCCAATGACGTCTCGGCCTACAGCGCCAGGCTGACGCAATACCGTCGCGACGCTGCCGGCATGGCCCGGCGCCATGCCGCGCCCGATCCGCCCTATTCAGGCCCGCCGCTGCGCCCGGCCGCCAGTATTCCGGTGCCCTGAAAACCGCGCTAAATCCCGGAGAAGCACCGGAAAAACCGGCTCGCGGCCCGGCAAAAGCAAGGTAGGCAACGCGGCCGGTTCCTGCTATACCGCGCCCGACCCCGGCCGGGTGCTTTCAGTCCGGCAGTGAACGGGGACGCAGAAGGAGAGCGTCCATGGCCCGTACGGCCAGCGTTGCGCGGAAAACCAACGAAACCGAGATTTCGGTCAAGCTCGACCTCGACGGTCAGGGCACCTACAAGGTGTCGACCGGGGTCGGTTTCCTCGACCATATGCTCGAGCAGCTTTCGCGGCACAGCCTGATCGACCTCGAGGTCCAGGCCAAGGGCGACATCCATATCGATTTCCACCACCTGACCGAAGATACCGGCATCGCCATCGGCGAAGCCGTGTCGAAGGCGCTGGGCGACCGCAAGGGCATCACCCGCTACGCCGATGCGCTGATCCCGATGGACGAGACGCTGACCCGCGTCGCCATGGACGTGTCGAACCGCCCGTATCTGATCTGGAAGGTGAATTTCTCCAAGCCCAAGCTGGGCGACATGGACACCGAGCTGTTCAAGGAGTGGTTCCAGGCCTTCGCGCAGAATGCCGGCATCACGCTCCATGTCGAGAACCTCTATGGTGAGAACAACCACCATATCGTCGAGTCCTGCTACAAGGGCGTCGCGCGCGCATTGCGACACGCCATTACGCTCGACGCCCGCAGCCCGCATGCGGTGCCGTCGACCAAGGGCAAGCTCTAAGAGGCGTTCATGCGATTTTACACCATCCATGAGCGCCCCGCGCAGACCGCCGGCGGCGACGCAGAAGTGTTGGCGATTGCATCTGGTTTCCGCTGGTGGGCGGCAATCGCGCCGCTCCTGTGGCTGCTGTGGCACCGGCTCTGGCTCGGCTTCGCGCTCTATATTCTGTTCAGCGTCGCGCTCGGCATTGCCTTTGCGCTGGGCGATATCGCCGAGCCGGCCGCCACAGCGATTGGCCTTGCAGTCAGCCTGCTGATCGGGCTCAGCGCCGCCGACTACCGGCGCTGGACGCTGGAACGGCGCGGCTGGCGTCTGGTCGCCGTGCTGCGCGCCGAGGCCGCCGTCGATGCCGAGGATCTCTATATCCGCAACCGCCGCGCCGATGCGCGCGTGACGGTGCCGCAGCCGCAGGCTTTCGCGCCACCGATCCTGCCGGTGGCGTCGCGCGGCGCCGATGCTTTCCCCAGATTGCTGTGAAGAGGGGGGCTGCTATGACCCGCGTCGCCCTGATCGATTACGGCTCCGGCAACCTGCGCTCCGCCGCCAAGGCGATCCAGCGCGCCGCCGATGAGAACGCCATCGCGCTCGATCTGAAGGTGACGGCGAAGACCGGTGACGTCACCGCCGCCGATGCCATCGTGCTGCCCGGCGTCGGCGCCTTTGCCGACTGCTATCGCGGGCTGAGCAGCCTGGACGGCATGATCGAGGCGCTGAACGACCAGGTGATCGCAAGGGCGAAACCCTTTCTCGGCATCTGCGTCGGCATGCAGCTGATGGCCACCGTGGGCCGCGAACATGGCGAGCATAAAGGCCTGGGCTGGATCGACGGCGCCGTCGAACTGTTGAAGCCCGCCGATCCGGCGCTGAAGATTCCGCATATGGGCTGGAACCAGCTGTACTTACGCCAGCCGCAGCATCCGGTGCTGTCCGGACTCAGCCCGGGCGATCACGCCTATTTCGTGCACAGCTATCATTTCGTCGCGCGCGACCGCGGCCATGTCCTGGCCGAAACCGACTATGGCGGCCCGGTGCTGGCGGCGATCGGTCGCGACAACATGGTCGGTACGCAGTTCCATCCGGAAAAGAGCCAGGCCACGGGCTTACGTCTGCTGGCCAATTTCCTGCGCTGGCGTCCCTGACGCCAGGTGTCTTTAAGTCAGTCGATTTGGGTGCAGGCATGAATACGATGAAGACGACCGCGCCGAATGCCGTGATCGAAAAGGTCGAGGCGCTGAACGACGACGATCTCGACGAGCTGTGCGATGCCGCCGAGAAAGCGATCCTCGACGGCAACGGTTTCGGCTGGCTCAAGGTGCCGTCGCGCACGGTGCTGGACCGCTACTGGCGCGGTGTGCTGCTGATGCCGCAGCGCGATCTGTTCATCGCCAGGCTGAATGGCGCGGTGGTCGGCTCCAGCCAGCTGCTGCGGCCGCCGCCGAACAACGAGGCGCAGGCGCATTCGGCGCAGATCACCTCCTTCTTCATCGCGCCCGAGGCGCGCGGCCACGGCCTTGCCCGCGGCCTGATCCGGCTGGCGGAAGACACCGCGCGCGAGGGCGGCTACCGCCAGATCGACCTCGACATGCGCGCCACCCAGCAGGCGGCGATCCAGCTCGCCGAAGGCGCCGGTTACCGGCGCTGGGGCACCAAGCCGCGCTATGCCTTTGTCGATGGCGTCTATATCGACGGCTATTTCTATTCCAAGACCCTGGTGGACGAATGAGCGCGCTCAATCTGTATCCGGCCATCGACCTGAAGAATGGCGAATGCGTGCGCCTGCAGCAGGGCGACATGGACCGAGTTACCGTCTTCAACAAGGATCCGGCAGCCCAGGCCCGACAGTGGGAAGCGGCAGGCTTCAGATATCTGCATCTCGTCGATCTCGACGGCGCTTTTGCCGGCAAGCCGGCCAATGTCGCCGCCGTGAAGGCGATCCGCGCGGCGATCACGCTGCCGATCCAGCTCGGCGGGGGCATCCGCGACGAAGCCACCATCGAAAGCTGGCTCGACGCCGGCATCAGCCGCGTGATTCTCGGCACCATTGCCGTGCGCAATCCCGATCTGGTGAAGGCGGCGGCGAAGCGCTGGCCCGGGCGCGTGGTGGTCGGCATCGATGCCCGCGCCGGCCGCGTGGCGGTCGAAGGCTGGGCCGAGGCCAGCGATCTCGATGCCATCGATCTGGCCAGGAAATTCGTCGATGCCGGCGTCGCCGCCATCGTCTACACCGATATCGACCGCGACGGCCTGCTCAAGGGCGTCAATGTCGCGGCCACCGCTGCGCTGGCGCGCGCCGTGCCGATCCCTGTGATCGCCTCGGGCGGCCTCGCCGGCATCGAGGATCTCGTCGCGCTCCGGCATGAAGCCGCCAACGGCGCCGCCATCGATGGCGCGATCCTCGGCCGCGCCCTGTATGACGGCCGCATCGATCCGGCCGCAGCACTGAAAGAAGCAGCATAACCCATGCGATATGGCGATTCTCGATAAGGCGACCGGCTGGATGGCGACCAAGGTGGCACGACTGGTTTTCGACCGGCAGCAGCTCGACTGGGCCAAGGTCGACCGCGTCGCCATCGACCGGCGCACGCATGCGATTTCCGCCACGCTGTTGCTGGCGGGCGAGGAGCATCCATTAGAGCTGCGCGGCAATTACGAGGACCGCGACGGCCGTATCGTCATCCAGTCGCTGTCCTTTTCGCGGCCCTGGATGGATGGCGCGACGCAGACGTTTGGCCTGCTCGACGTGATCAATGCCGAACTGGCCGATCTGCAGGACAGTCATCCGCTGGCCCGTCGCCTTGCCGCGCTGCTGCTTTAGGACACATCCCATGTCTCTCAAGGTCCGCATCATTCCCTGCCTCGACGTGAAAGACGGCCGCGTCGTCAAAGGCGTGAACTTCGTCAACCTGCGCGATGCCGGCGATCCGGTCGAGCAGGCGGCGATTTATGACGCCGCCGGCGCCGACGAACTCACCTTCCTCGATATCACGGCCTCGTCGGAGGCGCGCGACACGCTGTTCGACGTGGTGGCGCGCACCGCCGAACGCTGCTTCATGCCGCTCACTGTCGGCGGCGGCGTGCGCACGGTGGACGACGTGCGTAAATTATTGCTCGCTGGCGCCGACAAGACCTCGATCAACACTGCTGCGGTCAGCCGGCCGGAATTCGTGCGCGAGGCGGCCGAGAAATTCGGCAGCCAGTGCGTGGTGGTCGGTATCGATGCGCGCCAGGTTTCCCCCGGAAAGTGGGAAGTCTTCACCCATGGCGGCCGCAAGGGCACCGGGCTCGATGTAGTCGAGTGGGCGAAGCGGATGGCGGAGTATGGTGCCGGCGAAATCCTGCTGACCTCGATGGACCGCGACGGCACCGAAAAAGGCTTCGATCTCGACCTCACGCGTTCGGTGGCCGACGCCATCAACATCCCCGTTGTCGCCTCGGGCGGCGTCGGCAATCTGGATCACTTTGTCGATGGTGTCGCCAAAGGCCATGCTTCGGCGGTGCTGGCAGCCTCGATTTTCCACTTCGGCCGGCATAGCATCGGCGAAGCGAAACAGCACATGGCCGCTGCCGGTATTCCGGTACGGCTGTAAGAGGGAGGCAAAACGGCGATGAGCGAGAACCGCGATACGCTGGAACGGCTGTACGAGACGATCAAGTCGCGCAAGGGCGGCGATCCGGCCGTGTCGCATACCGCGAAACTTTTCGCCAAGGGCCGCGCCAAGATCGCGCAGAAGATGGGCGAGGAAGCCGTCGAGCTGGCGATTGCCGCCGTCGCCGAGACCCGCGAGGAAGTCATTTCCGAAAGCGCCGACCTGGTCTTTCACCTGCTGGTGCTCTGGGCCGAATGCGGCGTGACCATCGAGGATGTGCGCGCCGAGCTGCGCCGCCGCGAAGGCCTCTCGGGCATCGAGGAAAAGAAAGCCCGCCAGCTTACGTAATCCGAGTCAATCCGGGAGAGACCAGCGATGGCTGCCGCCTACGACAGCAACAACATCTTTGCGAAAATCCTGCGCGGCGAGATTCCGTGCAAGAAGGTGCACGAGACCGCGCACAGCCTCGCCTTCCACGACATCAACCCGCTGTCGCCGGTGCATGTGCTGGTGATCCCCAAGGGCGCCTATGTCGGCTTCGACGATTTCTCGGCCAAGGCGTCGGATGCCGAAATTGCCGATTACGTGAAAGCGATCGGCGACACGGCGCGCAAGGTCGGCGTCGATGCCGATGGCTATCGCCTGCTCAGCAACTGCGGCGTCAACGCCAACCAGGAAGTGCCGCATCTGCATGTCCACATCTTCGGCGGGCGCCCGCTGGGGCGGATGCTGAAGTGGGACGGCGAGTAAGATCGGGCAGGGCCCGGCGGGTTAATTCACATCGTCATGCCCGGACTCGTTCCGGGCATCTACGCCTTGCCTGCAACACGCAGAAAAGGCGTGGATGGCCGGCACAAGCCCGGCCATGACGGGCGAGCTATAAATCGTCATCCCCGCGAAAGCAGGGATCCAGTATCTCACTAACTTATTGAAGTTATTGTCCGGCTATACCCGCCGCCAACCCTTGCGCACGGCAATGTTACTTTATAACGTTATAGAGTAACATTCTCTTTCCGGGGGTCCGCATGTCGTCTGTTTTCCGTAGCAGTTTGCTGCTCGGCAGTTTTCTTCTGCCCGTCTGCCTTCACGCCCAGGAAACGACCTTGCCACCGGTCGTCGTCACCGCGCCGCTCGAAACCCGCCATGCCGATCTGGTCGAGGGCAGCAGTCTGCTGAGCGGCGAAGACCTCAACCGCCGCCGGGCGGCGACGCTGGGCGAAACCCTGCAGGGCCTGCCGGGCGTGTCGTCGACCGCCTTCGGTCCCGGCGCCGGCCGGCCGATCATCCGCGGCCAGGGCGGACCGCGCGTGCGCATCATGGAAAACGGCATCGACACGTTCGATGCCGCCACCGTCAGCCCCGATCATGCAGTGGCCGCGCCGATGGGCGGCGCGCAGCGCGTCGAAGTGCTGCGCGGTCCCTCCACCCTGCTCTATGGCTCGTCGGCCATTGGCGGCGTGGTCAATGTGATCGATGGCCGCATTCC
>JAEYSS010000139.1 GCA_023434425.1 Pseudomonadota bacterium | reverse complement strand
AAGTGGGCCAGCGCTTGGCGATCTCTTCCAGCATCACCTCGGTGGCACCGCCGCCGATAGGATGGATGCGGGCATCGCGCGCCATGCGCTCGATTGCACTTTCGCGCAGTTAACCCGCGCCGCCATGGAACTGCAGGCAATCGTAGGTGACGTCGTTGACCAGCTCGCCGCACAAAGCCTTGACCATCGAGCCCTCGCGCACGCCATCCTTGCCGTCGCCCATCAGCCAGGCGGCATGATAGACTAGTTGCCGCGCCGCTTCGGTGCGGGCTTCCAGCATGGCCAGCCGCTGGCGGATCACCTGCTTGTCAGCCAGCACGCCGCCGAAGGCCTTGCGGGTCGTGACATATTCGCGGGTGATCTGCAGCGCGCGGCGACATTCGCCCACCGCCATCGCGCCCAGCACCAGGCGCTCGTTCTGGAAGTTGCGGATGATGGCGTAGAAGCCGTGATTCTCCTCGCCCAGCCGGTTCTCGACCGGCACGCGGCAATCTTCGAACACCAGTTCGGCGGTATCCGAGCAGAGCCAGCCGTGTTTCCGCAGGCTGCGACCGACGCTGAAGCCGGGCGTGCCTTTCTCCACGGCAAAGATCGAGATGGCGCGCGAGCCTTTCGCCTCGGGGTCGGTCCTGGCGGCGACGAAATAGAGATCGGCATGCACGCCATTGGTGATGAACATCTTGCTGCCGTTCAGCACATAATGATCGCCATCGCGCTTCGCCCGCGTGCGGATGGCGGCCACATCCGAGCCCGCTTCGGGCTCGGTGACGGCCACAGCGGTGATCAGCTCGCCGGCGATGACTTTCGCGAACCAGCGGTCGAGCTGCTGTTTGTTCGCCGCATGCGCCAGATGCGGCGAGGCCATGTCGGTATGCACCAGCACGGTGGCGGAAAAGCCGCCATAGCCGGAGAGGCCGCACTCTTCCGCTAAAATCGCGGAAGCGATGGGAAGCTGCGCGCTGCCGCCGTAGCTTTCCGGATAGCGGATGCCAAAGAAGCCGAGCGCGCCCATTTTGCGCAGGGTCTCGCGTGGCACCATGCCCTGCTCTTCCCAGGCCTCGCCCTGCGGGCGGACTTCGTTGTCGATGAAACGGGCGATCTGCTCACGCAGCGCCGCGTGATCGTCGCTCTCATGGATCGTCCGCATTCACGTCCCCTATTTCAGCAGCGGCACCAAGCGTTCGAGCGCCTGCGACAGTTTCGGCAGCGAGGCCGCGTAGCACAGCCGGATGCGGCCTTCGCCGGCCGGACCGAAGGCGACGCCGGGCGCCAGGCCGACCTGGGCTTCACGTGCGATCTGCTTGCAGAGTTCGACGCTGTCGGTCAGACCGTCGAGCGCAAAGAAGGCATAGAAGGCGCCTTCCGGCTTGCCGAGTGTCACGCGCGGCAGCGGCGCCAGCGCCTGGTAGACCATGTCGGCGGCGCGTTTATATCTTTCGACGAGGCCCTGTATGTATTCGTCGCCCTCATTCAGCGCCGCGACACCGCCCCACTGCACGAAGGTGGTGGGATGCGAGATGTTGAACTCAGTCATCTTCTCGATGGCGGTGCAGAGCCGCGGCGGCGCCACGATCCAGCCCAGACGCCAGCCGGTCATCGACCAGCTCTTGGAAAACGAATTGATGATCACCACCGGATCTTCCGGTCCGGCCAGTGTGTAATAGCTCGGCGCATGCCTGGCGCCGTTATAGACGATGCGGCCATAGACCTCGTCGGACAGGATCCAGATGCCGCGCTCGCGGCAGAAATCGAGGATGGTCGTCAGCTCTTCCTCGGTCGCCACCCAGCCGGTCGGATTGCCCGGGCTGTTGATCATGATCAGCCTGGTGGTCTCGTCGCAGGCATCGAAAAGCTGCTGCAGATCGAGTTTCCAGCGGCCGTCGTCCTGCGGCTGCAGGTAGACATCGCGCGGCTCGCCGCCCATGGCGCGCACCGCCGAGCGACCGTTCGGCCAGAGCGGCCCGATGATCACGGCGCTGTCGCCCGGTTCGATCAGGCACTGGATGGTGATCATGATGGCGTTCATGCCGGACGCCGTCACCACCGTGCGCTCGGCCGGAATATCGGCACCGTAGGCGCGCAGCAGATAGTCGTGGATCGCCTGCAGCAGCGGCGCGATGCCGCGATTGGCGGTATAGAAGGTTTCGCCGCGATCCAATGCCGCCTTGGCGCCCTCGCGCACGAAAGCCGGTGTCGGTTCGTCGCCTTCGCCGAACCACAGCTTGATCATGTCGGGAATGTCGGCGGAGGCGCGGGTAACGAGGCGAATGCGCGAACCGGGGATATCGAGGATGTTGGAGCAGATGACGGCTTCGGACATGATCGGGTTGAACTACTTCTGTTTGGGGAGCGAGGATACGAGTGTGTCGATGATCTGGTAGGCGGCGGTTTCGATATCGAGGCGGCCGGCCAGCACCGCATCGGCCAGCGTGTCGAGCTCGGCGGCCGGCAGGTCGGCCAGGCTGCGGCGCAGGCGGTCGAGCACCAGATTCTGCAGCAGGCGCCGGGTGCGGGCGCGCGGATCGGGCCGCTTGCGCCGGCCGATGGCGGCAATGGCATCGGTGAGTTCGGCCACGCCGCTGCCCTGCATGGCGCTGGTCTGCAGCACCGGCACGGCGCCCTGACCTCTTTGTGCACTCATCGCCGCCAGCTGGCGCGCCGAGCGTTCGGCCAGCGGAAGGTCGGATTTGTTGACCACCAGCACATCGGCGATTTCGAGAATGCCGGCCTTGATCGCCTGTACGTCGTCGCCCAGGCCCGGCGCATTCACCACCACGCGCACATCGGCGATCTCGGCGATCTCGACCTCGGACTGCCCGGTGCCGACGGTTTCCACCACCACGACATCGCGGCCCGAAGCATCGAACACGTCGATCACGCGGGCAGCAGTCCGGGAAAGTCCGCCGAGATGGCCGCGGCTGGCGAGGCTGCGGATGAAGACGCCCGGATCGGCGGCATGCTGCGTCATGCGGATGCGGTCGCCGAGGATGGCACCGCCAGTCAGAGGACTGGACGGATCGACCGCGACGACACCGACGCTCTGGTCGCGTTTGCGCAGCTCGCCGACATAGGCCGAGACCAGCGTCGACTTGCCGGCGCCGGGCGCGCCGGTGAAACCGACCACCAGCGCATGGCCGAGCCGGCCGCGGATCGCCTGCAGCACCAGACGGGCCTCATCGGTCTCGTTCTCGACCGCCGTGATCGCCCGCGCCAGCGCGGCGCGTTCGCCGGCCAGCAGCCCCGGCAGCCAGTCCGGCAGGACGGCTGAATCGGCGGCTGAATCGGGGGCCTTTTGCATAGGCGCACCATACGCGCTATGTAGACGCCCGAACAACAGCCGCCCGGCGAAAGTCCCGCATGTCGACACCCCTGTTAGCACCCCGCAGCTATGGCCCGGTCAACTGGCTCGGCCTGTGGACGCTCTACGTCAAGGAAGTGCAGCGCTTCCTCAAGGTCGTGACCCAGACCGTGCTGGCGCCGATGGTGACGACGCTGCTGTTCTTCGCCGTCTTCGCGCTGGCGCTCGGCGGCGCGGTGCGCCACATCGCCGGCATGCCGTTTGTCGACTTCCTGGCGCCCGGCCTGATCATGATGGCCACCACCCAGAATGCCTTCGCCAATACCTCCTCCTCGATCATGATCTCGAAGGTGCAGGGCAATATCGTCGACGTGCTGATGCCGCCGATCAGCCCGGGCGAGTTGCTGGTCGCCTATGCACTGGCCGGCGTCACCCGTGGGTTGCTGGTGGCGCTGGCGGTGGCCGCCGCGATCTTCCCCTTCGCGCCGATCCAGGTGCATGACTGGCTGGCCGCCGTCTACTTCGCCTTTGCCGGCGCGCTGATCCTGAGCCTGACCGGGGTGATCGCCGGGCTGTGGAGCCAGAAATTCGACCATATGGCGGCTGTGACCAACTTCGTCGTCACGCCGCTGGCGTTTCTCTCGGGCACCTTTTACTCGGTGCAGGCCCTGCCGCCCTTCTGGTATGCCGCCGCCCATGCCAACCCGTTTTTCTTCATGATCGACGGCTTCCGCTTCGGCCTGACCGGCCATACCGACGGCGACGTGCTGCTGGGCGGGATCGCGCTCGGCGCAGTGGCCGTGGCGCTGTGGCTCGGCTGCTACGCCCTGCTGAAACGCGGCTACCGCCTGCGGCCGTGAAAACGGCCGTTTATTCAAGTCCGCCAGCCACTTATCCGGATCTTATCGGGTCTTATTGAGGTCTTATCCGGGCCTATAAGCACCTTATTTCGGCTTATAGCGTGCTTATTTTTGCTTATTTGACCCTTATTTGATGCTTATTCCGGCTTATACGGTGCTCCGATCCGGAGCTTCCGCCTGCTTTACGATGACCAACAACGATCAGGCCGCGCGACGGGATTGTCGGGCAGCATGAGAACATAAAGTGTACATCAGAAAGGCCGGATGTTCAATCCCGACAGGATTTGGCAGCAGAGCTCAGCCGGCCGGCTCGCGCACCGGCAGGACCAGCAGCAGGCCGACCCCGAGCAGGGCAGCACCCGCCAGCATGGCCGAGACGCGGTCGTTGTCGAGGATCGCAAAGGCGGCGATCACGGCCGCGACGATGCCGATCAGCACGACCTTCCTGTTGCCGGACTGCGCCGGCGCATCACGAAACAGCATGACTGTACTTCCCCTCGGACACCGCGCGCATGCGGTGCAACCTGCCTGCCGGGCAGCATAGCGGCATACGGGAAAATTCCGAGATAAATTTATGGATAGGAGTGTCGCAGGCCCAACTGCGGCAACGCTTCGCTGATGTTATGCGCATGCGTCAAAATCCAAACCGTCATGCCCGGCCTTGTGCCGGGCATCCATCTCCATATCGGCGTGATCATGGCCTTACAGAACTGACAGATGGATCACCGGGACAAGCCCGGTGATGACGAGTGTGGGACTGGAACATCGATGATTGCTCCCACCCCTTGTGTCATGGCCGGGCTCGACCCGGCCATCCACGTCGGACCGCTTGCTTTGAAGACAGCCGCTTCCAATAAGTGTCCTGCATCAGCAGCATGCGCGGTCTCTCAACACCACAACCGTCATCCCCGGGCCCAAGAAAGCTCTCCTGGCCGAGGATCCATCGCGTTTCACCGCGTGAGATGATCCGTCGGGCCTGACACAAACATTAGGCTCATTCGGCCTGAGAGCCCCGGATCAAGTCCTGGGGTGACGGGTGCGGGAGGGGTTGTCGATTCCCCCATGTGTCATGCCCGGGCTTGTCCCGGGCATCCACGTCTTTCTCTTCCAGGCCGCGATAAGGCGTGGATGGCCGGGACAAGCCCGGCCATGACAGTTGTGGTGTGATGAGGTGTGAGTGCCGCGCAATGCGGTCCTACACCAGAATCTTCTCCAGCGCCGCGCGGATCTTTGGCGGGATCGGCGCCGGTTTCTGCACGCCGCGCTCGACGAACACATGCACGAAATGGCCGGTCGCGGCGGGATGCGGATCGCCTTCGCGGAACAGCGCGATCTCGTGGCGCGCCGAGGAATTGCCGAGCTTCACGGTGCGCAGCCAGCCCTCCACCGTCTCGGGGTAGTTCAGCGACTTGTGGAAGCGGCAGCCGCTTTCCACCAGCAGGCCGATCACCTTGTCACTCGGCATATCAAGCCCGCCGAAACGGATCATGTAGTCATTCACCAGCGTGTCGAAATAGGCGTAATACTGCACGTTGTTGACATGCTGGTAGACGTCGATATCCGACAGGCGCGTCGGGATCATCAGGCAGTGGCGATAGTTTTCCCGCACTTCCTGCCTGGGGTCGATAACTTCGCTCATGCTCACAGCGCCTGTTCGTAGATCTTCAGCGCGTCGTCGTAACCGACCTCGCGCGGATTGTTCACCAGCAGGCGCTGCTGGTTCATCGCATCCTTTGCCAGCATCGGCAGGTGATTGTGGCTGATGCCGACCTGGCGCAGCTGCTTTTCCAGCTTCACGTCGTCGATGATCGCTTCCAGTTCCGCCAGCAGCGCGCCCGCACCTGCCGACGCAGTGCCGAAACTTTTGCCGGGCAGCAGAATGGGCGCCAGTTCGGCATACTGCCCTGCGGCCAGCGGCACTTCGAGATTGAAGCGCAGCACATGCGGCAGCATCAAAGCGTTGGAGAGCCCATGCGGCACATGGAAATGCCCGCCCACCGGATAGGCCAGCGCATGCACCGCCGCGACCGGCGCATTCGCAAAGGCCATGCCGGCCAGCATGGCGCCGAGCAGCATTTCCGAGCGCGCCGCGCGATCCTTCATGCCCTCGGGTGTACATACAGTGCGAATGTTCTTTGAAAG
>JAEYSS010000037.1 GCA_023434425.1 Pseudomonadota bacterium | reverse complement strand
AGGCATGAGCGCCTATCCCCAGATCCGGTCCTTCGGCGATACCGGCTTCAGCGTCGAGTTCGGCGACGGCATCGACCGCGGCATCAATGCCATGGTGATGGCGCTGCATGCGGCGCTCAGTGATACGCGTCCCGTCGGTTTGGTCGAAACCGTTCCCTCCTTCCGCGCCCTGCTGGTGCAATACGATCCGCTCGCCACCAGCCGTGCCGATCTCGAAACGCATGTGCGCGGCCTGCTGGATGGTCTGAAGCCGCAGCAGCGCGCCGGCCGGCTGTGGCGTCTGCCGGTTTGCTATACGGAAGAATTCGGGCTCGACCTGCAGGAGGTCGCACAGAACTGCAAACTGACGCCGCAGCAGGTGATCGAGATCCATACCGGCGGGCGGTATTTCGTCTATATGCTCGGTTTCATGCCGGGGCTGGCCTATATGGGCGGGCTGGAGGCCACGCTGCATCTGCCGCGCCGGTCCTCGCCGCGCACCAAGGTGCCGCAGGGCTCGGTGGCCATCGCCGAATCGATGACCACGATCTATCCCTGGGAAAGCCCGGGCGGCTGGCATCTGCTTGGCCGCACGCCGCTCAGGTTGTTCGATGCTGCGCGGGCCGAGCCGATCCTGCTCGCGGCCGGCGACGAAGTGACCTATTTCGCCGTCTCCACCGATGACTATGCCGCCATGCTGCGCCGGGTCGAGGGCGGCAGTTTCGATTACGCCGCCCTCAGGGTGACATCGTGAGCGCCGCTGGTTTCCTTGAGGTGGCCGCACCGGGCCTGATGACCTCGGTGCAGGATCTCGGCCGGCTGGGCGCGCAGGCGCTCGGCATGCCGGTGGCCGGCGCCACCGATGCCATTGCCTTCCGCCTCGCCAATGCCGTGGTGGGCAATCCGGAAAATACGGCGGCGCTGGAAATCGGTTATCTCGGTCCGACGCTGACGGCGGCCAGCGACGGCGTGCGCGTCGTACTCGGCGGCAAGGCGAAACTGACCCTGCAGCCGGCCGATGGCGGCGAGGCGCGCAGCGTGAAGCCATGGCGTTCGCTGCTGCTCAAGCGCGGCGACAGGCTGACCATCGGCGTGGTGGAAGAGGGCGGCATTGCCTATCTGGCTGTCGCTGGCGGATTCGCGATCCCCGCCTTCATGGGCAGTCTCTCGACCTATATGCGTTCCGGCCTCGGCGGTTTCGAAGGCCGTGCGCTGAAGGTCGGCGACCGGCTGCCGCTCAATATGGTTGTCACTGAGGCCGACGAGCGCGAACTGGCCGAGGAGATCGATTACGGCAGCGGACCTGTGCGCGTCGTGCTCGGCCCGCAGGATGACCGCTTCACCGCCAAGGGCATCGAGACGTTCCTGTCGGCAACCTACACGGTGACCAAGGAAGCCGACCGCATGGGCATCCGGCTGGAAGGTGAGACTGTGGAGCATACGCGCGGCGCCGACATTGCCTCGGAAGGCGTCGTCACCGGCTCGATCCAGGTGCCGGGCAACGGCAAGCCGATCATCCTGATGGCCGACCGCCAGACCACCGGCGGTTATACCAAGATCGCCACGGTGATCTCGGCCGACCTGGCCCGCGTCGGCCGCATGAAGCCGGGCGATACGCTCAGCTTTGTGGCCGTCGAGGTCGCCGCGGCCGAAACCATCCGTCGCGAACAGGAGAAGCAGGTGCGCCGCCTGATCGAGAGCATCCGCACGGCTTTGCCCGATGTCTATCTCGACCTCAACGCGCTATATACGCAGAACCTGATCAGCGGCGCCGTCGATGCCCCCAGCGGGCACTGGCGCTAGGGAGACCGGCGATGACCAAAACCAACCTGAACAGCGATCTCGGCGAAAGCTACGGTGCCTGGACCATGGGCGACGACGCGGCGATGCTGGCCGTGGTCGGCACCGCCAATGTCGCTTGCGGATTTCATGCCGGCGACTGGAGCGTGATGCAGGCCACGGTAGCTGAGGCCGTGAAGAACGGCGTGTCCATCGGCGCGCATCCGTCCTATCCCGATCTGCAAGGCTTCGGCCGCCGGCCGATGACCATGAGCAACAAGGAAGTCGAAGCGCTGATGGCCTATCAGATCGGTGCGCTGATGGGCGTGGCGGCCACCAAAGGCGGCAAGGTCACGCATGTGAAGCCGCATGGCGCCATCAACAACAAGGCGGCCACCGACATGGATCTCGCCCTGGCGCTGGCGCGCGGCATCGCCGGCGTGTCGAAGGATCTGATCTTCCTGGCGCCGGCCGGCTCGGCCATGGTGACGGCTGCGGGCAAGCTGAACCTGCCGGTGGCGCAGGAAGTTTTCGCCGACCGCAACTACGACGATGACGGCAACCTGGTGCCGCGCGGCCAGCCCAATGCCATGGTGCATGACAATGACGAGGCGTTGCGCAACGTGCTGCGCATGGTGCAGGAGCGCGCCATCGTCTCGGTTAGCGGCAAGCGCATTCCCTGCAATGTCGACTCGATCTGCGTCCATGGCGACAGCGCCGGTGCCGTCTCGATGGCCCGCCATATCCGCGCCGGGCTGGAGCAGGCCGGCGTGAAGCTGGTGACGCTGCCGGAGATGCTGGGCTGAAGCCTGCACCGAGTCGCCGGCAGACGCACCTCGTCGTTGAATAACCTCGGATCCGAAAATCGTTCATCATCAGGGAAAATAAGCCCATTTTCTACTAGATTGGCCGCAGGGAGATGGCTATGCCGCAGGTCTCTGCGATCCGGTTGAGTTGCGCGTCTGCCGTTTTGGCGGCCGGCTTGAGCCTGTGCGGCGCGTCGGCGGCGCAGGATCTTAAATGGGGTCCGCATATCGACCTCGAGGCCAAGCCGGGGAGCAAGCGCACGCTGGGCGAGGGCGACGCCTTCATCCCGCTGGCGCAGGACGCGACCACGCTGCTGTTCGCCAACCTCCGTTACCGCTTTGACGATTCTGACGGCAACGAAGGCAATTACGGACTTGGCATCCGCCATATGCTGGAGAGCGGCTGGAATCTCGGCGCCTATGGCTATTTCGACCGCCGCCGCACCGAATACGACAACCACTTCAACCAGGTGACGCTCGGCGTTGAAGCGCTGTCGCAGGACTGGGATTTGCGCGCCAACTATTACGCGCCGGTCGGCCGGCGCAGCCATAATGTCGACAGCCTGAACACGGCCGAAGTTTCCGGCACCACGGTGGTCTTCCGCGGCGGCGAGGAGCGCAGCATGGCCGGCTTCGATGCCGAGATCGGCTGGCGCGTGCCACTGTTCGATGCCAGTGCCGACAGGCAGTTCCGCATTTTCGGCGGCGCCTATCATTTCAGCGACAGCGGCGTGGACGACATCACCGGGCCTCGACTCCGCGCCGAGTTCACCTTCGACAGCGTGCCTTATCTCTGGGAAGGCTCGCGTTTCAGCCTCGGCGCCGAATGGCAGCATGACGATCCGCGCGGCAGCCAGGGCTTTCTCACCGCACGGCTGCGCATCCCGCTGCAGGTCTACGGACGCCCTGCATCGACGTTGACGCCGATGGAACGCCGCATGGCCGATCCTGTTATCCGCGATATCGACGTGGTCAGCCAGGCCGGTCAGTTCAGTGCGCCGGAAACGGTAACGCAGCTGGCCAATGGTTCGTCCTTCACGGTGCTCAACAGCGCCAGCACGAGCGGTGCCAACCTCTCAGCGGCCGTCACCGCAGCCGGCAACAATTCGACGGTTTTGCTGTCCGGTACCTTCCAGACCACCGGCACCGTCAGCCTGGCCACCGGCCAGACGCTGACCGGCGCCGCCACGGTGCGCAGCGCCTCGGGTCGCCTCGCCACGGTCAGTACCGGCGCGACGGTCAATGCCAGCAACCTGGGGTCCACGGTTCAGGTCAATGCCAGCGGCACACTTTCCAACCTGACGGTCACCAATGCCTTCAGTGGCGGCACCGGCGGTCGCGCCGTCCTGGTTGCCGATGGTGTGAGCAACGCAACGATCAGCAACAATACGATCACCGTGACCCAGAGCGGCGCCAATGGGGCCGTTGCCTTGGTCCTTGGCAATAACGTCAGTGCCGTGGTGCGCGGCAATACGCTCACGGCAACCGGCAGCGGGACGGCCACCACGATGACGGCGCTGGGTGCGAATGTCGGCTCCCCCACCATAACGGTGGCGAACAACACGCTCAGCGCTTCGGGCGGCGGCACGGCAAACAACATCGTGTGGGTCGGTGCCGGAACCGTCATCAATGCCGGCTCGACCGGCAATGTCCGAAGGTTGGGCGATTGCGAGGGCACACCGCCAGCCAGCGGTAGTGTTAGCTTTACCGACGGCACGGCCTGCCAGTAACGCCGGCAGCTGCTCCGGCTTGACGGCTCCCCCTCCGGCCCGGCAAGACTGGGCAACGGGGAGAGTGTGCCGCATGCCGACGTCGAAGACCGCCAAACCTGCTGCGAAGAAGAGCCGCCAGCCGGATGTGACGCGGCGCAACATCCTGGATGCCGCGCTGGTCGAATTCGCCGCCAAGGGCCTGGCCGGCGCGCGGGTCGACGAGATCGCGGCGCGCTCGGGCTCCAACAAGCGCATGATCTACGAGTATTTCGGCAACAAGGAGGGCCTCTGGCTCACCGTGCTGGAAAACGCCTATACGCGGATGCGCGAAGAGGAACACGCCATCGATGTGGCGCGCATGAAGCCGGCAGAGGGCATGCGCTACCTGATGGAGTTCAATTTCAAATTCTGCTCGCGCAATCCGGAATTCATCGCGCTGCTGAATGCGGAAAACCTGCACAAGGCCAGCTATCTGAAGGATTCCAAAAAGATCCGCGAACTTTACACGCCACTGCTGGTGGTGATCACCGATTTGCTGCAGCGCGGTCAGAAGGACGGCGTGTTCCGCAAAGGCGTCGATCCGGTCGAACTCTATACGACCATTGCAGCGCTCGGTTTTTTCTACTTTTCCAACATCCATACATTGTCGACCATCTTCGGCCGCAACCTGCTGTCGCCGAAGCAGCAGAAAATCCGCCTCGACCATTCCATAGAGGTGGTGCTGGGTTACCTGCGCCCCTGAGCCGCCCCGGTTCTGCCTTGGTCGAATTTCGTAACTGACCGGTTACTTCTCCGTTGACAAGCCCGCCCGGCATCGGAAATGCTGGGCGGATAACAAGGATCGCTGATCCATAAACGGAGGAGACCGCCATGCAGGGCAAGCTTGCTATTCGTTTCGCTGTGGCCGCATTTGCAGTCGGCGCCCTGGGCTTCGCAGCCCAGCCGGCCGCCGCGCAGACCTGGAAGCCGACCAAGCCGATCACCATCATCGTGCCCTGGGCAGCGGGCGGTTCCACCGACCAGGTGATCCGAGTTACCGCTGCCGAGCTGGAAAAGGCGTTCGATCAGAAGGTCGTCGTGGTCAATCAGCCGGGCGCCTCGGGTTCGATCGGCACCAAGAGCGTGCTGGAAGGTCCGAAGGACGGCTACACCTGGGCGTCGGGCGCGGCGAAAGATATCGGCTCCTATGCGGTGTCCGGCCTGCTGAACACCCAGGCGAAGGACTGGGATTTCTACCTGACCGTCGCGAACCAGTCGGTGATCAGCGTCAATCCGAACACGCCTTACAAGACCGTGGGCGATCTGCTCGCCGCCATGAAGGCCAAGCCGGGCCAGGTCTCGTTCGCGACGGCCGGCGTGAATTCTTCGGGTCACTACGGGTCGGAAGCGCTGGCCCGCGCGGCCGGCGCCACCTACAAGCATGTGTCGTATGATGGCGGCAATCCCGCGGTGATTTCCGTCGTGTCGGGCGAAACCGAAGTCACCAGCCAGCTCGGCGTCGAGCAGATCGAAATGATCCGCGGCAAGCGCCTGCGCCCGCTGGCCGTGCTGTCCGACAAGCCGCTGGTGGTCGACGGCACGCCGCCGATCGAGCCGATCACCAAGACGCTGCCGAACTTCCGCACCGAGGCCAACTATTTCGGCATCTTCGTGCCGAAGGGCGTGCCGGCGGAAGTGACCGCCACGCTGAACAAGATCTGGGCGGAGAAGATTTCCAAGTCGGAAGCCCTGAAGAAGTATGCATCCGACAAGGGCGCCATCTTCGATCCGCGCCATGGCGAGGATGCCAAGAAGGCGTCTTTCCCGGCCATCCAGGGTGCTGCCTGGATCCTGCAGGAAGGCGGCAAGGCGAAGATCAATCCGGAAACTATCGGCATTCCGAAGCCGTAATCGCGCGTGATCAAGACGGCCGCCTGGCTTGATCGAGCCGGGCGGCCGATTTGCTTTTGAGGAGCAGTGATGATGGATCAGACCCCAGCCCAGCCCGCCGTCGCCGAGGAAGCGTCTGTCTCGCCGCGCGCCGATTTCTGGTCTGCCCTGGTCTGGATCCTGCTCGGCCTCGCCATTCTCGTCATCAGCCTGCAGATGGACCGCCTGGAGCGGTTTCAGGCCAGCATCTACACCGCGCCGGGCCTGGTGCCGGGCCTGCTCGGCATTGCCATCGCCTTCATGGGCGCGATCCTGCTGTTGCGTGCGGTGCGTGCCGGCGCCCTGCGGAAACAGGCGCCTGTCCGCCTGGTGCTGCGCGATCACTGGCGCCTGATCTTCAGCCTCGGCCTGTCGCTGTTCTACGCCCTGGTCATCGTCGCCAGCGCGCTGCCGTTCTGGCTGGTCACGGCCGTCTATGTCGCCAGCTTTGTCTTCGTTTTCCAGTATCCCGAACGTCGCGCCGCCGGCCGGCTGCGGCGTGGCGCTGCGGTCGCCGTGGTGCATGGCCTGCTGGCCGGCTGGCTGATCCAGTATGTCTTCGAAGAACTGTTTCTTGTTCGACTGCCGTAAGTAGAAGGCGTTTTACATGTTCGACGGTCTGTTCGGTTTTGCCAATTCGATCTGGAATTTTTCCAGCCCGACGGTGATTCTCTATGCGCTCGGCGCGTCGCTGATCGGCATGATCATCGGCGCGCTGCCGGGCCTGACTGCCACCATGGGCGTTGCGCTGATGACGACGCTCACCCTGAAACTCCCGTCCGACCAGGCGCTGCTGATCCTGATCTGCACCTATGTCGGCGCCATCTATGGCGGCAGCCGCAGTGCCATCCTGCTGAATATTCCGGGCACACCGGCCTCGGCGGCCTCCTGCCTCGACGGTCATGCGCTGGCCAAGCAGGGGCTTGCCGGCCGCGCCATGGGCATTGCCACGTCGGGCTCGATCCTCGGCACCTGGATCGGCATGTTCTTCCTGGCGCTGTTCACCCCGATCTTGGGCGAGATGGCGCTGAAATTCGGCGCCTATGAATTCTTCTGGCTCGCCGTCTTCGGCGTGGTGATCTCGGGCAATCTCACCGGCACCGATCCGTTGAAGGGCTGGATCGCCGGCTTCATCGGGCTGTTCATTGCCGCCATCGGTCAGGAAGGCATGTATGCCTACGACCGCTTCACCTTCGGCGTCCACGATCTGTCGGGCGGCATCGCGCTGATCCCGGCGCTGGTCGGTGTCTTCGGCTTTGCCGAAGTGCTGAACGTGATGAAGGACAAGCCGCAGAAATTCATCATCAATACCTACGACACGGTGATCCCGAAGATCAAAGACGTGCTGCAATACTGGCGCACCGTGATCCGCTCAGGGCTGATCGGCACCTTCATCGGCATCGTGCCGGGCGTGGGCGAGGATGTGGCGGCCTGGAGCTCCTATGCCGCCGCCCGCCGCGCCAGCAAGGAAAAGGAGAGATTCGGCAAGGGTTCGGTCGAAGGCCTGATGGCGGCCGAGACCGGAGACAATGCCTGCGTGCCAGGTGCGGTGATTCCGGTGCTGACCCTCGCCGTGCCCGGTTCCGCCCCGGCCGCCGTGCTGCTGGCGGCCATGCTGATCCATGGCGTGCGCCCCGGCCCGCTGATCATGATCGAGAATCCCACCTTCGTGTACGACGTGGTGGCGATGATGTTCTTTGCCTCGATCGGCATTCTGATTTACGGCCTGGTGCTGACCAAGCTGCTGGTTAAGATCCTGCTGGTGCCGCGCGCCCTGGTCATGCCGGTGATCTTCGTGCTCTGCGCCGTCGGGTCCTACGCCATCGCCTCCCGGCCCTTCGACATTCTGGTCATGCTGGTTTTCGGCATCATTGGCCTGGCAATGCGCAGTCTCAACTATCCGATGGCGCCGCTGGTGCTCGGCATTGTGCTGGGCGACCTGCTCGACAAGAGCCTGCGCCGCGGCCTGAGCCTGTCGGACGGCGACCTCACGCCGTTTGTCGCCCGGCCGATCGCCTCGGTGATCTTCCTGCTCGTGCTGTTCACCCTGCTGATGAACGTGCCGGTGGCCCGGCGCGCCATGGGGCAGGGCGCGGCCCTGCTGCTGCGCCCGTTCCGGCGGGCCTGACGACAGGAGGGAATTGACGATGACGCCCACGTCCCGTTATAAGTAACTGACTGGTTACTTTTTAGCTCCAGCAAAGCCGAACTGCCACCCGATGCGTCTCTCGCTCTGCAACGAAGTCCTCGCCGGCCTGCCCTTCGCCGCGCAATGCGCGATGGCGGCGGAACTCGGCTATGACGGTCTGGAGATCGCGCCGTTCACGCTGAGCGACGATCCGCTCAGCCTGACAACCGCGGAGCGCAAGGTGATCCGCCGGGCCGTGGAAGAGGCCGGGCTGGCCGTTACGGGGCTGCACTGGCTGCTGGTCACACCCAAGGGCCTGTCGATCACCGATACCGATCCGGCGGTGCGCCGCCGCACCCGTGAGGTGATGCAGGGCCTGTGCGATCTCTGTGCCGATCTGGGCGGCCGATATCTGGTGCATGGTTCGCCGGCCCAGCGCCAGCTGCCCGAACGCGACATCCATGCCGCGAAAGGCTATGCGCTGGAAGCCTTCCGCTATGCGGCGCGTGCGGCCGAGAAGGCCGGCGTGATCTACTGCATCGAGCCGCTGTCACGCCGCGAAACCAACTTCATCAATACGGTGGCCGAGGCCATCGGCGTCGTCGAGGGCATCGGCAGCAACAGTTTCCGCACCATGATCGACTGCAGCGCCGCCGGCCTGGCCGAAGAGCAGAGCGTGCCGGACCTGATCGCGCAGTGGCTGCCCAGCGGCCTGATCGCGCATCTGCAGGTCAACGATCCGAATCGCAAGGGCCCCGGCCAGGGCGAGATGGATTTCGCGCCGATCATCGCGGCGCTGAAGCAGTACGGTTATGACGGCGATCTCGGCGTCGAGCCTTTCATCTACGAGCCCGACGGTCCCGGCGTCGCCGCCCATTCGATCCGCTACCTGCGTAACCTGCTGGAAACGGCGGCATGAAAACCGACGCACCCGTCTTCAGCATTGGCGATATTCAGCTGTTCGAACGGCCGGTCACGCTGCGGTTGCCCTTCCGCTTCGGCGTGGTGACGCTGACGGCGGCGCCGCAGGCCTATGCGCGCTTACGCATCACGTTGCCCGATGGCCGCAGCAGCTGGGGCTCGGCCGCCGAACTGATGGCGCCGAAATGGTTCGACAAGAACCCGGCGCTCAGCAACGAGCAGAATTTCGATCAGCTGCGGGGCAGCCTGCGCAACGCGGCCAAAGCCTATGCGGCCGATCGCACGCCGCGCACAGCCTTCGGCCATTCCGCCGCGCGTCATGCAGCCCTGGTGCAGCAGGGCGCGGCCGAAGGCCTGAATGCACTGGTGGCGTCTTACGGCCCGGCGCTGCTGGATCGCGCCGTGATCGACGCGCTCTGCCGCCTGCGCGGCGTGCCGTTCGTGGCTTTGCTCGGCAAAAACCAGTTCGGCATCGACGCGTCGGCGCTGACGCCGGATCTGGCCGGGTTCGATCTCAACGGCTGGCTCGGCGGACTGAAAACCGTGCGCCACATTGCCGCCCGCCATACCGTCGGCCTGATCGATCCGCTGCGCGACAGCGATGTCGCCGTACCGCGGCTGAACGATGGCCTGCCGGAGAGTCTGGAAGGCGCGGTGGCGCAATATGGCCATCGCTGGTTCAAGCTGAAGGTCGGCGGCAATGTCGAGTCCGACCTCGCGCGGCTGCAGGGCATCGCCGCGGTGCTGGACCGGTCGAGCGACCCCTATCGCGCCAGCCTGGACGGCAACGAACAGTATGACGACGTCACCGGCATCGCCGCGCTCTGGGCCGCGATGAAGGACGACCGCATGCTGCGCCGGCTGATCTCTTCGATCCTTTATATCGAGCAGCCGATCAAACGCGCATCTGCGCTGGCGCAGCCGGTAGACAGGCTCGCCGCCGAAATCCCCCTGATCATCGACGAATCCGATGCCGATTACGACGTCTTCCCGCAGGCGCGTGCGCTCGGCTATCGCGGCATTTCATCCAAGACCTGCAAGGGCGTCTATCGCGCCATCCTGAATGCGGCGCGCTGTGCCAGCTGGGGTCAGGGGTACTTTATCACCGGCGAGGATCTCACCTGTCAGGCCGGCCTGGCCGTGCAGCAGGATCTCGCACTGGTCGCCGCGCTGGGCCTGAGCGATGTCGAGCGTAACGGCCATCATTACGTCGACGGCTTCGGTATGGCGCCGCAGGCCGAGCAAGACGCTTTCCTTGCATCCCACCCGGACCTCTATCACCGCGACCCGCAAAGCGGCCGCGTGCGCCTCACCATCCGCAACGGCAATCTCGACCTGCGCAGCGTCATGGATGCTGCAGCCTTCGGCTCGGGCGCCGAACCAGATTGGGGCAATCTTGCCCCCATGAAGACGTGAAGATTTGAAGAAGGACAAGACAGCATGAGCAAGGATATCCGCCTCGGCATCATCATGAACGGCGTTACCGGACGCATGGGCATGAACCAGCATCTGATCCGGTCGATCTGCGCGATCCGCAAGGATGGCGGCGTGGTGCTGAAGAATGGCCGCCGCGTGATGCCAGATCCGATCCTGGTCGGCCGCAACCTCGACAAGGTGGCGCGTCTGGCCAAGGCGCATGGCATCGACCGCTATACCGACGATCTGGATGCCGCGCTTAAAAATAAGGACGACACGCTGTTCTTCGATGCCGCCACCACGCAGGCCCGTGCCGGCCTGCTGAAAAAAGCCATGGCGGCCGGCAAGGATGTCTATTGCGAGAAGCCGACCGCCGAGAAGCTCTCGGTCGCGCTCGATCTGGTGAAGGCCGCGAAGAAATACAAGATCAGGCATGGCGTGGTGCAGGACAAGCTGTTCCTGCCTGGCCTGCAGAAGATCAAGATGCTGATCGACAGCGGCTTCTTCGGCGAGATCCTGTCGGTGCGCGGCGAGTTCGGCTACTGGGTCTTCGAGGGCGACTGGCAGCAGGCGCAGCGTCCGTCGTGGAACTACCGCTACAAGGATGGCGGCGGCATCATCCTCGACATGCTCTGCCACTGGCGCTACGTGCTCGACAACCTGTTCGGCGAGGTCGAGAGCGTGTCCTGCCTCGGCGCAACGCATATCAAGAAGCGCTGGGACGAGAACGGCAAGCCTTACAAGGCCGATGCCGATGATGCAGCTTACGCGACCTTCCAGCTCAAGAGCGGTGTGATCGCACAGATCAACTCCTCCTGGGTCACCCGCGTGCGACGCGACGATCTCGTCACCTTCCATGTCGACGGCACCTTGGGCTCGGCAGTCGCCGGACTGACCAGCTGCCGCACCCAGGCGCGCGTCAACACGCCGAAGCCGGTGTGGAATCCCGACGTGCCGCAGACCATCGATTTCTTCGACACCTGGCAGGACGTCCCCGACAACCAGGTCTACATGAACGGCTTCCGCGCCCAGTGGGAAATGTTCATCCGCCATCTGGTCGACAACGAACCGTTCAAGTGGACGCTGCTGGAAGGCGCCAAGGGCGTGCAGCTCGCCGAAGCCGGCCTGAAAAGCTGGAAGGAGCGGCGCTGGATCGACCTGCCCGAGTTGAAAGTTTAACTGGCTGAAGGCGTAAGCACATGACGACGCTCATCCTGCCTGCCGGTGCCGGCAAGCTGGCGCCCTATACACTGAAGATGCCCAAGGCCTTCCCGGCGGCGAAGCCACCCTTCAGCCGCGTCGCCTTTGCGGCGGCGCATGTGGTGGCGGATCCGCTGGCCGAGCATGATCCCTGGCTGACTCCCGCCATCGACTGGGACCGCACGATAGCGTTCCGGCAGCATCTCTGGTCGCTCGGCTTCGGCGTGGCGGAAGCTATGGACACCGCCCAGCGCGGCATGGGTCTTGACTGGACGGACGCGCTGGACCTGGTGCGCCGATCGCTCGACGCCGCGAAAGACGTGCCGGGCGCCGTCGTGGCGTCAGGTGCCGGCACCGATCATCTGGCGCCGGGGCCGGATGTCACCATCGACAAGGTGATCGCCGCCTATGAGGAACAGTGCGGCGCCATCGAGAAGCTCGGCGGTCGCATCATCCTGATGGCGAGCCGCGCGCTCACCGCCGCGGCGAAATCGCCGGACGAATATGCGAAGGTCTACAGCCGCATTCTCAGTCAAGTGAAGCAGCCGGTGATCCTGCACTGGCTGGGCGAAATGTTCGATCCCGCGCTGACCGGATACTGGGGCAATGCCGACCATATGGCGGCGATGAACACCTGCCTCGACGTCATCAATGCCAATGCCGCCAAGGTCGACGGCATCAAGATTTCCCTGCTCGACAAGGACAAGGAAATCGTCATGCGCCGGAAACTCCCCAAAGGAGTCCGGATGTATACCGGCGACGACTTCAACTATGCCGAACTGATTGCCGGCGACAGTGAAGGCTATTCCGACGCGCTGCTCGGCATTTTCGATGCCATCGCGCCGGCCGCTGCGGCGGCCCTCGGCGCGCTGACGCGCGGCGACGAAAAGACTTTCCATGAACTTCTCGCCCCGACCGTGCCGCTGTCGCGCCATATCTTCAGGGCGCCGACGCGTTTCTACAAAACCGGCGTGGTCTTCATGGCCTATCTCAATGGCCATCAGGATCACTTCGTCATGGTCGGCGGCCAGCAGAGCACGCGGTCTGCCCAGCATCTGGCTGAGTTGTTCCGTCTCGCCGATGCGGCCGGGCTGCTGAGCGATCCGGAGCGCGCGGCCAGCCGCATGAAGGCGGTGATGGCGACGCATGGAATCGCAGCATGAGTAAGCCAGGTCCTCTCTCGATCAACACCGCCACGGTGAAAGAGCAGTGGTCGCTGCAGCAATGTATCGAGGGCTGCGCGCGGCATGGCATCACCGGCATTTCGCCCTGGCGCGACAAGCTGGCGGAGTACACGACCGCGAAGGCCGCGAAGCATATCCGCGAGGTCGGCCTGACCGTGACCGGCCTCTGCCGTGGCGGCATGTTCCCGGCCGCGGCTGCGGCCGGACGTCAGGCGGCGATCGAGGACAACAAGCGCGCCATCGACGATGCGGCGGCACTTGGCGCCCAGTGCCTGGTGCTGGTGGTCGGCGGCATGCCGGCCGGGTCTCGCGACCTTGCCGGCGCGCGGCAGCAGGTGCAGGACGGCATCGCCGCCGTGCTGGAACATGCCAAAGCGGCGAATGTGCCGCTCGCCATCGAGCCGCTGCATCCGATGTATGCCGCCGACCGCGCCTGCGTGAACACCGTGGCGCAGGCGCTGGATATCTGCGATGCGCTGGGGTCCGGTCCGAACGACCGGCATCTCGGCGTCGCCGTCGATGTCTATCATGTCTGGTGGGATCCGACCCTGGCGGCGCAGATCAGGCGGGCGAGCAAGCGCGTGCTGGCCTTCCATGTCTGCGACTGGCTGGTGCCGACCACGGATCTGCTGCTGGATCGCGGCATGATGGGCGACGGCGTGATCGATATTCCGGCGATCCGCGCCATGGTCGAAGGCGTCGGTTATGACGGCTTCTGCGAGGTCGAGATCATGTCGGCTAATAATTGGTGGAAGAAGGATGCCGATGCGGTGCTGAAGACCTGCATCGAACGCCACGCGACAGTCGTCTGAGCGATTTTCACCGTCACTTGCTTTACCTGCGGGGCTCCATCCATGATGGGGCCCCGTTTCGTATTGGATAGAGGAGCATCGGGTGACAGCGGCAACGGCCCAGCGCCTGCAGCGCGCCAATGGTGCGCTCACCCTGCGTTTTGCCGCCGCAGAGGATGGCGGCGTGACGCGCCTGGCCGACCTGTATCAGTCCGATCCCTGCCGCGCGCTGCTGCCGTCGCCCGATCCGGGCGAGCCGGTCACCGCCGTGCTGATCACCACGGCTGGCGGCCTGACCGGCGGCGACCGGCTGAAACTTTCCGTCACGGTCGATGCCGATGCGGTCGCGCTCTGCACGCCGCAGGCCGCCGAAAAGATCTACCGCTCGCCCGACGACAGTGTGGCGCAACTCGATCTGTCGCTGGACGTCGCGGCCGGGGCCGCGCTGGAATGGCTGCCGCAGGAAATGATCCTGTTCGACGGCGCGCGCCTGAATCGGCGTATCGCAGTCTCGCTCGCAGCCGGCAGCCGGCTGCTGGCCGGCGATATCACCGTCTTCGGCCGAATCGCGCGCGGCGAACGCTTTGCCACCGGCAGCCTGTTCGACCGCTGGCAGGTTCGGCGTGACGGCCGCCTGGTCTGGACCGATGCGACGCGGCTGGAGGGCGACATCACGGCTGCGCTGGATCATCCCGCCGGTTTTGCCGGCGCGACGGCGCAGGCGCTGATCCTCTGTCAGGTGCCGGATGCGGCCGGCGCGCGCGACCGTCTGCGCGACCTGGCCGATCATGAGTCCGGCTGCCAATGGGGTGCCACCGTGATCGACGGCCTGCTGCTGGCCCGTCTGCTGGATGCCGATGCCGCGCGGCTGCGCCGGCAGTTTGCCCGTCTGTGGTCGGAACTGCGCGGCGGACTCGGCCTGCGGCCCGCCATGCCGCGGCTCTGGAGGTTCTGACTCGATTTGAGTCATCTGACTCATTCGGTGGCGCACGGCACCGCCTATATTTTAATCTCTGCCCATTTTTTAAGAGAATCATGCCTAAATAACGCGCAGCGGCGCCCGGTGATTGCGTATCGACCAAAGTTTGAATCGCGCCGGTGGATAACCTTCCTCCCTGTCATATTGCGGTGCGGAATCAGCGAATTACCTGCGCTATCGGGCCATGCCGCCGCGGCATGGCCCGCTTGGCACACTCCTTGCCATTCCTTTCCTGTCAGGCCGGCCTGGGGGGCTCGGCCCAAGCAGGAGAGGAAGTCTCAATGACCAAGTTTATGCGGACGATGGCCGCGGCAGGCGCCATGCTGGGCGCAGTCGCCGTCGGCAGTGCGCCGGCCCTGGCGCAGGACACGATCAAGGTCGGCGTCCTGCATTCGCTGTCCGGCACCATGGCGATCTCGGAGACGACCCTGAAGGACACTGTCCTGATGATGGTCGACGACATCAACAAGAAGGGTGGCCTGCTCGGCAAGAAGGTCGAGGCTGTCGTGGTCGATCCGGCCTCTAACTGGCCGTTATTCGCCGAAAAGGCGCGCGAACTGATTTCGAAGGAAAAGGTCTCGGTGGTGTTCGGCTGCTGGACCTCGGTGAGCCGCAAGTCGGTGCTGCCGGTTTTCGAAGAGCTCAACAGCATGCTGTTCTACCCCGTCCAGTATGAGGGCGAGGAAAGCTCGAAGAACGTGTTCTACACCGGTGCGGCGCCGAACCAGCAGGCGATCCCGGCGGTGGAATACCTGATGAGCAAGGACGGCGGCGAAGTGAAGCGCTGGGTTCTGGCCGGCACCGACTACGTCTATCCACGCACCACCAACAAGATCCTCGAATCCTTCCTGAAGTCCAAGGGCGTGAAGCAGGAAGACATCATGATCAACTACACGCCGTTCGGTCATTCCGACTGGCAGACCATCGTTGCCGACATCAAGAAGTTCGGCTCGGCAGGCAAGAAGACCGCCGTGGTCTCGACCATCAACGGCGACGCCAACGTGCCGTTCTACAAGGAACTGGCCAATGCGGGCATCAAGGCTTCCGATATTCCGGTGGTGGCCTTCTCGGTCGGTGAGGAAGAACTCGCCGGCATCGACACCAAGAACCTGGTCGGCCATCTGGCGGCCTGGAACTACTTCCAGTCGGTGAAGAACCCGACCAACGATGCCTTCATCAAGCAGTGGAAGACCTTCATCAAGAACGACAAGCGCGTCACCAACGACCCGATGGAAGCCACCTATATCGGCTTCAAGATGTGGGCCCAGGCGGTTGCGCAGGCCGGCACCACGCAGGTCGATGCCGTGCGTCAGGCCATGTATGGCCAGAAGGTGAAGGCTCCCTCGGGCTTCACCTCGGTGATGAATACCAACCATCACCTGTCCAAGCCGGTGCTGATCGGCGAAATCCGCCCCGACGGCCAGTTTAACACGGTGTGGCAGACCAAGGGCCCGGTGAAGGCCGACGCCTGGTCGAAATACATCCCGGAAAGCGCCAAGCTGACCGCCGACTGGACCTTCCCCTGGGTCTGCGGCAACTGCGAGAAGCCGAAATACGCGGCTCTCACCAACTAAGTCTCTGCCGTAAATGGCATCCGACCCCTTCCTCCGCGGCGACGCTGCGCAGGAAGGGGTATGGACCGCCCAACAGAATAAAATCCGTTCCGTCCTCGTCATAAAAATCGCAGCGGTCATCGAACCCATGCAACGCTTTCTGCCCCTTCTGCTGGT
>JAEYSS010000029.1 GCA_023434425.1 Pseudomonadota bacterium | reverse complement strand
ACTCTGGGTGACGCCTTATGCCGATCTGTTTGCGCCGGGTCTGAATCAGCTTGGCCTCGATCACAAACGGCTGGTCGTGGCGCGCGCGCGACGCGACGACGACCGGCTCTGGGCCGCTGAGGAAGCTTTGCGCGAGACCGGCATCGGCGCCGTGGTGGCCGAAGTCGAGGATGCCGATCTGACCGAAACCAAACGTCTGCAACTTGCCGCGGAAGCCAGCGGCAATATCGGCTTCATCATCCGCCGTCGGCGTCAGACCTCGGCGGCGCTGACGCGATGGCGGATCGAACCGGCGCGCAGCAAAGATTGCCGCGTGGCCTGGCGGGTGATGCTGGAACGCTGCCGTGGCGCCGAAGCCGGCGGCAGCTGGATATTGAGGTGGGATGATGCGTCGTTATCTTTCCGTCTGGTTGCCGCGCTGGGCCACCGACCGGCTGAAAGCGCGGCAGCGTAGCCCGGCCACCGGGCCGTTTGCGCTGGTCGTCACCGCAGCCAATACCGCGCGCATTTACGCGGCCAATCTGGTGGCGCAGAAAATGGGCATCTGTATCGGCATGACTTTGGCCGATGCCATGGCGCTGGTGCCTGCGCTGCTCACCGCACCGGCCGATCCTGACGCCGATATCGCGGCGTTGCAGCGGCTGGCCGACTGGTGCGGCCGCTATTCGCCCTGGGTTGCCGTCGACGGCACCGATGGCCTGATCCTCGATGTCAGCGGCGTGCCGCATCTTTTCGGCGGCGAGATGGCGATGCTCGACCAGATGGCGCAGGCCTTCCGCCGCCTGCAGCTCGGCCACCGCATGGCCATTGCCGATACACCCGCCGCCGCCTGGGCCTGGGCGCGGCATGGCGAGGGCGGGCCGCTGCCGGGCCGGCCGGCGGCGCTGGAATTCCTGCATCCGCTGCCGGTCAAGGCGCTGCGTATCCCGGAGCAGATGGCCGAGACGCTGCAGGGCCTGGGTCTGAAGACCATCGGCGACCTTGCCAACCGGCCGCGCGCCCCGCTGGCGCAGCGGTTCGGGCCGCATCTGATCGAACGGCTGGATTGCCTGGCCGGCCGACAGACCGAGCCGATCTCGCCGCGCCGGCAGCCCTCGCCCTGGCGCAGCCATGTCACGCTGCCCGAGCCGGTGCTCACCCGCGAGACGATCGATGCCGTGCTGGATCGGCTGCTGCAGGCGCTGTGCACGCTGCTGGAGCGCGAACAGCGCGGCGCGCGGCAACTGGCGCTGCATGCCTATCGCGTCGATGGCGATGTACAGAGTCTGCAGATCGGCACGTCTTATCCCAGCCGCAAGCCGCAGCATCTCGCCCGCCTGTTCCGCCAGTCTTTGGACGGACTGATGCCCGGTTTTGGCTTCGAAGCCTTTATCCTTGAGGCAGTGCGCGCCGATCCTTTCTCGGCCGAACAGGCTGCGCTGGAGGCGCCGGATGGCGAAGGGGGCAGCGTCAGCAACCATGCGCAGTTCATCGACCGGCTGCAGGCGCGACTGGGAAGCGGCAACGTTTTCCGCTTCGAACCGCTGTCGCGCCATATGCCGGAGCATTCCATTGCGCGACTGCCACCGATGGCACGCAGCAACAACCCGATGCCGGAACTCGAGCAGCGCCCGCTGCGGCTGATCCAGCCGGAAAGCATCGAGATGGCCGGCGATGGCACGGCATTTACCTGGCGGCGTCTGCGGCGCAGCATCGCGCTGGCGATCGGCCCAGAACGCATCCGTGGCGAATGGATGCAGGATGGCATGGAGCCGACGCAGCGGGATTATTTCCAGGTCGAGGATGAGGCCGGTCGACGGTACTGGCTCTATCGTTCGGCGCAGACCTGGTTCGTGCATGGCTTCTTCGCATGACTGCTTACGCCGAACTGCACTGCTTCTCGAATTTCACCTTCCTGGAAGGCGCCAGCCATGCCGAGGAACTGGTGCAGCAGGCCGCCAGTCTCGGCTTGAAAGCCATTGCGATCACCGATCGCAACACGCTCGCCGGCGTGGTGCGTGCGCACAGCGCCGCGAAAGATGCAGATATACAGCTGATCATCGGCGCGCAGCTCGATTTCGCCGATGCGCCTTCGCTGCTCTGCCTGCCGACCGGACTGGCCGCCTACAGCCGACTCAGCCAGCTCATCTCACTCGGCCGCCGGCGCATGCCCAAAGGCGAATGCCTGCTTTACTGGGTGGATTTCATCGACCGGATCGAAGGCCAGCAGGTGGTGCTTCTGGCGCCGGAGCGTCCCGATGCGGCTTTCATCGCCCGACTGCAGGATCTGCGCAGCCGTATCGGCGACAATCTTTCGCTTGGCATTTCGAATCTGCTGCGCGGTCGCGACCGCCAGCGTCTCGATCTCTGGGCAAAACTGGCAGAGCAGCAGGGTGTGGCGCTGCTGGCGCTCAACGATGTGCTGTATCACCATCCGGAACGCGCCCGGCTGCAGGATGTGCTGGCAGCCACCCGGCATAAATGCACGGTGCAACAGCTGGGGCTGCGTGCCGAAAGCAATACCGAGCGGCATCTCAAGCCGGCCGGGCAGATGTCCGAACTGTTCCGGGATCATCCGCAGACGCTGGCGCGTACGCTGGAGGTGGCTTCGCGCTGTCGGTTTTCACTGTCCGAACTGAAATACGTCTATCCGGAAGAAAGCAAAGGCAACAGCGTCACGCCGCAGGCCGAACTGGAGCGCCTGACCTGGCTCGGCGCGCAAACCCGCTTTTCGAACGGCATACCGCCCAAGGTGCGTGGCCAGATCGAACATGAACTGCAACTGGTGGAAAAACTGAACTACGCTGCCTATTTTCTTACCGTACACGACATCGTGCGCTATGCCCGAGAAGAACGCGGGATTCTCTGCCAGGGTCGCGGCTCGGCGGCGAATTCGGTGATCTGTTATTGCCTGGGGGTCACGTCGGTCGATCCGGAAAGGCAGGATCTTCTGGTTGAACGCTTCATCTCGGCCGAGCGTGCCGAACCGCCCGATATCGATATCGATTTCGAACAC
The DNA here is from genome assembly GCA_023434425.1 of Pseudomonadota bacterium. GTDB lineage: Bacteria > Pseudomonadota > Alphaproteobacteria > Ferrovibrionales > Ferrovibrionaceae > Ferrovibrio. The sequence goes on along the minus strand of JAEYSS010000029.1, from coordinate 10,953 downwards.
GAGCGCCGCGAAGAGGTGATCCAGTATATCTACGAGAAATACGGCCGCGACCGCGCCGGCATTGCGGCGACCGTGATCAGCTTCCGCACCAAGCTTGCTTTACGCACCGTGGGTCGAGCACTCGGCCTGTCGATGGATGCGATCGCCCAGATCTCCAAGACGCTGCACTGGTGGAGCAAGGAGCGCTATTCTGCCGCGGCGCTGCGCGATGCCGGTATCGATCCGGACTCGAAGCTGATCCGCCTGACCGTGCAGCTGGCGAACGAGCTGGTTGGTTTTCCGCGCCATATCAGCCAGCATGTCGGTGGTTTTGTCATCACCAACGGGCCGCTGGCCGATCTGGTACCGGTCGAGAATGCCCGCATGGCCGACCGCACAGTCGTGCAATGGGACAAGGACGACCTTGAGGAGCTTGGCCTGCTAAAGGTGGATGTGCTGGCGCTCGGCATGCTCACCTGTATTCGCAAATGCTTCGATCTGGTGGAGCGGCATTACGGCAAGCGCTACGAGCTGCATACCGTGCCGCAGGATGACGAGGCGACCTACGATATGATCTGCAGGGCCGACACGATCGGCGTGTTCCAGATCGAAAGCCGGGCGCAGATGAGCATGCTGCCGCGGCTGCAGCCGCGCAATCTGTATGATCTCGTCGTCGAGGTGGCGATCGTGCGGCCCGGGCCGATCCAGGGCAATATGGTGCATCCTTATCTGCAGCGGCGCAAAGATCCGAGTCTCAGGCGCTACGAAAAGCCGGAATTGCGGGCGGTTCTGGAGAAGACCCATGGTGTGCCGCTGTTCCAGGAGCAGGCGATGCGACTGTCCATGGTCTGCGCCGGTTTCACCGCGGGCGAAGCCGATGGTTTGCGCCGGGCCATGGCCACCTTCAAACGCACCGGCACCATCGGCCAGTATCGCGACAAGCTGATCACCGGCATGCTGGCCAATGGTTACAGCCAGGAATTTGCCGAGAATATCTTCTCGCAGCTGAAGGGTTTTGCCGATTACGGTTTCCCGGAAAGCCATGCTGCCAGCTTCGCCATCCTGGCCTATGTCTCCTCCTGGCTGAAATGTCATTATCCGGCGGCCTTCGCCGCCGCGATCCTGAATGCACAGCCGATGGGTTTCTATTCGTCCTCGCGGCTGGTGATCGATGCGCAGGATCACGGGGTCGAGGCGCGGCCGATAGACGTGAATTACAGTCATTGGGATCATGTGCTCGAGCCGCATGCCAGCCGGCATGGCCATGCGCTGCGGCTCGGCTTCCGCCAGATCAAGGGCTTTCGGGAGGACGACGCCCGGCAGATCGTGGAGATGCGCGGCGCGCGCTATGACAGCATCCACGATCTCTGGCGACGCACGCAACTGCCGGTCGCCGCGCTCGAGCGGCTGGCACGCGCCGATGCCTTCGGTTCCTTCGGACTCGACCGCCGCTCGGCCCTGTGGACCATCAAGGGCCTGAATGACGGCGCGCTGCCGCTATTCGACTATGTCGCAGCCCAGCCACGCGGCAGCAACGCGCCCCCGGCAGCGCTGGATGACCGCGAGGAGGACGCCAATCTGCCACGGCTCACCACCGGAGAGAATGTCCTGCAGGATTTCCGCAGCAACTCGCTCTCGCTGAGACCGCATGCGCTGGCGCTGCTCCGTCCCAGGCTGCGCCAGCTTGGCCTGGTGACGGCGAAAGAATTGCAGACCGTGCCGCCGAACCGGCGGATCCGGATTGGCGGTCTGGTACAGGTGCGCCAGCGACCGGGTACGGGCGCGGGCGTGATCTTTGCCACTCTGCAGGACGAAACCGGCGATTCCAACATCATCATCTGGCCGCGGGTATTTGACACTTATCGCCGCGAAGTGCTGGGCGGGCGCCTGATGATTGTGGAAGGGCGGTTGCAGCGCGAAAGCACGGTGGCGCATGTCGTGGCGGAGCGTATCATGGACGGGACGGTCTATCTGACCGAACTGGGCGAGATCGACTGGGAAAATGAGTTCAGCGCGATGCTGTCGCCGGCCGATGAGGTGAAGAGGCCGCTGCGCGATCCGTCTGCAGCCAGAGCGCGCGATATCCGCAAAGTGATGGAGACATTCCCCGATGGCCGAAATTTCCGTTGATCGCCCAGCCGATGGCGGACAACGGTCAGATCAGCCGCGGGCGTCGATCTGCGGTTTCCCGCCGATGGCCTGCCGTATGGCGACAGCAAGATCGACATTGCGATACGGCTTTTGAAGAAACGGCCATGTGTTCGTGTGTTGTGCGCCATTCGTGACGCCGCCGGCATTGGCGGATGTCAGAAGGATCGGCAGTTCGGGGTAGAGTGATGCAACTTCCGCTGCGAGCTGATAGCCGTTGAACGCACCTGGCATGGCAATATCCGAGAAAACCAGTGTTACGTCCTCACATCCCTTCAGCGTCGCAATGGCCTGTTCACCATTGTCGGCCTCGATCACGGCATATCCAAGATCATGCAGGAAGGTCGAGACGGCAACGCGCACCGCCGGGTCGTCCTCGACCACGAGAATCTGTTCGCCAGCCTGCGCCTTCGGCATATCGACAGCAGGCGCCTCCTCGGTCTTCGGGTCGTGGGCAGCGAGGTGGCGGGGCAGCAGGATCTGGATTGTCGTGCCTTCGCCGACCTTGCTGCTCAGCCGGATATAACCGCCGGACTGGCGCACGAAGCTATAGATGATGCTGAGACCGAGGCCAGTTCCCTTGCCGACTTCCTTGGCGGTGAAAAACGGCTCAAAAACCTTATCGATATGAGCCGCCGGGATACCGATACCGGTATCGGTGACGCGCAGCGATACATACTCGCCCGCCGGAACATCGCTGCCTGCCGCTGCCTTGATGACGACATTGCTGGTTTCAACGGTCAGGTGACCGCCATCCGGCATGGCATCGCGTGAGTTGATGGCGAGATTGACCAATGCAGATTCGAGTTGAATCGGATCGGTGTAAACGGGCCAGAGACCCGGGGCGCGCAGGACATCCAGGAAGATCATGTCGCTGATCAACCGGCGCAGAATGACCTCGGTGTCGCTCACCAGGGCGTTCAGATCGAGTGGCCGCGGTTCAAGCTGCTGATGACGGGCGAAAGACAGCAGCCGTTTGGTCAGGTCGGCGCAGCGCAGCGCGCCGTTCAATGCCAGATCAATATTCCGCACAACGGGACTTCCCGGCTCAATCGCGCGACGCATCCGGTCCAGACTGGAGATCACCACTGTCAGCATGTTGTTGAAATCATGCGCTATGCCGCCGGTCAAACGACCCAGCGAATCCATCTTCTGCCCGTGGACGGCCTGCTGTTCGAGCATCCGGCGCTCGGAGACATCCAGCCAGCTGCCGACAATCTCGGGGGCGGCTTCATCGCCGCGCGTCAGATAGACAGCATGATTGAGGAAATGCCGTATCGTGCCATCGGCGCAAAGCCAACGATATTCCATCACGCAGCTGCCGCTCTCGGGCAGGCGCTCAAAGAGTTGCCGGACCTGCGCCTGGTCGTCGAGATGAATCCGCTGAAACCAGAAGCCGGGCTCCAGGAAGCAGTCTGCCGCGAATCCCGATGGTCCCTGCACGGTTTCGCTGATCTTAAGTCGCGCCTCAAACGGATTGTCGGCGGGCATGGCATACAGTGCGATCGGTAGCGAGCGGAGGATCAGCGCCTGGCCTTCCTCCGCCCGCAACAAGGCCATTTCCGCTGCGAGACGGCTGGCCTGCGCCTGCTGGTTCTCCTGCAGCAGCCGGCGTTCCTGCTCGACCTTATGGCTGATCTCGCGGGTTTTCTTGTAGAGGTCGACGAAAACGGCGACTTTGGACCGCAGGATAAATGGCTCGATGGGCTTGAACACATAGTCGACGGCGCCGGCCGTGTAACCCTTGAATTCGTGAACCTCGTTGCGGCTCACCGCGGTCAGAAAAATGATCGGAATGTGACGTGACCGTTCCCGATTTCGGACCAGGCCGGCCGTTTCGTAGCCATCCATGCCCGGCATCAGGACGTCCATCAGGATCAGCGCGCATTCGTTATGCAGCAGATAACGAAGCGCTTCCTCACCGGAGCGCGCGAAAACCAGCTCCTCGTCCAATTCCTCCAGAATCAGCTGAAGGGCGGTCAGATTCCGTTCGTCATCGTCGACGATGAGAATTTTTGCCTTCTCGGACGTGTTGTCGCCCGACGTCAGGCCAGCATCGCCGGGAGACAGCATGACGGATTCAGCCTGAGGGGATGCCTGATCCTGCATCACATCACCAGTCACTCACCGGCCATCGCATGAATCTGGCGACGCAGCATCCACACCCGCAGCAGGGAGACCAGATGGTCGACGTCGACAGGCTTCGAAATATAGTCCGATGCGCCCGCCTCCATGCATTTCTGCCGGTCTCCCTTCATGGCCTTCGCCGTGACGGCAATCAGTGGCAAGCCGCGCAATTGCTCATGCTGACGGATAACCCCCATCGTCTGGTAGCCATCCATATCCGGCATCATGATGTCGATCAGGGCGATATCGATATCAGGCTCGTTCAGCAGGATCTGGACGCCATCGCGACCGCTTTCGGCGTAGATAACGCGCACGTCATGCTGTTCCAGAACGCTGGTCAGCGAGAAGATATTGCGGATATCGTCGTCGACAATCAGCACCTTCTTCCCTCGGAGAACCGGATCCTTCTGGCGAATCTGGCCGATCAGGCTGCGCTGATCGGTCGTCATACCGCTGAGGGCCTGATGCAGGAACAGCGATGTTTCCTTGAGCAGTTCACCTTTGCCCTTGGCTTCCAGCAACAGATCGTTCCGTACGGAGCGCGAGCCGTCTGCGGCCGCCGACTGCACCTGATCCGAGTAGACGATCACGGGAATATGGTCGTGTCCCTGACGCTCCCGGTACTGCCGCACGATCTCCGCTGACTCATCGTCGAAAGACGCTGCGTCAACAACTATGCAGTCCGGTTTCATGGCTTCGAAGCAGGCTGCGAGGCCCGCTTTCGAGGAGGCTACAGTGACATTGATGTCCGCAGTCTGCACCATCTTCGCGGTCGCTTCGGAATGGGCCGCATTCTGATCGAACAGAAGCAGCGACCGTGTGCGATGCTGCGAGTAGCGGCTGATCTCCTCCAGCGCGGCCAGCAGCGCGTCCCGATCCGCCGGCTTGCCGGTAAAGCCATGGGCGCCCAGCAGCAATCCGCCGACCTGCAGATCGTCGCCGGAAATCATGTGAACGGGGATGTGCCGTGTCGTGGGGTCGCGTTTCAGCAGATCGAGCAACGCAAGGCCATCCATGTCCGGCAGGCCGACATCCAGCGTGATGGCATTTGGCTGATAACGCTTTGCCAGCGCCAGAACACCGGCGCCGGTCGTCGCGACGATACCCTTGGCGCCTCTCTCGCGGACGAGATCGAGCAGAATCGAGGCGAAGCCAAGATCGTCCTCCACCACAAGAACGACCGGATCGCCGGCCTGCAGGCGATCGCGATCGTCATCGATTTCGATCGGGGCAAGCAGGGCGAGGCCGGCATCCGCACCGCTGTTGACGTAACGGGCCGGCGAGCGGGTGAAATGATGCTGCTCGACGGCGGGCTGGAAGTCGAGCGGCAAATACAGCGTGAAAGTGCTGCCTCTGCCGGGCGTGCTGGAGACCTGAATCTCGCCCTCCAGCAGGCGCGCTATTTCGCGGCTGATCGAGAGGCCGAGGCCAGTACCGCCGTATTTCCGACTGGTGGTGCCGTCGGCCTGCTGGAATGCCTCGAAGATCAGACGCTGCTTGTCATCAGGAATGCCGATGCCTGTGTCGATGACGGAAATCGCCAGGGCAGGGCTGGTGACATTGCCCAGCCGGTGCGAAGCGGACCAGTTGTGCGGAATCACCGTCGCCGCCAGCGTGACGCTGCCCTCATGCGTAAACTTGAACGCGTTGGACAGCAGGTTCATGACCACCTGCTGCAGTCGCTTCTCGTCGGTGCGGATGGTGGTCGGCACATTGTCGAACTTGATATTGAAGCTGAGTTTGCGATCGTTGGCGATCTGCGTGAAGGTGCGCTCCATATGCATCCGCAGATGCTCAAGAGGCAGGTCGCCCACATCGAGAGTCACGGTGCCGGACTCGATCTTGGACAGATCAAGAATGTCGTTGATGAGCGACAAAAGGTCCGACCCGGCGGCGTGTATGGTGCGGCAGAAGTCGGTCTGCTTTTCGGTCAGGTTGCCATCCGGGTTGTCGGACAGAAGTTTGCTGAGAATCAGCAGGCTGTTCAGCGGCGTGCGCAGTTCGTGCGACATATTGGCCAGGAATTCTGATTTGTACTTCGAAGTCAGCGCCAGCTGTTCGGCCTTTTCTTCCACAGCGCTGCGCGCCATTTCGATTTCGATATTCTTGGCTTCGACCTGCTTTTTCTCATTCGAGAGCAGGATTGCCTTTTCCTGGAGCTCCTCGTTGGTGCGGCGCAATTCGTCCTGCTGATTCTTGAGCAGCTCTTCGGACTCGCGTAGCGACTTTGCCTGCAATTCCAGGCGATCATTCGTAGTTTTAAGTTCTTCCTGCTGGCTTTGCAGTTCGCGGGTCAGCAGCTGCGACTGCTGCAGCAGGCCCTCGGTGCGCATCGTTGCGGCGATAGTGTTCAGCACGATGCCGATGCTTTCCATCAGCTGGTCGAGGAAGAGCTGGTGCGTATCGCTGAAGGTGTTGAAGCTGGCCAGTTCTATGACCGCATTCACTTCGCCTTCGAACAGCACGGGCAGAACGAGAATGCTGGCCGGTGGGGCATCGCCAAGCGCCGAGCCGATGCGAAGGTACTGCTGCGGCACCGAGGACAGCAGCATGCGTCGCTTGTCGGCGGCACACTGGCCGATCAAGCCCTCGCGCAAACGGATTTTCTTGGCGAGCTCGGCCTGTTGCTCGGTTGCGTATGAGGCAACCAGATCGAGTGTGACCACGTCGTCGTCGCGATTGGTGACGTAGAATACCGCATACTGGGCGTTCACCAGCGGTGCCAGCTCCGAGAGGATGAGGTTGGTCACCGTGTTAAGATCGCGCTCGCCCTGCAGCATCCGCGAGAAGCGTGCAAGATTGGTCTTCAGCCAGTCCTGTTCCGTATTCTTAAGGGTCGTGTCCTTCAGATTGCGGATCATCTCATTGATGTTGTCCTTCAGGACGGCGACTTCGCCCTGAGCTTCGACGGTGATGGATTGCGTCAGATCGCCCTTGGTCACGGCCGTCGCCACTTCCGCGATGGCGCGCACCTGCGTGGTCAGATTGGCAGCCAGCTGGTTGACGTTGTCGGTCAGGTCGCGCCACAGGCCGGCGGCGCCCGGTACCTTGGCCTGACCGCCCAGCTTGCCGTCGATGCCGACCTCGCGCGCCACATTGGTCACCTGGTCCGCAAATGTCGCCAGTGTCTCGATCATGAAATTGATCGTGTCGGCCAGTGCGGCGATCTCGCCCTTGGTTTCGACTTCGAGCTTGCGGGTGAGGTCGCCCTTGGCGACCGCAGTCACGACTTCGGCGATGCCGCGGACCTGGTTGGTCAGGTTTTCCGCCATCATGTTGACGTTGTCGGTCAGATCCTTCCAGGTGCCGTCGACGCCATCGACGCGCGCCTGCCCACCCAGCTTGCCGTCGGTGCCGACTTCGCGCGCCACGCGGGTCACTTCCGAGGCAAACGAGTTCAGCTGGTCCACCATGGTGTTGATGGTGACCTTGAGCTGAAGGATTTCGCCTTTGACGTCGACGGTGATCTTCTTGGACAGGTCACCGGTGGCGACCGCCGTGGTGACTTCGGCGATGTTGCGCACCTGGCCGGTCAGGTTGGCGGCCATCAGGTTGACGTTGTCGGTGAGATCCTTCCAGGTACCAGCGACGCCTTCGACGCGCGCCTGACCGCCGAGATTGCCTTCGGTGCCGACCTCGCGCGCCACGCGGGTCACTTCCGAGGCAAACGAGTTCAGCTGGTCCACCATGGTGTTGATGGTGTTCTTGAGTTCGAGAATCTCGCCCTTCACATCCACGGTGATCTTCTTCGACAGGTCGCCCTGCGCCACGGCGGTGGTGACTTCGGCGATGTTACGCACCTGGCCGGTCAGGTTGGTGGCCATGGCGTTGACGTTATCGGTCAGATCCTTCCAGGTGCCGGCGACGCCTTCGACGCGGGCCTGGCCGCCCAGCTTGCCTTCGGTGCCGACCTCGCGCGCCACGCGGGTCACTTCCGAGGCGAAGGAGCCAAGCTGGTCCACCATCGTATTGATGGTGTTCTTGAGCTGAAGAATCTCGCCCTTCACGTCCACGGTGATCTTCTTCGACAGATCGCCTTTGGCCACCGCCGTGGTGACTTCGGCGATATTGCGGACCTGGCCGGTCAGGTTGGCGGCCATGAGGTTGACGTTGTCGGTCAGATCCTTCCAGGTGCCGGCAACGCCGCGCACCCGCGCCTGGCCGCCAAGATTGCCTTCGGTGCCGACCTCGCGCGCCACGCGGGTCACTTCCGAGGCGAAGGAGCCGAGCTGGCCGACCATGGTATTCACTGTCTTGCCGATGCGCAGGAACTCACCGCGCAAGGGCCGGCCGTCGATCTCCAGTTGCATGGTTTGCGACAGGTCGCCGCGCGCCACGCTGCCGATTACGCGGGAGACTTCAATCGTCGGCTGTACGAGATCGCCGATCAGCGAATTGACGGAATTCACACAGGAATGCCAGCCGCCCTTGGCGCCCGGCAGATCGCCGCGCTGGCCGATCTTGCCGTCCTTGCCGACCGCGACGCCGAGCCGCTCGAACTCGCTCGCCATCATGGCATTCATCTGTACGACGTCGTTGAACGCAGCGGCGATTTCGCCGTCGATTCCGGTCAGATCATCGGCCAGCCGGACCGAGAAATCGCCGCGTCGGAACGCGCGCAGGGCGGCCAAGAGATTGCGGGACTGGGAGTCGGGAAGGGTTGCTGTTTGCGACATGTCAGGTCATCCAGGTGAGCCGAGCGAGATAAAATGCCCAGGCGAGAGAGCCATTTGTCGAAATGCGCGGGACACAGTCTCAGACGCCGCGGTTCCTGTGCAAGGCCGATTTCTCACAGGCTGTACAGCGCAACTGGCAATCGATAGTCCATTCCAGTCTGTAAGCGCGCTGCTTGCAGGCAAAGCGGCGCCACGGCAGATCTGCAGGCCGGTCGAGCGGCTCGGGGAACAGTCAGGGCCAGGAGAAATGCATTGCTGGCTGTCGGTAATTGGATGATGATCCCGCCCGAACGTGGTCCCGTTTCGGGCCCGTAGAACCGAAGTATGTGCCATGACGCCTAAGCGCATTCTGTTCGTCGATGACGAAACGCTGCTCCGCATGGCCATGGTGCCGGGGCTTGAGGATGCTGGATATGTGGTCGACGAAGCCGGCACCGGGAAACGCGCGCTGGAGATTTTCCGCGCGAGGCATGCCGAGATTTTCTGCGCGGTGGTCGATGTGGGATTGCCTGACATGAAGGGCGACGGTCTGGTCGCTGAATTCCGCGCACTGTCGCCGCGCCTGGGTATCGTGCTGGCGACCGGATATGGCGACGCTGATCTCGTAAAGGCCTTCAGTGCCGATCCCGGCGTTCGGGTCGTCGCCAAGCCGTATTTTACGGAAGATCTGACAGCCGCGATCGCTGTGGTGGGAATAGCGCCACCAGTGCCTGGCGCACCCGAAATGTCCAGCACACATCTGACATAGGTGTGGCGGCGGACAAGGTCTGACCTACCGCTTCCCCGCATTGCCCCGCCATACCGGGTTGGCCCGCCCTCAGCTGGATGAACCATCCGAGCATTCCCCCACATCCATGCTTGATGGGGAAACGAAGCTTCACTGAAACAGTTCCCGGGGATTCAGGAATGTGACTAAGTATTTGTTTTATAAATTATTTCTCTGATCGGCAGCCGTTCGGCGCGCGTTTGCCGGTGGAAAGACAGCGCGGATCAACGCTCCTGAAATGCGGTGTCGATGGCCCGGTAGACCGGATTAAGCAGGAAGCGGAGCACGGTACGCTCGTCTATCTTGATATCAGCCAATACCGTCATCCCGGGCAGCAGAGGATTGGCAGTGGGATCGTTGCCGGCATAGTTATGGTCGAGCCGCACCAGCGCCTTGTAAAACGGCGCGATATTCGGGCCGTGGAAGGTCGAGGGTGAAACATGGACCAGCTGGCCCGGCACGCTGCCGAACTGGGCATAGTCGTAGGTCGATACCTTCACGGCCACTGCCTGACTGGGCCGCAACTGTCCGATGTCCGATGGATTGACCCGCGCCTCGACGATCAGTTCGCGTCCGACCGGCACGATCTCCGCCACAAGGCCCCCGGGCTGGATGACGGCGCCGGATGCGTAGGCACGCGAATCCTTGATCACGCCATGCACCGGTGTGGTGACCTGCGTGCGCGCCACGCGGTCCTCCAGCTTGGCGCGCAGTTCCTCCACCTGCCGGAGTTCGCTGGTCACCGCGCCCAGTTCCCGCATGGCCTCTGCAGAGAGCCGCGTATCCAGTTCGGCCAGGCGCTGCTCGGCTTCGCCAATTGCCTCGCGGGCACGGCCGATGTTGCTTGTTACAGTGCTGAGTTCACCCTGCACGCGATTCATTTCACGCTGAATGTCGAGGAAGGTGAGTTTTGAATTCAGTCCCTGCTGGGTCAGGGTTCGGCGCATCTCCAGAGCTTCCGCGGTGATTGCGCTCTGGCGCTGCCCGGGTTTCGGCGGCTGGACGGTGACCTTGTCAGACGGCACGCTGCTGACCGACAACGCCGCATTGCACGTTCAATCTCGGCGCCGATAATTCCGGCGTGATTGTAATGAGCGACGGCAGCGAACTGACATTCGAAGCTGTTGAGCGGCTGCAGTGGTAATCGGAGCGGGTGAATCTCCATTCACGAGGATCTGCCCCGGCCGACGTCGGACGGCCTGATGCCGAAGCGGCGCCGGAACATGGTGCTGAAATGCGACGAACTGCTGAAGCCGA
>JAEYSS010000002.1 GCA_023434425.1 Pseudomonadota bacterium | reverse complement strand
GCCCAAGACACTACTCTAAAAGCTACTCGAAGACCTTACTTCTTGGCCTTCTTCTTCGCAGCCTTCTTCTTGGCCTTCGGGGCCTTCTTAGCCTTCACAGCCTTCTTCGCCACCTTCTTCTTAGCGGCCTTTTTCTTCGCAGCCATGAGTTTCTCCTCCATGGATTAGAGTGCGGTTTTCACCGCAACGAAGTTTTCGGGAAATGTTTCCCGAACGGGTATATCTGTAGCACAACGCAACAGTATTAACCACTAAATCTTGCGCGCGCTTAAAAAATGGTTAAGTGCGCAGTCAGATCGCGATGTGAATCGCGCGCGTCGCACGAAGGAAAAAGCATCGCTGATGTAAAACGCGCGCGATGATTCGAAAAAAACGAGACATTTAAAAAACCCGCATGAAATCTGGTGTTTTTACACTCACGGCCATTTCACTGTCGGCGGCATCGACATCAGAATCGCTTCCGTGTTGCCGCCTGTTTTCAGACCGAATGTGGTGCCGCGATCGTAAAGTAAATTGAACTCCACATAGCGTCCGCGACGCACCAGCTGATGCTCTCTCTCTGCCTCCGACCACCGTTCATCGAGGTGTTTGCGGGCGATTTCCGGGTATGATTCGAGGAACGATTCGCCGATCGATTTTGTAAAGTCGAAGTCGCGCTCCCAGTCGCCGCTATCGAGCTGATCGAAGAAGATGCCGCCGACGCCGCGGGCCTCGTTGCGATGCGGCAGATAGAAATACTCGTCGCACCATTGCTTGAAACGGGGGTAGTAGGTGGGGTCGAAGCGGTCGCAGGCACCCTTGAGGGCAGCATGGAACGCGGCGGAGTCGGTTTCGTCGGCGACCATCGGCGTCAGATTGGCGCCGCCGCCGAACCAGGCCTTGCTGGTCACCAGGAAGCGCGTGTTCATGTGCACGGCCGGCACCTTCGGCGACTGCAGATGCGCCACCAGAGATATCCCGGAGGCCCAGAACCGCCCGTCGGAACCGGCGCCGGGGATCTGCTTGCGGAACTCCTCGCTGAACTCCCCATGCACGGTGGAAACGTTCACCCCCACCTTCTCGAAGACGCGGCCGCGCATCACGCTCATCACGCCGCCGCCGCCGCCGGGACGATCCCAGGCGGTGCGGACGAAACGTCCGGCCGGGTGATCGCTCAGCTGGCCGGTCAGATCGTCTTCCAGCGTTTCGAAGGCGGCGCAGATCCGGTCGCGCAGGGACTCGAACCAGGCGCGGGCGCGCTGCTGCCGTTCGGCGATCGGGGCATCGGTCATGGGTTACTCCTTGGTGGCGGGCTCGCGACGCGGGAAGGCATCGCATTGCCGCAGTGCCTCGCCAAGTACAATGGCGGCAGCGGTGGCGACATTAATCGAGCGCAAGTCGGGCCGGATCGGAATCAGCAGCCGCGCGTCGGCTGCGGCATGGACGTAGTCGGGCGCGCCTTTGCTCTCCCGGCCAAAGAGAAGAGTGTCGCTCGGCGCGAAGCGGAACTCCGTATAGGGAATGGCCGCCTTGGTGGTCATCAGCACCAGACGTCCGGCAAAGCGTCCGGCCTGCCGCTCGTCCAGGAAATGCTGCCAGCTGTCATGGCGGTGAATTTCGGCATGCTCCAGATAATCCATGGCGCTGCGCCGGACGGCCTGAACGGAAAAGGGGAAGCCGCAGGGCTCGATCACATGCACCGGGGTGTCGAGGCAGGCGCCGAGACGCAGAATCGTGCCCAGGTTCGGCGGGATATCTGGTTCGAATAGGGCGAGCCGCATGGCTGTTCCGGTGCGCTTGTGAATCGGGTGTTTGGACGGGCTTGAGAGAGGGTAGTTTTTTCGCGGTTTCCCGTGGCGATTCCAACCACAAGACCCCTGCGGCAACCTGTCGCATCCGTCGGGCTAAGTGCTGGACTTCGCCAACATATAGTGAGAAATATCCCGACACGTTTCCAAGTCTTATTATCTTCGAGGGATCTATGGCAGGGACAGCGACCCAACCGGCCGGTACGACCGAGCCGACCCGGCGCGACTTTATCGTCGTCGCAGCCGGCGCCTTCGCCGCGGTGGGAGCGGCGGCGGCGGCATGGCCGTTCATTCATCAGATGAACCCGTCGGCTGACGTGCTGGCACTGTCGAGCACCGAGGTCGATCTGAGCCAGATCGCCGCCGGCCAGAGCGTCACCATCCTGTGGCGCGGCAAGCCGGTTTTCGTGCGCCATCGCACCGAAGCCGAAATCGCCCAGGCCCAGAAAGACGACACCGCGTCGCTGCCGGACCCGGCCAAGGATGTCGATCGCGTGAAGAAGCCGGAATGGCTGGTCATGATGGGCGTCTGCACCCATCTCGGCTGCGTGCCGCTCGGCCAGCAGGGCGAATACGGCGGCTGGTTCTGCCCCTGCCATGGTTCGCACTACGACACTTCGGGCCGTATCCGCAAAGGCCCCGCGCCGGCGAACCTTCCGATTCCGGAATACGCCTTCCTCAACGATACCCGCATCCGTATCGGTTAAGGCTCAAGGACCAGCACCCATGGCTGACAACAATTCCGGCTTTTTTGCCAACCCGCTCGTCAAGTGGATCGAATACCGCCTGCCGGTCTTCTCCACGCTCGACCATATGGTCGGGACGCAGTATCCCACCCCGAAGAACCTGAACTACTGGTGGAACTTCGGTTCGCTGGCGGGTCTTTGCCTGGTGATCCAGATCGTCACCGGCATCGTGCTGGCGATGCATTACACGCCGCATACCTCGATGGCCTTCGACAGCGTCGAGCACATCATGCGCGACGTGAACTACGGCTGGCTGCTGCGCTACATGCATGCCAATGGCGCCTCGATGTTCTTCATCGCGGTGTACATCCATATTTTCCGCGGTCTGTATTACGGATCCTACAAGGCGCCGCGTGAACTGCTGTGGTTCCTCGGCCTCATCATCTTCCTGCTGATGATGGCGACCGCCTTCATGGGCTACGTGCTTCCCTGGGGCCAGATGAGCTTCTGGGGCGCCACCGTGATCACCAACCTGTTCTCGGCCATCCCGGTGGTCGGCGATCCGATCGTGACCTGGCTGTGGGGCGGCTTTGCCGTCGACAATCCGACGCTGAACCGTTTCTTCTCGCTGCACTACCTGCTGCCGTTCGTGATCGTCGGCGTGGTGCTGCTGCATATCCTGGCGCTGCACCAGCATGGTTCGAACAATCCGCTGGGCATCGACACCAAGGGCCCGCAGGACCGCATCCCGTTCCATCCGTACTACACCGTCAAGGACGCGGTGGGCGTCGGCGCCTTCCTGATCTTCTTCAGCTTCTGGCTGTTCTACGCGCCGAACTTCCTCGGCCATCCGGATAACTACATTCCGGCCGACCCGCTGGTGACGCCTGCGCATATCGTGCCGGAATGGTACTTCCTGCCGTTCTACGCGATCCTGCGCTCGGTCCCGGACAAGCTCGGCGGCGTGCTGCTGATGTTCGGTGCCATCCTGATCCTGTTCCTGCTGCCCTGGCTGGATACCAGCAAGGTGCGGTCGGCCAAGTTCCGTCCGATCTACAAGCAGCTGTATGTGATCTTCCTGATCGTCTGCGTCGGCCTGACCTGGGCGGGCGGCAAGCCGGCGGAAGGCTACTACCTGATCATCGCGCGCGTCTGCACGGTGTATTACTTCGCGCATTTCCTGATCCTGCTGCCGCTGGTGGGCTGGTTCGAGAAGCCGCTGAAGCTGCCAGCCTCCATCAGCGAGGCCGTGCTCAAGGGCGATGTCGCCCCCGGCGCGACCGGCAGCAAGGCGTAAGGGGGATCGGATCATGAATACGATGAAGATGCGTGCGATCCTCACTGCCCTGGCTTTCGCCCTCACTGCACCGGCTGCTCTGGCTGCCGGTGCCGAAGTGGCACCGCCGGCGCAGAAGTGGAGCTTCAACGGCCCCTTCGGCACCTACGATCGCGCCGAACTGCAGCGCGGCTATCAGGTGTACAAGGAAGTCTGCGCGGCCTGCCATGCCATGAAGTATGTGGCCTTCCGCAACCTGCGTGACCTCGGCTTCAACGAAGCCGAGGTGAAGGCGCTGGCAGCCACCTTCGAGGTGGATGACGGCCCGAACGATGCCGGCGAGATGTTCAAGCGCCCCGGCCTGCCGCAGGACAAGTTCCCGTCGCCCTTCCCGAACGAGAAGGCGGCGCGTGCGTCCAACGGCGGTGCCTATCCGCTCGACCTGTCGCTGATCGCCAAGGCCCGCGCGGCCGGGCCGGACTATCTCCGCGCCCTGCTGGTTGGCTACAAGGATGCGCCGGCCGGTTTCGCGCTGGGTGAAGGCCTGAATTACAACGAGTATTTCCCGGGCCATCAGATCGCGATGCCCAAGCCGCTGAACGACGACCAGGTGACCTACGCCGACGGCACCAAGGCGACCGTCGAGCAGATGGCGCATGACGTGTCCGCCTTCCTGATGTGGGCCGCCGAGCCCAAGCTGGAAGACCGCAAGCGCATGGGCTTCAAGGTGATGGTATTCCTGATCGTGCTGACAGGCCTGTTCTTCATGGCCAAGAAGCGCATCTGGGCCAAGCTGCACTAAGCCTTCACCGGCTGCAGTCATCGAAAAGGCCGCCGGAAACGGCGGCCTTTTTTGTTGCACCTGCGGGGGTGGTTTGCTTAAGTCGCGCGCGGCGTTGCGCGCTTCATTCCAAGAGGATCTGCCATGGCCAAGGCGAAAAAAGCAGCGAAAAAGGCAGTGAAGAAAACTACGCGCAAACCGGCGGCCAAACGCCAGTCGACCCGACTGACCACTTCTGCCGCCGCCGTGGCAAAGGCTGCGGCCCGTTCGGTTTCCCGTCACGGCAAGGCATCGGCAGGCATCCTGAAGCCGCATGTTGCCAAGTCGGGCGACCCGGTGCGCATCGGCGTGCTGGGTGGCAGCGGCATCTACGGCATGGCCGGGCTGAAGAATACCAAATGGCGTAAGGTGTCCACGCCCTGGGGCGATCCCTCCGACGAGCTGCTGTTCGGCACGCTGGATGGCGCCGAGCTGGTTTTCCTGCCGCGCCACGGCCGCGGCCATGTGCATTCGCCGTCGGAAGTGAACTACCGCGCCAATATCGATGCGCTGAAGCGGGTCGGCTGCCATGACGTGATTTCGGTTTCGGCCTGCGGCTCGTTCAAGGAGCATCTGGCACCGGGAACCTTCGTCATTGTCGACCAGTTCATAGACCGCACTTTCATGCGACAGAAGAGCTTCTTCAGCACCGGCATGGTGGCGCATGTCTCCTGCGGCCATCCGGTCTGCAGCCGTCTGGGTGATGCACTGGAGAAGGCTGCCGAGGATGCCGGCATCACCGTGCAGCGCGGCGGTACGTATCTGTGCATGGAAGGACCGCAATTCTCCACCCAGGCGGAAAGCTTCCTCTACAAGAGCTGGGGCTGCGACGTGATCGGCATGACCAATGCGCCGGAAGCCAAGCTCGCCCGCGAGGCCGAGCTCTGCTATGCCTCGGTGGCGATGGTCACGGATTATGACTGCTGGCATCCGGACCATGACCATGTCGATGTGGCCGCGGTCATCCGGGTGCTGCTCGGAAATGCCGAGAAAGGTCAGGCGCTGGTCGCCAAAGCCGTGCCGCATCTGAAGCACCGGCCTGGGCATTGCCCGCAGGGCTGCGACCGGGTGCTGGATACGGCACTGATCACCGCGCCGGAGAAACGCGACCCGACGGTACTGAAGAAACTCGATGCGGTCGCTGGCCGCGTGTTGAAAGCTTAATTCGAAAAGGATCCGCCTGCCATGCAGGGTATCAAGGAAAAGATTCGCGCGATTCCAGACTATCCCAAGCCGGGCATCATGTTCCGCGACATCACAACGCTGCTGCAGGATGCGCGCGGCTTCCGCAAGACCGTCGACGAGATGGTGCAGCCGCTGGCTGGCACCCGCATCGACAAGGTCGTGGGGATCGAGGCGCGCGGCTTCATCCTGGGCGGCGCCATCGCGCATCAGCTTTCCATCGGCTTCGTACCGGTGCGCAAGCGCGGCAAGCTGCCGTGGAAGACGCTGAGCCAGGAATACCAGCTGGAATACGGCACGGACTCGATGGAAGTCCATATCGATGCCATCCAGCCGAACGAAAATATCCTGATCGTCGATGACCTGATTGCGACGGGCGGCACGGCGGAAGCCGCGATCAAGCTGATCCGCGCCCATAAGGGTAACGTGGTCGGCTGCTCGTTTATCGTCGACCTGCCCGAGCTCGGCGGACGCAAGAAACTGGAGGCGCTGGGCGTGCAGGTGCTGTCGCTCTGCGAATTCGACGGGCATTAAGCCGGAAGAGACGTAGCATGGCCCATCACATCACCGGCCTGGATCACACCGTTCATGCCGTCACCGACCTTGAGGCCGCGAAGGCGAACTGGCAGCGGCTGGGCTTCACGCTGACGCCGCGCGGCCGGCATATCGGCTGGGCCACCGGCAATTACTGCATCATGTTCGCGCGCAACTATCACGAACTGCTCGGCATTGCCGAGCCGGGCGGCTATACCGCCGGGGTCGAAGACCTGCTGAAGGCGAAAGGGCCAGGCGTGCACAAGGTGGTGCTCGGCATCGATGACGCCAGCGCGGCGGTTGCCGAGCTGAAGGCGTCGGGCCTCAACCCGTCCGAGCCGCAGGATCTCAAGCGCGAACTGGAACTGCCCGAGGGCACGGTGCTGCCCGCCTTCAGCCTGGTGCATCTGCCGGCGGAGGCGACGCCGCAGCTGTCGATGTTCCTGTGCCAGCATCTGACGCCGGACCTGCTGCGCAAGCCGGACTGGCTGCTGCATCCCAATGGCGCGCAGCAGATCGTCAGCGTGATCGTGGCGGCCGACAATCCGCCGGCGCTGGAACTGCCCTATGAAGCGCTGGTGGGGGCAGGCGCGGCTGTACGCACGGACCGCATGGTGGCTGTGCGCGCCGGCGAGGAGACGATGCTGTTCGTCACGCCCGACGATCTCGATACCCTGTTTCCCGATATCGAACATCCCACGCGGCCGACGCCCTATGTGGCCGGCCTGCGCTTCCGCGTCCACAACACGGAAGCGGCGGCGGCCTATTTCAAAGCTGCCGGCATCGACCATGCGCGCAGCCTGGACGGCACCGTGCTGGTGCCGGCCTCGGCCGCCGATGGCATCTTCCTGGAATTCAGCAGCCGCGCTTAAAGCAGGGCCCGCCGCGCGTGAGCGCGGTCAGAGCAAAGCCTCGAAGAACGCCAGCGTGCGGCGCCGCGCGATCACGGCGGCCGTGGCGTCGTAGGTCGCGCGCTGGTCGCAGTTGAAGCCGTGATCGGCGTCGTAGACGTGCGTCGTGATGCTGGGATGCAGCGCCTTCATCTCGTCGGCCAGAGCGGTCGGGATCATCTTGTCGAGCGCGCCGAAATGCAGCAGGCAGGGCGCTTTCGGCGCCTCCGCCTTCAGCTCGCCCCAGGGACCGCCGTAATAGCCGACCGAAGCGGCGACGCCGGGCAGCGAGGTTGCCATTTTCCAGGTGACGCCGCCGCCATAGCAGTAGCCCGTGGTGCCGACCCGCCCGGCCTTCGAGGCCAGCGCCAGTGCCACGGCGCAATCCTGCAGCACGGTCTCCCAGACCATCTTGCCGCGGATGTCGCGGCCGCTGGCGATATCGTCGGGGCTGTAGCCAAGATCGACATTCGGCTGCACGCGGTCGAACAGCGCCGGCGCCACGGCAAAATAGCCATCGGCGGCAAAGCCGTCCGTCACGGCCTTGATATGCCCGTTCACGCCGAAGATTTCCTGGATCACCACGACGCCGCCCTTGGGCGTGCCTTTCGGCTCGGCGATATAGGCGGCAAGGCGATGGCCGTCGGCGGCGGTCAGGCTGGTCATGGCACCCATGGCAGGCTCCTTACGCAGGATTGGAATTAAGATGGGACGGGATGGCGGAAACGCATGATGCCGATGCTGGTGTAACGCATCACCAGCTCGTCATCCTGGTTGAAGGCCTCGATCAGGAAGCGGGCCGAACCGATGCCCGGCCGGCTGCGCGAGGGCGTCTTGTCGATGCAGGTCATGCGGGCGCGGATGGTGTCGCCCGGCCGCACCGGCTTGAGCCAGGCGAGGTCGTCGAAGCCCGGCGAGCCGAGGCTGGCTTCCACCTCGATGGCGGAATCGACAATCAGCCGCATCACGGTGGCGGCGGTATGCCAGCCCGAGGCGATGATGCTGCCAAAGGCGGAGTTCTTCGCGGCCACGGGATCGACATGAAAGGGCTGCGGATCGAACTGGCTGGCGAAAGCGACGATCGCCGCTTCGGTGAAGGTGTGGCTGCCGATATCGCGCACGGCGCCGGGTTCGATGTCTTCGTAATATTGCATGGCGCGCGCTCCCGTTACGCGGCCGGCCGGCGGGCATACATGCCCTTGGCCTGCATGGTCAGCACGGTCTCGCCTTTCTGGTTCTTCATCTCGTAACGCGAGGTGATCACGCCGCGGTCGGGCTTCGACCGCGAAGGCTTCACATCCACCACCTCGCCGCGCAGATGCAGCGTGTCGCCAGGGAAGACCGGCTTGACCCAGCGCAGCTGGTCGACGCCGGGCGAACCCATCGAGGCGTATTTGCCGATCATGTTGTCGACCAGCATGCGCATCATCAGACCGGCGGTGTGCCAGCCGGACGCGCAAAGGCCGCCAAACAGCGACTGCCTGGCGGCCTCCTTGTCGAGATGGAAAGGTTGCGGGTCGTAATCCCGCGCGAAAGCAATGATCTCGTCTTCGCTCACCGTGCGGGGCGGGAATTCCATCACCTGCCCGACGGCGAAATCCTCCAGATATTTCATTCGCTCTCTTATGTATTGAAGCGGAAGTGCATCACATCGCCATCCTGCACGATGTAATCCTTGCCTTCCAGCCGCAATTTGCCGGCATCGCGCGCGCCGGCCTCGCCCTTGCCGGCGACATAATCATTGTATGCAATGGTTTCGGCGCGAATGAAGCCCTTCTCGAAATCAGTATGGATCACACCGGCGGCTTCCGGCGCCCGCGCACCCTTGCGCACGGTCCAGGCGCGCGCTTCCTTCGGGCCGACGGTGAAGAAGGTCAGCAGTCCGAGCAGGCCGTAGCCGGCGCGGATCACGCGGGTCAGGCCGGTTTCCTGCAGACCCAGATCGGCCAGGAAGGCGGTCTTTTCCTCGTCGCTGTCGAGCTGAGCCACCTCGGCCTCAATGGCGGCCGAGATGACGACCATGGCGGCGCCCTCGGCATCGGCCTTGGCCTTCACCTTGGCGGAGAAGGCATTGCCTTCCGCAGCGGAGGCTTCCTCGACGTTGCAGACATAGAGCACCGGCTTGGCGGTGATCAGCATCAGCTCGGTATAGAGCTTCTTCTCGTCCTCGCTCAGCACCACGGTGCGGGCCGGCCTGCCGTCGCGCAAAGCCACCAGCACCTTTTCCATCACGGCCAGCCGGGCTTTCTCTTCCTCGTTGCCCTGCTTGGCACGCTTGGCGGTCTGCTCGACGCGGCGCTCCAGGCTTTCGAGGTCGGACAGCATCAGTTCGGTCTCGACGGTTTCGGCATCGGCGGTCGGATCGACCTTGCCTTCCACGTGAGTGATGTCGCCATCCTCGAAGCAGCGCAGCACATGGCAGATCGCATCCACCTCGCGGATATGCGCGAGGAACTGGTTGCCGAGGCCTTCGCCCTTGGACGCGCCGCGCACCAGGCCGGCGATGTCCACGAAGGTCAGCTGGGTCGGGATGATCTTCTGCGAACCGGCGATCTGCGCCAGCACGTCGAGGCGTTCATCGGGCACGCCGACCAGGCCGGTATTCGGCTCGATGGTGCAGAAGGGATAATTGGCAGCCTGCGCGGCGGCGGTCTGCGTCAGCGCATTGAACAGCGTCGACTTGCCCACATTCGGCAGGCCGACAATGCCGCATTTGAAACCCATGTTACGCGTCCTTCGGTTTGGTCGGTTTCGGCGGCTGCAGGCGCAGCGCCACTTTGGTCATGAAGCCGGTATCGTCACTCTTCGCCAGATAG
>JAEYSS010000283.1 GCA_023434425.1 Pseudomonadota bacterium | reverse complement strand
CATGTCCGTCCGCCGTATCGATGTCGGTCCCCGCATGAGCCAGGCCGTGGTGCATGGCAACACCGTGTATCTCGCCGGCCAGGTCGCCGCCGACCCGA
Source organism: Pseudomonadota bacterium (assembly GCA_023434425.1). Taxonomy (GTDB): domain Bacteria; phylum Pseudomonadota; class Alphaproteobacteria; order Ferrovibrionales; family Ferrovibrionaceae; genus Ferrovibrio. Next base: position 4,677 of record JAEYSS010000283.1, on the reverse strand, counting down.
AAGCCGATGTCACCGGCCAGACCGAGCAGATCCTGGCGCAGATCGACCGCCTGCTGAAGGAAGCCGGCACCGACAAGACCAAAATTCTCTCGACCAATATCTGGCTCGCCGACATGTCGACCTTTGCCGACATGAACAAGGCCTGGGATGCCTGGGTTGCCAAGGGCAACACGCCGGCGCGTGCCACCGTGGAATCCAAGCTGGCGGCGCCGGACTACAAGGTCGAGATCGCCTGCATTGCCGCGATCGGTTGAGAGCGCTGATCTGAAAGAGCTGATCCGTCAGCACGCGCTGGCGGAAGGATTCGATGCGGTCGGCTTCACGTCAGTCGACCGCATCGGCCCCGAACTGGCCCAGCGGCTGGATGCGTTCATGGCGCTGCAGCGCCATGGCGAGATGCGCTGGCTGGAAGACAAGGCCGAACGGCGCCGTCATCCCCATGCGCTGTGGCCCGAGGCACGCGGGATTGTCGCGCTGGGGCTGAACTATGGCCCCGACAGCAATCCGCTCGACGTGCTGCTGGAAAAAGACCGCGCCGCCATCTCGGTCTATGCGCAGGGGCGCGACTACCATCTCGTCGTCAAGAAGAAGCTGAAAGCCCTGGCCGGCTGGCTGCATCGCCATGCCGGTGCGGAGGTCAAGGTTTTCGTCGATACCGCGCCGCTGATGGAAAAGCCGCTGTCCGCTGCCGCCGGGATCGGCTGGCAGGGCAAGCATACCAATCTGGTCTCGCGCGAGTTCGGGTCGTGGCTGTTTCTGGGATTAATCCTCACCACGGCGGAGATCGCGCCCGACGCCGCCGAGGTGGATCGCTGCGGCTCCTGCAGCAACTGCCTCGACATCTGTCCCACCAATGCGTTTCCCGCGCCCTACCAGCTCGATGCGCGGCGCTGCATTTCCTATCTCACCATCGAATACGATGGCGTGATCGCCGAGGATTTTGCCAACGCGATGGGCAACCGCATCTATGGCTGCGACGACTGCCTCGCCGTCTGTCCGTGGAACAAGTTTGCCAGCACGGCACGGGAAACCGCTTTGCACAGCCGCGCGGAACTCGATGCGCCGCTGCTGGCCGAACTGGCGATGCTGGACGATGAAGCTTTCCGCGCCCGCTTCGCCACCACGGCGGTGAAACGCGTGGGCCGCGACCGTTTCATCCGCAATGTCTGTGTCGCGCTGGGCAACAGCGGCGATGCCGCGCTGCGGCCGGTGCTGGAGAAGCTGTCGAAAGACGATGCCGAGGTGGTGCGGGCGCAGGCGGCGCAGGCGCTGAAAAGACTCAGTCCTGCCTGACGTCCATCTGCTCGATATACTGCCCGGCGGAGACGGCGGCCGGCGAGTCCGGCGCCACCAGCCGCACCTCGACCAGATCGCGCCGCGCGCCGGGCTTGTCGCCCTTGCCGAGCCGCAGGATGCCGCGCTCCAGTAACGCCTCGGGCAGGCGCGGCTGGATCGCCAGCGCGGTTTCGGCATCTTCCAGTGCGCCGCTCATGTCGCCGGTCTGCCGTCTTGCGGCTGCACGCAATGCCAGCGCGTCCTCACGGGTCGGATCGACGCGCAACGCCAGATCGAGATCGCGCTTCGCCGCCGCATACTCGTTCAGCGCCGCCAGCGCCAGCGCGCGGTCGATCAGCAGGTCGCTCGTCTCCGGCGCCGCTTTCAGCGCGATATCCAGCAGCTGCTTCGCGCGTTGCGGCTGTTCGGCCAGCAGCCAGGCATTGGCGGCCTGGTCGAGCAAAGCCACGGTCAGATGCGGCGCCTGTTTCTCGGCCAGCGGCAGCAGCTTTTCCAGCCGGTCGGCGGCATCGCCGTAATGCCGCAGTTCCACCAGCGCCAGCGCCGCGCAATGCTGCGCCGGCAGGCCGCCGCCGGTCGCCTGCCACAGCTGGGCCTGGGCGAAACCGTCCTCGGGATTGCGCCGCACCAGCGAGAGACAGTCCTGATAGGCGGCATCCTGCAGCACGGTGGATTGCTGCACCGGCTGCTGCGCTGCGGCCGGCAGAGCTATCGCCATGAGACTGGCGAAGACCGCCGGAGACACTATCTTGCGGAGGGAGATCATGGCGCGGCAGAGTGGCGAGGCGCTGTGGCAAAAGCAAGGCGTGTACAGACATGACGGGCACTCTCTTCTGCTTCGGACTTGGCTTCAGCGCGAAAGTGCTGGCAGCAAAACTGCATGCGCAGGGCTGGGGCGTGATCGGCACCAGTCGCAGCCTGGAGAAAGCCGCCGGTCTCGCAGCCCTGGGCTATGACAGCCATGTCTTCGACGGCACCGCGCCGCTGAGCGATTCTTCCGTGCTGCTGCCGGCGACGCATATGCTGGTCTCGGTGCCGGCCGATGAGGCAGCAGACGCCGTGCTGCGCTGGCATGGCGCCGAGATCGCGAAACTGCCGAACCTGAAATGGCTCGGCTATCTCTCCACCACCGGCGTCTATGGCGATACCGGCGGCAACTGGGTGGATGAGACGACGCCGGTCAATCCCAACCAGGCGCGCAGCAAACGTCGCGCCGAGGCCGAAGCCGGCTGGCTGCGGCTGCAGGCCGAGCAGGGCGTGCCGGTGCATGTGTTTCGCCTCGCCGGCATCTACGGGCCGGGCCGCAACCAGCTCGAAGGTGTGACGCGCGGCACCGCACATCGCATCGTCAAACCCGGGCAGGTCTTCTGCCGCATCCATGTCGAGGATATCGCCCAGGTGCTGCAGGCCTCGATGCGCAAGCCGAATCCGGGCGCGAACTACAATCTCGCCGACGACGAACCGGCGCCGCCGCAGGATGTCGTCGCCTATGCCGCCGACCTGCTGCAGCTGCCGCGCCCGCCGGAGCTGCCGTTCGATCAGGCGCAGCTCTCGCCGATGGCGGCGAGTTTCTACGGCGACAATCGCCGCGTGCGCAACGACAGGATCAAGCGCGAACTCGGCGTGACGCTGAAATACCCGACCTATCGCGAAGGGCTGAAGGCGCTGCTGCAATCGATTAATGGGACGTGATGGCTGGTTGGAAAAATGACAATCCGAAACTGGGGAAAAATCATTTCCGTATGCTGCATGCTGATTTTGGCTGCTTGTGTTACGCAGGGAGAGTATCCCGTTTGGTCAATCAAGATCAGATCGTCGTTAGCTGACGTACCGGCAACAATAGGAAATCTGATGGAATCAAGTGGGTATCAGCAGATCGTTGCACATCCACTTGAAGGCAAGAGGGGGTATTTACCTGGCGAAGGGCAAGTCGAAGTCTATCGTGCATATCAGCTGAAGGACAACGTCGAGGCCATCGTCGCAAGGCCATTAGATCTTGTGGGCGGTACTTATTCTCAGACCTCAAGCGGAATAGTGTTGAAAGATGCTCAGTATATCCCATCAGCGGATGGCCGATTTTCTGTTGTCATAATTGATCGGACCAAACGGGGCGCGCCGTTCTCTCCCGGAACACGAGAGTCATTCGAAGACTTGATTGTAAAATCAAAAAGCGCTTTCGGCGATAAACATGTCGACGTACCAAAAAACTGGGGTGACGCAATAATCTTTTACATGAAAGACGGCCTAATCCTACGGCAGTAGAGTGGCCCATTTAATCAGGCTCAGCATGTGCGCTCAATTTAAGAGCCCGCCATAAAAGCGCTGCAATCCAGCCTGTAGAAGGCGCAGAGTTCAGGATTGGGGCGGATCGGCGTCTGGTCCATGCGTTGTTCGACAAACTGCATGCCGAGCCGCTGGAGCGCCGCAATCGACGCGACATTGTCGACCTGCGCAGCGGCATCAAGATAGCGCAACTGCAGCGCGGCAATGGCGCCGGCCACGAAAGGCCGCAGGATTTCGCTCAGGTAGCCCTGGCCGTGAAAGGCCTCGCCGAGCCAGTAGCCCATGCTGCCGACGCGGTCGGCCTCGTCGATCACCGCGATGCCGAGCCAGCCCATGGCCGCATTGTCGGATTTGCGCTCGGCGATGCGGCTGAAGGCCGTGCCGGCGTCATTCGCGGCAATGGCGCGGGTCAGGCGCTCGGCGGCAGCCTCGACGCTGAAGGGGCTCGGCCAGGTGGCGACCCAGCGGCTGACATCCGGCGTCATCATGGCAGACACGGCAGCGGCATCCGCCACGCGCAATGGGCGCAGCCGCACGCGCGCGGTCTCCAGTCCTGTCATGTCAGGCTGAGCACCGTGGCGACCAGCAGGTCGATATCCTGCGGGCGGGACAGGCGATGATCGCCGTCGCGCAGCAGGGTCAGCCGCGTGTCGCCGCCCTGGAAGGCGGCTGCCGTTTTCACGGCGTGGCTATAGGGCACGTCCGGATCTTCCATGCCCTGCAGGATGCGCACCGGCCTGTCATAGACGATGCCGGGCCTGAGGATCATATGCTCGCGGCCCTCGGTGATCAGCTTCAGCGTATATTCGTAGGGCTGGTCGGAATATTGCGACGGCTCGCGCAGGACTCCGTCGCGCAGCAGCACGGCGCGCTGCGCCTCCGTCATCCCCGCCCACATCAGGTCTTCGGTGAAATCCAGCGCCGGCGCGATCAGCACCAGGCCTGCCGTGCGGTCGGGCGACGCGAGTGCCGCCAGCGTGGCGAGCCAGCCGCCCATGCTGGAGCCGACCAGGATCTGCGGCGCCGGACCGCAGATCTCGCGCAGGATGCTGAGCGTGTCTTCCTTCCAGCGCCCGATGGTGCCGTCGAGGAACTCGC
>JAEYSS010000235.1 GCA_023434425.1 Pseudomonadota bacterium | reverse complement strand
CATCAGGCCCTAGCAAAAGTGCCTAATCCGAATTGTGGTCATAGGAATAGTTTCGCGAGGTTACAGCTTCAAGAAAAGCCATTCCCCTTTGCGCTCAACATACTGTCAACTGATGGTGAACAGCCTTCCCCCGACGCTCGACGCGGACAAGTCCGCATTGAGGAAAGGGAAAACGCCAGTCGGTCTGTAAGCCGGGTTCTGTGAGCGGTTTCCCGCCCGACGACCATTCATCTGGGGCGGCCGTTGCCGGACGCCTCGTGCAACCAACCCGGACGACTGACCCGGAAACGGGCTAGGCTTGCGCCCACGTCATCCCTATTCGGTCTTGCTCCCGGTGGGGTTTGCCCTGCCGGTCCCGTTGCCGGTCCCGCGGTGGTCTCTTACACCACCTTTTCACCCTTACCCCGGCGCACCGGGGCGGTTCGATCTCTGTGGCACTTTCCCTGAGGTCGCCCTCGCCGGGCGTTACCCGGCACCGTGTTTCCGTGGAGCCCGGACTTTCCTCGACAGTTGTTACACCGCCGCGACCGTCCAGCCATCTGGCACCGGCGCACAGGTAGGCCGTGCGCCAACGCCAGTCAAGCGGAAACGGGCCAGGGAAATGGCTCAGCCGGCGCGTTCGCTGCTCATGCGGCGCACCGTCATCTGCTCGGCGATGTGGTGGATCAGGCTGGTGGTTTCGGCATCGCTGATCCCGTCCACCTGGTCCTGGCGCCAGTGGCGCTGGAAAGCGCGCACGGCGGCCTCGGTATGGGCATCGTAGAGACCGCTGCCCTCGATAGCATAGCCGATCTTGTCGAGCGCCACCTGCAGTTCCAGCACCGCGCCGCCGCGATCGCCGGCACGCAAGGCGGGCGCGCTCGGCGACACCTTGAAATCGGCCACCCACCAGCGACCGAAGCCCGCGGCATGCAGGCGGCGCCAGGGAAACAATTCGCCCGGATCTTCCTTGCGTGTCGGCGACACGTCGGAATGGCCTACATAGTTGCCCGGCATCACCTCGTAGCGGCTGGCGATATCCTTGAGCAGTGCAATGAGCGCATCGATCTGCGCGGCGGGGAATTCGCGATAGCCGAATTCATGTCCGGGATTGACCAGTTCGATACCGATGGAACGGGCATTCACGTCGCGCACGCCGCGCCAGAAGGCGACGCCGGCATGCCAGGCGCGCTTCTCCTCCGGCACCAGCCGATAGATCGTGCCATCCTCATCGATCATGTAATGGCTGCTGACCTTCGATTCCGGCTCGGACAAGCGCTGCAGCGCTGCGGCTGCCGTCGGCATGCCGGTGTAGTGCAGCACCACCATGTCGACCGGGCGGCGGCAGTTGCGCTCGTCGAAATTCGGCGAGGGATGATCGACCAGCCTGAGTGTCATTCGCCCGCCGCCTTGTCGCTGACGGGCACCGCAACCGGCGGCCGGCCCGCGGCTTCCGCTGCCTTGGATTCGCGGAGCGTGACAATCAGTACGCCCAGCAGGGTCATGGCCGAACCGATCATGACGCGATTGCTCAAGTGCTCGTCGAGGAAATAGATGCCGGACAGGATACCGAGGAGCGGTGCCAGAGTGAAGCCGGGATTGACGATGCTGACCGGATACCGGCGCAGCAGGAAATACGCGCCGCCATGCCCAAGCAGCGACACGCCGAGAATGGCGTAGAGCAGCACGCCCCAATGCTGCCAGTCGGCGTTCCGGAGGCTGGCGACCTGGCCACTCTCGGCGACATAGGACAGCAGCAGCAGGCTTGGTCCGCTGATCATGCCGACCCAGGCCTGCATGCTCAGCGTGTTCACGTCGCGGATGCGACGAATCAGAATCTGGCCGATCGACATGGCAAACACACTCAAGAGACAGAAGATGATCGCGCCTTTGTAACCGAATACTTTCGGATCGAAACTAATCACCATGGTCCCGAGGAAGGCCAGCAGGATACCGGCGCCGCGACGCCAGCGCACCTTCTCGCCAAGAAAGCCCCAGGCCATCAGCGTGGCGATCGGCACGCCGAGTTGCACCACCACGGCGACGACGGCGACATCATCCGCAAGGGCGATGCCGTTGAACATCAGCGCAAAATGCAGCGTGCCCATCATCAGGGCGGCCCAGAGGACAAGTTGCATCTGGCCCTTCTGCCAGCGCAGCCAGGGCAGCATGATCAGCGCAAGACCGAGAAAGCGCAGCCCGGTAAAGAAAACCGGCGGGAAATGCGACACGGCGATCTTCGAGGCGACAAAATTGTATCCCCAGACGGCGCAGATCAGCAGCATGAGGGAAAGGTGCTGGGGCTTCATGGGGCGCGACCCTAGCAAAGCCGGCCTGCCGCGGGCTACGCTTGTTTACGGTCCGGCCATGCGCCCAGCGCAAGGGGGGTATGCGGCAGTCCTGTTGGTTATGTCGCGGTAATGCCCGGTTTGCAGGCATGTCGGTCGGCCTGAAGGCAGAGATCAGGAACGAACGACATGGCGAAGGCGAAAAACCCTGCGAAAAAATCCCCGGCTCCGGCTGGCAGAACCGCCCTGCGGCGGCCGATCGTGTCGTCCGCCCATCTCGCCAGCGAACGGCTGGAAGGCCTGAGCGAATTCGAATTCGCCCTGATGATGACCGCCAATGCTTTCAATCGCTGGATCGTGCGCTGCATGACGGCGGCCGGCGAAGGTGACCTGGCCGCGCTGGACGTGATGGTGCTGCATGGCGTGAACCATCGCGACCGACCGAAACGGCTGGCCGATCTCTGCCTCGTGCTGAATGTGGAAGACACCCACACGGTGAATTACGGGCTTAAAAAGATGGTGCGGCGCGGCCTGGTCGCCGGCACCCGGCGCGGCAAGGAGATCTTCTACGCCACGACACCGAAAGGCCGGGCGCTCTGCCTGGAATACCGCAAGATCCGCGAACAGCTGCTCGGCGAGGCCTTTGCCCTGATCGGCCAGCCCGGCCTCGGCCGCGCGCAGGGCGACCTGTCGAAGGTGGCCGAGCTGGTCCGCGCCCTGTCCGGCACCTACGACCAGGCGGCCCGCTCAGCTGCTTCATTATAGGCGGCGGCCTCGCTTTAAGGCCCAAGGATGACGTTGACAAATTATCAACGTTTTGTAACCGTCTGGCTTCGCGCTTTAATCCCGACTGGTTGACCTTCCGGAGCCCCGCATGACCCAGACCGCCTCATCCACACCCGCCGGCCAGCAGTGGGAATTCTGGATCGACCGTGGCGGCACCTTCACCGACATCGTTGGCCGCAAGCCGGATGGCGGCATCGTCACGCACAAGCTGTTGTCGGAAAACCCCGAGCGCTACAAGGATGCCGCCGTGCAGGGCATCCGCGACCTGCTCGGGCTGAAAGCCGGCGATGCACTGCCCGAGGGCAGGATCGCCACCGTGAAGATGGGCACGACTGTTGCGACCAACGCACTGCTGGAGCGCAAGGGCGACCGCGTGCTGCTGCTCGTGTCGGAAGGCTTCGGCGACCAGCTGCGCATCGGCTACCAGACCCGACCCAATCTGTTCGCCCTGCATATCCAGCTGCCGGAGATGCTGTATGAGCGCGTGGTGGAGATTCCCGAACGCGTGCGCAACGACGGCAGCATCGAAACCCCGCTCGATCTGGCCGCTGCCGAAGCCGCGTTGAAGGAAGCCTATGCCGATGGCATCCGTTCGGTCGCCATCCTGTTCATGCATGGCTACCGCTATACCGACCATGAAGCCAGGGTCGCCAAACTGGCGCGGAATCTCGGGTTCAGCCAGGTCTCTGCCAGCCACCAGGTCTCGCCGCTGATCAAATTCGTCAGCCGCGGTGACACCACGGTGGTGGACGCCTATGTCTCGCCGATCCTGCGTCGCTATGTCGATCAGGTGGCCAGCGAACTCGATGCCGCCAACACAGCATTGCGCCTGATGTTCATGCAGTCGAATGGCGGCCTGGCCGATGCGCACTTCTTCCAGGGCAAGGACAGCATTCTATCCGGCCCGGCCGGCGGCGTGGTCGGCCTGGTCGAAACCTCGACGCGGGCCGGTTTCGAGAAGGTGATCGGCTTCGACATGGGTGGCACCTCCACCGATGTCAGTCACTATGCGGGCGAATACGAACGCGCCTTCGAGACCATGGTGGCCGGCGTGCGCATGCGCGCGCCGATGATGATGATCAACACGGTGGCGGCCGGCGGCGGCTCGATCCTGCATTTCGACGGCGCGCGCTATCGCGTCGGGCCGGACTCGGCCGGCGCCAATCCCGGCCCGGCCTGCTATCGCCGCGGCGGGCCACTGGCGGTCACCGATTGCAACGTCGTGCTGGGCAAGCTGCAGCCCGATTTCTTCCCGGCCGTTTTCGGCCCCAATGGCGACCAGCCACTGGATGCCGGGATCGTCAAGACCAAGTTCGCCGAACTGCAGGCGCGCGTGAAGGCCGAGAGCGGCGATACGCGCAGCATCGAGGAGATGGCCGAAGGCTTCCTTGCCATTGCTGTCGAGAACATGGCCAACGCGATCAAGAAAATCTCGGTGGCGCGCGGCTATGACGTGACAAAATACGTGCTCTCCAGCTTCGGCGGCGCCGGCGGCCAGCATGCCTGTCTGGTGGCCGATGCACTCGGCATGACCGAGGTGCTGCTACACCCCTTGGCCGGCGTGCTCTCGGCCTATGGTATGGGCCTCGCGG
>JAEYSS010000153.1 GCA_023434425.1 Pseudomonadota bacterium | reverse complement strand
GGATATCCGCATGCAGGGTGAAGGCGAGACCGTCTTTTTCGATTGCTGACCGGCCTCCGGGCCAGCAACATGCCGGCATGACGACTCACAAGGACGATCCGGGCCTGTTCGGCCCGCTGTTTCACGGCCCGGCGATGGGCGCAGTCTTTACCGACCGCGCCCATCTGCAAGGCCTTCTCGATTTCGAAGCCGCGCTGGCGCGGGCCGAGGCCAAGGCGGGTGTGATCCCGGCGGAGGTTGCCGTGCCCATCGCCGCGCAATGCGATGCCGGGCTCTATGATCTCGGCGCGCTGGCGGAAGCGGCTGCCAGGGCCGGCAACACCGCCATTCCGCTGGTCAAGGCGCTGACCGCCAAAGTGGCCGGCAAAGACAAAGCGGCAGCCGGTTTCGTGCACTGGGGCGCCACCAGCCAGGATGCGATGGATACCGGCCTGGTGCTGCAATTGCGCACCGCGCTGGACCTTATCGAAACCGATCTGGCGAAACTTTCCGCAAATCTTGCTGCCCTGGCGCAAACGCATCGCCAGACGCCGATGGTAGGGCGAACCTGGCTCCAGCACGCGTTGCCGATCACCTTCGGACTGAAAGCCGCCGGATGGCTGGATGCGGTCGAGCGGCATCGCACGCGGATCGACGAACTGAAGCCGCGCCTGCTGGTGCTGCAATTCGGTGGTGCCGCCGGGACATTGGCAGCACTTGGCAATAAGGGCCTTGTCGTGGCCGAAGCGCTGGCGGCCGAACTGAAGCTGGATTTACCTACTATGCCCTGGCATGGCGCACGCGACCGCGTGGTCGAGTTCGGTGCGGTCCTGGCGCTGCTGACCGGCACACTGGGCAAGATGGCGCGCGATATCGCACTGCTGATGCAGACCGATGTGGCCGAGGCTTTCGAGCCGGCCGGCGAGGGCAGGGGCGGCTCCTCCACCATGCCTCATAAACGCAACCCGGTGGCCGCTGCTGCAGTGCTGGCAGCAGCAACCCGCGCGCCGCATCTGGCCGGCAGCCTGCTGTCGGGAATGGCGCAGGAACATGAGCGCGGTCTTGGTGGCTGGCACGCCGAGTGGCAGGTGTTGCCGGAACTGGTGCAGCTCACCGCGGGTGCACTGGCGCATATGGCTGATGTGATGGGCGGCCTGGAAGTCCAGCCGGAGCAGATGCGTGCCAATCTCGATGCCACAAGTGGTTTGATCATGGCCGAGGCCGTGGCGATGGCGCTGGGTGCCAGACTCGGCAGGCAGGAAGCGCATCATCTGGTCGAAGCGGCTTCCAAACGCGCCGTTGCCGAGAGGCGTCATCTGCGCGAGGTGTTGGCCGACGACCAGGCCGTGATGCGGCATCTGAAACGGGACGAACTGGACAAGCTGTTCGATCCGCTCGGTTATACCGGTGTCGCCACCGCCCTGATCGACCGGGTGCTGGCGGCGCGCCGATCCTGACACCAGACTAAACACCGGAGGAAATATGCCGCATCTCGCCACCGACGATGGCGTCTCCCTGCATTACCGGCTCGAAGGCCCGGAGGATGCACCGGTTCTGGTCATGTCGAACTCGCTGGGTACCGATCACACCATGTGGGATCCGCAGATGCCGGCTCTGTTGCAGCGTTTCCGTGTGCTGCGCTACGACACCCGCGGCCATGGCAAATCCTCGGTGCCGAAGGCGCCGTATCAGGTGGATCGCCTCGGCAAGGATGTGCTGGCGCTGATGGATGCGCTTGATATTCCGAAGGCGATGTTCTGCGGCCTGTCGATGGGCGGCATGACCGGGATGTGGCTGGGCGTGAATGCGCCGGAGCGCTTCGGCAAGCTGGTCCTGTGCAATACGGCCGCCAAGATCGGCACCGACCAGGTCTGGAATGATCGCATCGCCACGGTGCGCAAGAGCGGCATGGCGGCGATCACGCCGGGCGGCATTCAGCGCTGGCTGACGGAAGGCTTCATCAAGGCCAATCCTGAGACGGTCGAAAAGGTTTCGGCCCTGCTGCTGTCGACCGACCCGGAAGGCTATTGTCTGGCCTGCGGTGCGGTGCGCGACATGGATCAGCGCGAGAGCATCGCCGCGATCCGGGCGCCGACGCTGGTGATCGCCGGCACCTACGATCTGCCGACGCCGGCCGCGGATGGCAGGGCGCTGGCCGATGCGATCCCCAATGCCCGCTATGTCGAACTGCCGGCAGCCCATCTGTCGAATGTGGAAGTGGTCGCCGATTTCACCAGGGAATTGACCGGCTTCCTGGCCGGCTAGGAGAGCAGAGATGGATGACAAGGATCGTTATGACGCAGGTATGAAGGTGCGGCGTGGCGTGTTGGGCGATGCCCATGTCGATCGGTCGCTGACGAAAATCAACGATTTCAACGGCGACTTTCAGAATTTTATCACGCGGTACGCGTGGGGCGAGATCTGGACCGACACCACGCTGGACCGCAAGACGCGCAGTTGCATGGTGCTGTCGACCATGATCGCGCTGAACCGCGTCGACGAGTTCAAGCTGCATGTGAAGGCCGCCTTCAACAACGGCCTGACCAAGAACGATATCCGCGCCGTGATCAAGCAGGCCGCCGTCTATTGCGGCGTGCCGGCCGGCAACAGCGCCACGCACTGGGCCGAGGAAGTCTTCGCCCAGATGGAAAAGGACGGCCACAAATTCTGAGGACGGTCGTCTCGCAGAAATAGATATGAAAACGGCGCCTTGCGGCGCCGTTTTTTATTCTTATGAGAGCAGGCTCAGTGAACGCTGCTGCGCTGGCCGCCTTCGCGATTGCCACTGGGACGCTGGCCCTGCGGCTTGCCAAAGCGGCGACCGCCGCCTGGCTTCTGGCCAGACTTGGCGCCCTGCGGCTGGCCGCCACGGCCTTCGCTGCGATGGCCGCCGTTGCTGTCGCCGCGGCGATTCTCGCTACGCTGGCCGCCACGATGCTGGCCGTGGCCATGCGGACGCTGCTGCTGCGGGCGATTTTCGCCGCGCGGCTCGGCCGCCGTGGCGGCTGCCAGCTTCTCGTCGCCGCGGCGGTCGGTCGATGGGATGCGCTGACGGGTCACTTTCTCGATGTCGCGCAGGTAAGCGCGTTCATCCTGCGAGCAGAGCGAGATCGCCATGCCGTCCTTGCCGGCGCGGGCCGTGCGACCGATGCGATGCACGTAGCTTTCCGGCACGTTCGGCAGCTCGAAGTTCACCACATGGCTGACGCCGGTGACATCGATGCCACGGGCAGCGATATCTGTGGCGACCAGCACGCGGATGCGGCCGGCTTTGAAGTCGGCCAGGGCACGCTCACGCTGGCTCTGCGACTTGTTGCCGTGGATCGCGGCGGCCGGCACGTTGCCGGTACCAAGATGACGGGCGACCTTGTCGGCGCCATGCTTGGTGCGGGTGAAGACAAGGGCGCGCGTGATGTCCGGATTGGCCATGATTTCCAGAAGAAGCGCGCGCTTGCGCTCGGCTTCGATGAAGACCACCTGCTGGTCGATGCGCTCGACCGTGGTGGCGGCCGGAGTCACTTCCACGCGCACCGGATCCTTCAGGAAGCCAGCAGCGAGCTGGGCGATGTTCTGCGGCATGGTGGCCGAGAAGAACAGGCTCTGGCGCTGCTTCGGCAGGGCCTGCGAAATGCGCTTGATGGCATGCACGAAGCCGAGATCCAGCATCTGGTCGGCTTCATCGAGCACGACGGTCTCGACAGCATCGAGACGCAGCGTACCCTGCTGCATATGATCCATCAGACGACCGGGCGTGGCGACGAGCACGTCGACGCCGCGGGCCAGCGCCTGCACCTGAGGATTCATGCCGACGCCGCCGAAGACGGTGGCGACGCTGAGCTTGGAGTCATGGCCATAGGCGCGGAATTTTTCTGCGATCTGCGAGGCCAGCTCACGGGTCGGGCTGAGGATCAGCGCGCGGCAGGTCTTGGGCGCCGCGCGGCGATTGCCGGCCGCGAGGCGATGCAGGATCGGCAGCGCGAAGGCGGCAGTCTTGCCGGTGCCGGTCTGCGCGATGCCGAGCAGGTCGCGACCCTGAAGCACCGGCGGGATCGCCTGGGCCTGGATCGGGGTGGGTTGGGTGTATTTGCCCGCCGTGATGGCGGTGAGCAGGGCCGGGTTGAGGCCGAGATCGTTAAAACTGGTCAAAACAGAATCCTTGAAACAAGGCGTACGACGGCGCGGGGCGAGAATCGCCTGCAGCGTAACGGTCGGACGCGGGGACCGATGAAACGCCCCGCGTGACCTGGGTCGCAATGAAGAGAAGCTGAAGGCGCTGGGCAGGACGAAAGAGCAGTTGGAGCGCTCCTCGTTCACGCGGCCCGGCGCGAAAGGTCATCGCAACGGGATGTGCAACGACAGGCGCTATATGGAGACTGCAGGGCCCGCCGTCAAGCGAAATAGCCGGTAATGCGTCAGAAAGCGTACATTCTGCCGGATTATCTACGAAAATCTTTTGCCGGTCTGTCTCGTTCGAAGCCCAGTCGAGCAGCAGGTCGAGCAGGGCAGATTCGTCCGGATAGCCGAGTTTGTCGGCCTGGGCATGCGGAAAACTGGTCGCCCAGATCATGCGTTCGGGGACGTGCCTGATCAGCGCCCTGGCCAGCACGCCGACATCGTCATAGGTCGGCTTGCCAACCAACGAGATCTCGTACCAGCCGGCCAGCTTGACCCAGACATTGCCGGTATCGATCAGGCGCAGCAGGCACTAAAAGGCCGGATGATCCACCGGCACCGG
>JAEYSS010000155.1 GCA_023434425.1 Pseudomonadota bacterium | reverse complement strand
ACCGAGGCATTGGATGCCATTGCCGACGGCAAGTCGCGCCTGCTGGATTTCGGCGTCAGCGATGCCCAGGCCTGGGAAGTCGGCCTGGCCTGCGGCGGCAAGATCCAGATCTATGTCGAGCGGCTCGACTCATGAAGCGCGAGATTCTGGAACAACTGCAGGCCGACCGCGCCGGGAAGCGCCCGGTCGTGCTGGCCACCTTTCTCAAGACCGGCGAGCAGCGCCTGCTGTATCTGGTCGGCAAGAAGGGCCTGAAAGATCTCGACCCGCGCATCGGCGAAGCGGCGCGCGCTGCCATGCTGGAAGACAAGGCGCGGACAGTGGAGACCGAACAGGGCCCCCTCTTCCTCAATGTGTTCAATCCGCCACTGCGGCTGATCCTGGTCGGCGCCGTACATATTGCCCAGGCCCTCGTGCCGATGGCGCAACTGGCGGGCTACGAAGTGATCGTGATCGATCCGCGCAGCGCCTTCGGCTCGATCGAACGCTTTCCGGGTGTGCAGCTGTCGAACGACTGGCCCGACGAGGCCATGGCGCTGCTGAAGCCAGACCTGCGCACCGCATTGGTGACGCTCACGCACGATCCCAAGATCGACGATCCGGCGCTGATCGCCGGACTGAAATCCGACGTCTTCTATATCGGCGCACTTGGCAGCAAGAAGACTCATGCCTCGCGGCTGGAACGGTTGGCTGCCGAAGGGTTTGGCCCGGATGATTTCGCCCGTATCCATGGTCCGGTGGGCCTGAGTATCGGCGCCAAGTCGCCGGCCGAAATCTCCATTTCCATCCTGGCGCAGATGACGGCAGCGTTACGACAGCCGGCGGCGCCGGTGAATTCGGCGGCGGCCTGATGTTCTTCGGTCCGGTGCCGGTGCGCGAAGCGGCCGGCGGTATTCTCGGCCACAGCCTGCCAGCCGGCAGTGAGCGCTTCCGCAAAGGACGCCTGCTCAGCGCCGAGGACATCGTCGCACTCGAAAAAGCAGGTCATACGTCCATTTACATCGCGCGACTGGAAGATGGCGACATTGCCGAGGACGAGGCCGCGCGGCGCATCGCCGAGGCCCTGACCGGGCCGCATGCCAAAACCGCCGCCGCCTTCACCGGCCGCGCCAATCTCTATGCCGAAACCGCCGGCCTCGTGCGCATCGATGCCGCACGTCTGAATGACCTCAACGAGATCGACGAGGCCATCACCGTTGCCACCCTGGCCGATTATGAACCGGTCGAGGCCGGCCAGATGCTGGCCACCGTGAAAGTCATTCCCTTTGCCGCACCGCGCAGCGCCGTGGAACGCGGCGAGCAGCTGCTGCGCGGCCATGCGCCCCTGGTGCAGGTGGCGCCCTTTGTCGCGCGCGAGGTCGGCCTGGTTCTGACCCGCGTCGCCAATACCAAGGACAGTGTGCTGGACAAGACCGGACAGGCCGTGGCGCAACGGCTCGCACAGTTCGGCAGCCGCATCAAGATGCAGCGAACCGTGCCGCATGACGAAGCCGAGGTGGCAAAGGCCATTGCAGACCTGAAGGCTGGCGGGTGCTCGCCGATCTTCGTCTTCGGTGCCTCCGCCACGGTGGATCGCCATGATGTGGTGCCGGCCGGCCTGACGCGGGCCGGCGGCGAAGTGCTGCATTTCGGGATGCCGGTCGATCCCGGCAACCTGCTGATGCTCGGCCGCCACGACGATGTTTCCGTGATTGGTGTACCGGGCTGCGCCCGCTCGCCGAAGCTGAACGGCTTCGACTGGGTGCTGCAGCGTCTGTGCGCCGGACTGCAGATCGCACGGCGCGACATCATGCGAATGGGCGGCGGCGGCCTGCTGAAGGAAATTCCGAGCCGGCCCATGCTCCGCGATCAAAGCCCGCAGGCCGGCAGCCCTGACGCGGCGTCTGCGCCGCGTCGGCCGCAAGTTGCTGCGCTGATCCTGGCTGCCGGCCTGTCCAGCCGCTTCGGCGACGGACACAAGCTGCTCGCCGATCTGGAAGACCAGCCTGTGCTGCGCCATGTGGTCGAGCATGCACAGGCCTCATCGGCCAGTCCGATCCTGCTGGTGACCGGACATCGCGCCGAGGAGGTTCGCGCCGCCGCCGGACCGGGCGTCACGGCGGTGCATAATCCGTCCTATGCCGAGGGGCTCGCCAGTTCGCTGCGTGTCGGTCTGAACGCGCTGCCGCCGGGGCTCGATGGCGTTCTAGTCTGCCTGGGTGACATGCCAGACGTTTCTTCTGCAACCATTGAGGCACTGATTGCTGCTTTCAACCCGGTAGAAGGCCGAGCGATCTGCCTGCCCGTGACGGGCGGCAAACGTGGTAATCCGACGCTCTGGGGCCTGCAATTCCTGCCCGAGCTGCTACGTCTGGAAGGCGACAGCGGCGCGCGCAGCCTGTTCGGGCCGCATGCGGAATGGATTTGCGAAGTGCCGGTGGACGATCCGGGCATCCTGCACGATTACGACACTCCGGCTGCGCTGGCGGCCCGAGGGGTTACCAAGTCTTAACCGCAAGCCTTTGGCATTAATCGAATATTATCCACAAGCACCACATTAACTATGTCTTCCGGCTTTTTCCCAAGGGTGGAATTTGCCATAGTGCCGCAGGGGGCAGCTTAGATTGGCTGGTTGTCGCCCTCTCCATGACCGTTACCGGAGAAAGCGACCGTTTCTATGAGTGAGGCTCAACAGAACCAATCGTCTGACGACGAGAAGATGTTCACCGATTTTGACCGCCTGGCGCGCGGCAAGATTTTCGGTGGGCGCCTCGCCTCAGTGATTCAGTTCGTTAACCCGAAGACCTTCGAGCGTAACCGCGAAAGCTACAACATCGTTGTACATTCGATGCGCTCGCTCATGTCGAAATACGAAGGCACGTTCTACACGCTGCACGACTATTCGATCGTAATGTTCATCCGTCTCTCCGAGCGCTTCTTCGACCAGACCTTCGAAAAGCTGGTGCTCGAGATCGACGATATTCTCACCCGCAACAACGTCGCCATCGGCCTCACCCCCGAGGAAGCCGAGAACGCGGTGCGCTGGTATCGATTCGACAGCCAGTTCGAAGACCTGCAGGAGCTGATGGACAACATCCAGCAGCGCTTCCGCGTCTTCTCCGAGCGCCGCAAGCGCCTGCTCGCCAAGGCCGGCACTGCCGCCACCACCGGCGACGGCACGCCGCTGACCCCGGGCGCACTGCAGCAGATCGACGACATCCTGAAGAAGGCCGACGTCTCGACCTTCATGAAGCGCCAGCCGGTGACGCTGTGCTTCGGCAACCAGCCGCCCAAGCCGATCTTCCAGGAGATCTTCGTCGGCGTGAACGAACTGCGCCAGGCGATCGCCCCGACCGTGAACCTGCGCGGCGCCCGCTCGCTGTTCCATCACCTCACCCGCACGCTGGATACCCGCGTGTTCCGCGCGCTTCTGGACGGTTTCGTCACCCGCAACAGCGGTCCGTTCAGCATCAACCTGAACGTCAGCACGATCCTGAGCGACACCTTCCGCGATTTCGACAGCCGCATCGGCAATATCGTGAAGAAGGAACAGATCATCATTGAGCTGCAGCGCTACGATGTGTTCTGGGACTACAACGAATATCTGCTGGCCTGCGAGTTCCTGCACAATTCCGGCTATCGCCTGCTGATCGACGGCATCACGCCGGATCTGCTGCAGCTGTTCGGTCGCAAGGAACTGAAGGCCGACTTCGTCAAGCTGTTCTATTTCAAGGACCGCCACGAGGACTGGATCGACAAGGAACTGGCGAGCAAGATCGCCGAGACCGACGCCAACCGCGTGATCATGGCGCGTTGCGAGACTGAAGAGGCGCTGAAGGCCGGCCTGGCCGCCGGCATTCGCCTGTTCCAGGGCTGGCATATCGACAACATGATCCGCGCCTCGCGCGAAGTCGTGAACTAAAGCCGGCGCTGGTGCGTTCGGCCACCACCCTGATCGTCATATCGGCCTGACCGTAACAGCAGGATTGAGTCTCATGTGGAACCGTAGCCAGCGACCCAACCAGACCGAGAACCAGGCGACGGAAATCCGCGCCAGCGGCAACAGCAGCAGTGGCGGCAGTAACGCCGCGCGCAAGCCGCTGACATCGAAGGACAACGAGCGCATCGAGAAGATCCTGGCGAGCATCGCCATCGACACCTCGCAGACCTTCAACGCCATGCTCGACTCCCTGATGGGCGAACGGCCGGTGACGCATCACGAAAGCAACCAGACCCGCGATTTCATCTGTACCGTGTTCGATGAAATCCGGATGGAAAGCAATCGCGACGCCGTGATCCTGGCCCGCAAGTTCGCCGATATGTGCATGCGCGCAGCCGACCAGCTGAACGACAACCATCAGCGCACCGTTGCCCGCTGCGTGTCGGAACTGTTCGAACAGTTCGCGGCCAAGCTCGATCATCGCGAGCCGGCCAACTCCAACTGAGTATCTGCAGGCCGACCGGCGCGCCGTTCAGCTGAGCGGGCGGTGCTGCTCGAGTTCGGACAGGAAGTTCCCCACGATCCTGGCGGGATCCTCGCCGGTGGCAGTCTGAAACAGTGCGGCATCTTCGGCCGACAGCTGCGCCAGCGGCCGGATCAGCCCGTCGAAGAACAGGTAGAATTCGCGGTTGCCAAACGGCAGCGCCTGTCCCTCGAACGGCCGCTCGATATAGACATTCGACGACAGTCCCACCGCGGTGGGATCATGCTGCATCACCTTCAGAACCCAGTCGCGGCGCGTCTCGAAGACGCGGAAGGCGCGGATCACGCGGGCGATCACGCGAAAATACAGCTGCTTGGCGCGCGGATCGGCATAAAAGGCAGCCCAGTCCAGGTTGCCGCCGGCCCGGCTGCGGATTTCCTCGGCCACATTGGCCGCTTCGTCGGCCATGACATCGACCTCGTCGCCGAAGAGCGAACGTACGAAGAAGAAGAAATTGCCGATCAGCCGGCGATCGAGCTTGTCTTCGCTGAACAGCGGGTCGAGCGGATGTACCAGCAGGCGACCGAAGGCGTTCACGCGCGCACCGCGGCGGGCGTCCTCCTCCACCACCTTCATCAGGCTGTCATACGACGCCCGGTAATAGTGATCGTAATCCGACGCCGTCTTCATGGCCTCGACAAGCTGGCGCAGCATGTCGATGGTGAACGGCGCCTTGCGTGCCTCAGCCTCGGCCCCCTGCAACAGCGCATCGAGCAGCTTGTTGGCCATCTGGCGCAGAAAATCGGGGCCGCGGGTGATCATGTCTCTGGAACCGAATCCGTTCAGTCTGGATGCAGCTTAATCAAGCGCCACAGCCGAAGCGAGCATCTTGTTGGGCGGGAAACCGGCCGCATTGTCCATCCTTTCTTAACCCTGCGGTTGCGACTCTGCATCCGCAAGGGTACTGTCCCGCCCGCCATTCGGCATCATTGTTGATTTATCGCGCTGCCTCCCATGAGCCTGATCCTGACTCTGTCCTGCCAAGACCGCCCCGGCATCGTCGCTGCGGTCTCCGGCTTCCTCGCGACCCATCGCTTTAACATTCGCGAATCTGCCCAGTTCGGCGATGGCGAGACAGGCCTGTTCTTCATGCGCGTCAGCGTCGAGGATCTGGAAGCCGGACCTGACGGGAGCGGGCGGGCTCTGGAGCAGATCCGCGCCGCCTTCGCGCCCGTCGCGGCGCCCTTCGACATGACCTGGGACATCCATGACGAGCGCGCCAGGCCCCGCCTGCTGATCCTGGTCTCCAAGTTCGGCCACTGCCTGAACGACCTGCTTTATCGCTATTCGATCGGCGCGCTGCCGGTCGAAATCCCGGCCGTCGTGTCGAACCACCGCGACTGGTATCAGCGCGCGGCCAACCACGACATTCCCTTCCATCACTGGCCGGTGACGCCGGAGAGCAAGGCCCGACAGGAGAAGATGCTGCGCGACCTGATCGAGCAGGAGAAGATCGACCTGATCGTGCTCGCCCGCTACATGCAGGTGCTGTCGCCCGATTTGTGCCGCGACTATGCCGGACGGATCATCAATATCCATCACTCCTTCCTGCCCAGCTTCAAGGGTGCGAACCCCTACAAGCAGGCGCATACCCGCGGCGTGAAGCTGATCGGGGCCACAGCGCATTATGTCACCGCCGATCTCGATGAAGGCCCGATCATCGACCAGGAAGTCGCGCGCGTCGACCATGGCCATTCACCGGAACAGCTCGCGGCAACCGGACGCGACATTGAAAGCCTGGTGCTGGCCCGTGCGGTGAAATACCACGTCGAGCATCGCATCTTCCTGAACGGTCACAAGACGGTGGTTTTCCGCGGCTGACGCCGCAGCGGCGGTAGTCCGCCGTCAGTCGGCGCGATCAGATCGCGCGCGGTGCGGCGGCAGACCCGGTCTCGGTCACCGGCATCCTGCCGCCGGTTACGCCCAGCGACGCAAGAATCCCCAGCATGGCCACATCGTCATATGGCTTGGCAAGCACACGGCTGTAGCGGCTGCCGACAAAGCCCGGTGCCACCACCTTCTCGTCATACCCCGTCGCCAGCACGATCGGCAGATGCGGCCGCGAGGTACGGAATTCGCCGGCAAGCTGATCGCCGCGACAGTCAGGCAAGCCGATATCGATGATGGCGGCGTCGACACCGCCGGTTCGCTGCCAGATCGCACGGGCTTCCTCGCCGCTGCCGGCCTCTTCGACGCGGAAACCCGCAGCTTCCAGGTTTCCAGCGACCACCATGCGCATCAGCGGGTCGTCCTCCACCAGCAGGAGCACAGGCGGTTCGATTTCGTCGATCTCCTCACCAGCGGCTAACGTGCGGCCAAGGCTGTCGGCAATCACCAGCACCGATGTCAGGCTCTCGCCAGCCGCATCGAGCTCCGGTGCGGGATCGCCCGCAGTAAAGGTCACGGTGATGCAGGTGCCGCTCGGCCGCGTTTCGAAATTGAGTGCGCCGCCGATTTTCTCCACCATCGCCAGCACGATCTTGCTGCCGATACCGCCGCCCCTGCGCCAGTCGCGTTCGGTTACGCCGATGCCGTCGTCTTCCACCTGCACCGTGATCAGGTCGCTGCTGCGCTCAGCCTTCACGCGGATCGGACCGCCGCTCGTCGGATAGGCGTATTTGAAGGCGTTGATCACCAGCTCGGTCACGATCAGACCGATCGGAATGGCAAAGTCGGTGCCGATGCGGGTCTGACTGGCGAGAAACTGCAGCATGCGACCGCCCTGGTCGGCCGATTGCCGCAGGTCTTCCACCAGACCACAGAGATAGTCTGCCAGATCGACGTAACGCACATCGGCGGACGTGTAGAGACGCTTGTGCACCCGCGCCACGGCAGACACGCGCTTGTAGGCGTTCAGCAGCGTCTGCGCCGATTTCATGTCGCTCTGCGCCGCCGACTGCACCTGCAGCAGGCTGGCAATCAGCTGCAGGCTGTTCGAAACGCGGTGATTCACCTCCCTGATCAGAACGGCGCGCTCATTGGCCAGCGCCTCGAAACGGTCGCGGGCGGCGCGCATCTCGGCCTCTGCCTGTTCGCGCAGGTATTTCTGCCGCCGCTGCTCAAGTGCAGCCTCGATCGCGGCACGCAGCAGCGTGAGGAATTCCGGGCTGGCATCCTTGATCACATAATCGGCGGCGCCCGCCTTGAGCGCTGCCACCGCGACGCGGCCTTCGGATTCGCCGGTGACGTAGACCACCGGCGGCGGATTGGGCAGCGCGGAGATCATGGCGAGGGTTTCCAGCCCTATCTGATCCGGCATGTGGTGATCCAGCGCCACCACGTCCACATCGCTGGCTTTCTGCAGCCGCTCGATCCCGGCCTTGCCGCTGTTCATCAGCTCAACGACGAATCCGTGGCGCTCGAAATCCTTCTGCACCAGGCGACTGAGGCCCAGGTCGTCGTCGATATATAACAGGCGAGGTCGATCGCTGGTCATCACGTCGTCTCAGGTACCTGCATGACCATGAAGAACATGCCCAGCTGACGAATCGCCTGGGCGAAGTTTTCGTAATTCACCGGCTTTGTGATGTAGACGTTGCAACCGAGATCGTAGCAGCGCTGGATCTCCTGCCTGTCATCCGTCGTGGTCAGCACCACGACCGGCATCCGGCGCAGACCGGGATGCGCCTTCACACGGCGCAGGATTTCCATGCCCTGCATGTCGGGCAGGTTGAGATCCAGCAGAACGAGATAGGCGCCGCCATGCGAGCCGGTGTCGCCATCGCCCGCTTTCAGCAGATATTCGACCGCAGGTGTACCGGATGAGAAGGATATGATCTCGTTGTTCACGCCGGCGCGGCGGATGTTCTTTTCGATCAGTCGAGCATGACCCTCGTCATCCTCGACCATTATGATCGTCACTGCCTTTTCGTCGCTCATTTCCATGTCCCGATATCACTCGATTGCCGGCTGTCCGTACTCAGGAACGCGGGCGAGCCTGCCTGACGACAGACACCCGACCGCTCACACGCACAGCCGGTTTCGAAGGCGAAGCGTAGGCCACAACAAATACCGATTTTGCACCCCGTCGCGGCGGAACATATCAATCAACGCGTAATTCTGCTTCCCGGAGCGTTTCGCGGCAACAGCCCGCGGTTTACCGGGAGGAAATGGCACTATGCTCGGCTGCTATCGCCAACCGAGCTCTCGGATTTCGGCATATGTAGCAAAGACTTGTCAATTGATTTGGTCGGGTTTTGTTCGAGGCTGGCGGGCCGAGCACGATCCCTCTCTGGTTGTCCGCCCTACAGCCAAGCTCAATTAGAGAGTTGGTTTTCCGAGACTGACCCCGCCTTGCCGCAGTGAATCAGACCGACCTGCAGTAGAATATCCCGCAGGGACGCGGATCAGCCAAGCGCCTCGCTGCCGAGGCTGCGCGCCATTTTTTTCAACAGCCGGTTCAGGGTCACCCGTTCGGACGGCGCAAGCGCGGCGATGATGTTCTTTTCATGCTGCTCGACCTTGGCCATCAGTTCGCTCAGCAGCTGCTCACCGGCCGGGCTCAGCGACAGCGAATAGGTCCGCCGGTCGGCGGCCGTGCGCTGGCGCAGGATCAGGCCCTTTTTTTCAAGCTGGTCCAGCGCCGGCGTCAGGGTCGACTTGTCCACCCCTACGCCACGGCTGAGATCGGTCTGGTTGATGCCGGGATTGGCGCGCAGCAACACCAGCAGGCTGAAGCGACCGGGCGTCAGGCCGCCCATGCGGCCGGCCAGACCGGCACCCACCACCTTGATGAAATTGTTGAAGACCGCGACCTGCGCGATACGCAGGTTATAGCCATAAAGGTCGGGCAGCGGGCCGCGATCAAGCTTGCGGATCTTCGCTTCCTTGCGCGCGGGCGCTGCGGCGTCAGGTGTCTTCTTTGTCCGCATGTCAGCTCATGGGCCGGTCAATTCATGTGTCCCGGCAGCCAGAGTGCGATGGCCGGGAACACCACCAGCAGCGCGAGGCGGAGCAGATCGACCAGGATGAACGGCATCACGCCCTTGTAGATCTGCCACAGGCTGATATCGCGGGCAATCGAGTTGATGACGAAGACATTGATCCCGACCGGCGGCATCACCATGCCGAGTGTAGTGACCATCACGATGATGACGCCGAACCAGATAGGATCGAAGCCCAGCTGCAGCATCACGGGATAGATGATCGGCACGGTGACCAGAATGATCGCCAGCTCGTCCATCAGCGCGCCAAGGATCAGGTACATGATCAGGATCAGCGTCAGAACGCCGTAAGGGCCGACCGGCAGGCCGGTGAGGAAATCGCTTACCTTCTGCGGTGTCTGGGTGATCACCAGAAAGTAGCCAAACAGGAAGGCTCCCACCACGATGGTGAAAATGGAACCGCCGGTCCGCACGGCATCGATCAGGCTGTCCCTGATCTCGGCCCAGCGCAGCCGGCCGCGCAGGATGCCGATGATCAGCGCACCACAGGCGCCGCAGCCGGCCGCCTCGGTGGCGGTGAACACGCCGCCATACAGGCCGCCGACGATGCCGGCGAACAGCAGCACGGTGGCCCAGATATCGCGCAGCGAGACGAGCTTCTCGCCCCAGCTGGTCTTCGGCCCGCGCGGCACCAGTTCCGGCTTCCACCAGCCCACGAGCTGGATCGTGATGATGTAGAGCAGGATGGCAAGAAGGCCGGGCAGAATCCCGGCGATGAACAGCTTGCCGATATCCTGTTCCGTCAGGATTCCATAGAGCGCGAACACCACGGAGGGCGGAATCATGATGCCGAGCGTGCCGCCGGCGGCAATCACGCCCGTGGACAGGCCCGGATGGTAGCCGAAGCGCCGCATCTCCGGCAGTGCCACCTTGGTCATCGTGGCGGCCGTGGCCACCGAGGAGCCGTTGATGGCGGCAAAACCGGCACAGGCCATGACGGTGGCCATGGCGAGGCCGCCGCGGCGATGTCCGAGCCAGGCTTCGCCGGCGCGGAACAGCTCGCGGCTCATGCCGGCAGCGGTGGCGAAACTGCCCATCAGAATGAACATCGGAATGACGGCAAGATCGTAGTCGGTGGCAACGCGGATCGGCGATTGCGCCAGCAGGTTCAGGGCCGGGGCGGTGGCGGCCAGCGCCGCGAAACCGCCGACGCCGACGATGCCCATGGCAATGCCCACCGGCACGCGCAGCACCATCAGCACGAACAGAATGACAAATCCGGCGAAGGCGACGAAATCCTGATCCATCTCAGGCCCCTTCGCGCCGGGTGATGAGACGGTACAGGCGGAGCGCCAGCAGCACGGTCGCGACCGCAATGCCCAGTGCCGCCACGGTATGGAAGGGCCAGACCGGCAGGCGCAGGTCGAAAGTCTGTTCGTTGCTGGCGAACACGCTGGAGACCTTGCTTTCCAGCATCCAGGTGAACAGCGCCATGAAGACCAGCGTCACCAGCGTGGCGAAAATATCGATCAGGCGCTTGCCCCAGGCCGGCGCCATTTCCCAGAACCCGTCGACCTGGATATGGCGGTTGTGGAACCCGGCCAGTGCAATGCCCCAGAACATCGCGGTGCCAAGCAGCAGGCGGGAAAAATCGAAGGTATCCGGCAGGCCGTAGTTGACCAGCCAGCGCAGCATCACAGCCACGAAGGTCAGCACGGCGATGGCGCCGAGCAGCAGCCCCGCCACCAGCTCGGCCTTGTCGATCAATGTTTTCATGAGATGAGTGTCTTCATGAGGCAGTCCCCCCTGCCGGTACGCCGCAGCACTGCGAAATCCGAATCACGTCATTCTAGAATAAATTGGGCGGCTGCGGCCCATGTCGGGCCGCCGCCCCCCCC
>JAEYSS010000104.1 GCA_023434425.1 Pseudomonadota bacterium | reverse complement strand
GTGGAAGACCAGCTGCCGCTGTTCGAAACCGCGCGGCGCGACAAGCTGGCGCATAACCTGGTCAACCTGCGCTGGCAGGTCTGTATCGTCGAGGTCGATGCCACGCGCATCTTCATCCTCCACATTGGTGAGCAGGGCCGCAGCCTGCCATTCGGCAGCCGCGACTTCCTGCAGCGCCGGCGCGACCGCCTCAGCGATATCGCGCAGTTCCACGACCGTTTCGGCGAACAGTATGGCCTGCCCAGGCTGCAGACCGAGCTGGTCGAGACGGTGCGCCGCCTGCTCGACAACGCGATCGGCAAAAGCAGTTCGCTGCCCGACCTGCTGGCCGAGGCGATGCAGCAGAGCCGCGACGAGCCGGCGCGGGCTGCGCCGATGCAGCCGCGCCTGCGGGCCCCGGGCGAGATCGCCGGCGCCATTACGCAGAAGCGCAAACCCGCCGAGCTGAAGGTGAAGGTGGTCTACGGCCGCTACTATGCCGACGGCATGTCGCTGCAGGCGGTGGCCGAGGCCTGCGCCGAAACCAGCATGACCATGGACCAGCTGGCCCAGCAGCTCGGGCTGAACCGCACCCAGCTCGGCCTGATCCTCAACGGCGCCGATCCGATGTCCAAGCGGATCTACGAGGAACTGCGCGACTTCCTCCGGAGGGCGTAAGAGTGCCTGCAGCGTTTTCTGCAGCCTGCCGGGAGCGCCATCCGTCAATACCGGTCGATGGGAGGATCAATATTCAAACTTCGCGCGCCAGTCGGTGCGAGGGAGTAATATGGCCCATTGCTGATCATGCTATTTGATTTTGTTCATTGTGATTGGGAACCTCTTTCCATCTTTCAGAATAAAGTTTCCCTCAAGAACACCGTCGGAGATGAGTGCGAGTTCAACGATTGAGTCCGCCTGTGTCACCACACGTATCAGTTTGTCTTGAATCGTGATTTGAACGTCTCCGGTCATTCCAACCCCTAGTCCCCAGCCTCCTGTCACGCCAGCCGTTTCTGACGCTGAGCGTATTTCTAACGCACGGTCAGGGTTCTGGCGGAACGGGAGTTTGCCGGCCCATGTGCCGACCGCCCAATGAACGTCGGGTGATGCTGGTGTCGGTGCCGCAGGTGCGACGGGTGCTGCAGAGCTGCTCCCACTGGTCTTTGTCATGCTGATGCGGCTCGAGAATCCGCCGGGCACGCTCGAGAATCCGCCGGGCGCGCTCATAGAACCATTCAGCCGATTGCCTTTGGGGCGGTCGAACCAAAAGTGATAGTCGCCGTAACTGAAGTACAGCTGGTTGTCCTTGATCACTCCAATATAATTCCAGCCATTGGCTCGTTGTGTATAGCGGACGGCCGGTCGGCCTTCTGCGTTCTTGGATACAGTCAACGTGGAAGGAGAGCCGTCAGACTGCCAGTTGCCCGCCCAACTGCCGACGAACTCGTCGACAGTTGCTGACGTCCCCGCAGTTTGCGCGAAGCCTCCGCCGGTGAGACATGATATTGAGGCGCAAATAACGCAGAGGAACAGCCATGTCTGAATACTGCGCAACATAGAGGCCCCCGGATTTAGTAAGTGACCCGATTCTTTTCCGCAGCCGTGTCTGGTGCTCACGCACTCAGGATGCGAGATGGTTTGATAATGGCACAATCTAATGTGCCGATGTTTGATTAAAGTGCGCGGCGGAACGGTCGGGCTGACATACAGATGTATTCGATATGGCCCTGATATCATCCGAGCGCAGAATATCTTTTTGCGATACTGAAGGATTGAGTTCGCGTCCCGACGAAACACGGCGCCGGGTGTAATTCCGGCTGGCGCAGAAAGTGTCGAGCGCGTTCTGATATTTGAGAATCTGCGGAGTGAGATCATCCCGGCAATGTGGACGGCACGTCAGGAGGTTGATCACGTTGCGGACGATGCCGCAGCGAAGGCGGCAATCAAGTTCGGCCTCAATCGCACCCAGCTCGGCCTGATCCTCAACGGCGCCGATCCGATGTCCAAGCGGATCTACGAGGAGCTGCGCGACTTCCTCCGCAAGGCGTAGACAGGCTGGCTCCGCAAGGCCTGACTTGCCCTCCGGTCTCGTCGCTGGTATGATGTTCAGCGAGCAGGTTGTTGATTCTCAAGGAAAAAAACTGAATTCGCGTCGTATAGATGCGCAGTAAGCCGATATAAGCCGAAATAAGCGCGCTATAAGACGGAATAAGCATCGTATAAGACAAAATAAGCACGTTATAAGCTCGGATAAGCCTCCAGTTCTCGCGTCATAAGCCCGGAAAATCGCGGAAAAATGCGGAAAATGCAGGTGGTTGTCCCATGATCCGCGTCACCGGTCGCATCAGTCTCGATCCGCGCGAGATCGAGATCAGTTTCATCCGTGCCTCCGGCCCCGGCGGCCAGCATGTGAACAAGGTGTCGAGCGCCGTGCAGCTGCGGTTCGACGTGCGCGGCTCGCAGGCTTATGGCGAGGATGTGCGGGCCCGGCTGGAAAAGCTGGCCGGCAACCGGCTGACGCTGGATGGCGTGCTGGTGCTGACCGCGCAGGAGCATCGCAGCCAGGAACGCAACCGCCAGGATGCGATCGACCGGCTGCTGGCCCTGATCCGCGCCGCTGCCGTGGTGCCGAAGCCGCGGCGCGCCACGCGACCGACGCTGGGGTCGAAGAAGCGCCGGCTGGAGTCCAAGAGCAAGCGGTCGGGGGTCAAGAGCATGCGCTCGCGCCCGGCTATGGACTGAGGGGAAGCATGCCTGCCGCGCTCATGCCACATTCACACTGCAGGAGAGGCGGGTTGTATCTTCTGACGAGTCTGTTTCGCCCGATGTCACCCCGTCTCTTCGCCACGTCGTTCGCTGCCGCTTTGCTGGCTGCGCCGCTGAGTTATGCCGCCGATCCGCCGGATCTGGCCAAGCAGGCCGAGCCGCAGGTCGGCATCTTCAGTTTCGTGCTGGAGAACGATCTGTTCTACAACACCGACCGGCGCTACACGAGCGGCGCGCGCTTCAGCTACCTGACGCCGAAGAACGGCGAGCCGGAGTGGCTGCGCGATCTGGCCTATGAAGTGCCGATGCTGGCCTGGCACAGCGATATCCGCGTCGAATATTCGCTCGGCCAGAATATGTACACGGCGTCGAACAAGCTGCTGCGCGACCCGCCGCCGGACGACCGGCCTTATGCCGGCTGGCTCTACGGGTCGGTCGGCGTGGTGGCGCGCACCGGCCAGGTGCTCGACCAGTTCCTCGTCAGTGTCGGCGTGGTCGGCTCGGCGTCGCTGGCGCACCAGACGCAGGATTTCATCCATTCCATTGTCGATTCGCCCGAGGCGCAGGGCTGGAGCAAGCAGCTCAGAAACGAGCCGACGCTGCAGTTCACCTATCAGCGCAGCTGGCAGTCGCCGGAATTCAAGCTGCCCGGCGGTTTCGGTATCGATGCCACGCCGCATGCCGGTGCTGCCATCGGCAATGTCTACGACTATGCCAATACCGGCATGATGTTCCGCTTCGGGCAAAACCTGCCGATCGATTACGGTCCGCCGCGCGTGCAGCCCAGCCTGCCGGGGTCGGGCTATTTCGAAAAAGCGCCGGGCGGCTTCGGCTGGTATTTCTTCGCCGGTGTCGACGGTCGCGCGGTGGCGCATAACATCTTCCTCGACGGCAATACCTTCCGCGACAGCCGCAGCGTCGACAAGAAGACCTTCGTCGGCGATGCGCAGTTCGGTCTCGCCGTGGTCGTCGATGGCGTGCGCATGGCCTACACGCATGTGCTGCGCACGCGCGAATATGCCGGCCAGAATGCCAGCGACCAGTTCGGCGCCTTCAGCGTGTCGTTTGCCTTCTAGCCCAGCGGTGCCGTGTGCGCTCGCGGTCTTGTGACAGGACAGAGCTTGCCGGGAGCGGCGATTTACGGGAATTTTACAGCATGCGCTCCCCCGGTTTTTTCCGCTGCCTGCACCGTGCTGCTCTCGGGGCCGCCCTCGTGGCTGTCGTGGCCCTCGGTCTGCTGCCGACGGCGCAGGCGCAGCCCTCGGGAAACGATCTCGTCGATGCGGCGCTGATCGCCGAACCGCAGAGCATCCGCGGCGGCCAGCCCTTCTGGGTCGGCGTGCGCCTGCGCATGGCCGAGCACTGGCATACCTACTGGCGCAATCCCGGCGATTCAGGTCTCGCCACCGAAATCAGCTGGGCGCTGCCGCCGGGCTTCAGCGCCGGACCAATCGTCTGGCCGGTGCCAGAGCGGATTCCCGTGGCCCATCTGGTCAACTACGGCTACGAGGGCGAGATCCTGCTGCTGACGCAGATCACGCCACCAGCGACGTTGCCGGCCGGCGAGTTGCCCCTGCGCGCCGATGTGAACTGGCTGGTCTGCCAGAAGGAATGCATTCCCGGCGAAGCGACGGTCGATCTCGCGCTGCCCGGCGGCAATGGTGAAATGAATCCCTCCACCGCCGCTGCCTTTGAAGCCGCGCGCCAGCAGGTGCCGCAGGTTTCGCCATGGCCGGCGCGCATGCAGATGACGGACAACGGCTTCGTACTGACGGTGGCGGCGCCGGGATTGCAGTCCGGCCGCATCCGCGAGGCCGTCTTCCTGCCGCACCAGGAAGCGATGATCGAACATGCGGCATCGCAGCCGCTCGGCATCGATGCCAATGGCCTGACCCTGCAGATGCCGCGCGGCAGCTTTGCCGCAACCGGCCTGCCGCAGCAGACCGGCGGCCTGCTGCTGATCACCGAAGACCTCGGCGGCCGGCTGCAGCAGCAGGCCTTCGAATTCTCCGAGATCGCCTATGGCGCGGCACCGGTAACGACTGCTGCCGACTGGAGCGCCGTGCTGCAGGCAGCCCTGCTGGCGCTGCTGGGCGGTA
>JAEYSS010000138.1 GCA_023434425.1 Pseudomonadota bacterium | reverse complement strand
CGGTGGTCGGCACCAGCTGGATCGCCGCTTCGGGCAGACCGGCCGCCGTCAGGCCTTCGACCAGGCAGGCATGGATCGCCCGGCTCGACTGGAAACTTTCCGAGCCGCCGCGCAGGATGCAGGCATTGCCGGCCTTGAGGCAGAGTCCGCCGGCATCGGCAGTGACGTTCGGGCGGCTTTCATAGATCACGCCGATCACGCCGAGCGGCGTGCGCACGCGTTCGAATTTCAGGCCGTTCGGCCGCGTCCAGGCGGCGATCACGCCGCCGACGGGATCGGCGAGGTCCGCGATCTCCTCCAGCCCCTGCGCAATCGCGGCGATGCGTTTGCCATCCAGCATCAGGCGGTCGAGCAGCGCCGCGGTAAGTCCTTTCGCCTTCCCGGCCGCCATGTCCTGCGCATTGGCGGCGAGGATGGTCTGTTCGTTGTTGCGCAGCGCGACGGCGGCGGCTTTCAGCGCGGCATTCTTCTGCGCGGTGGGGGCAACGGCGAGCAGCCGCGCGGCAGCCTTCGCCGCAGCGCCCATCTGATTCATCAGTGCGCCGGTCTCAGCGATGGACGTATGGGCAGTCATCGCAGCACCAGTTCGTCACGATGGATCATTTCGTCGCGGCCACGGTAGCCGAGAATCTCTTCGATGTCGCCGGATTTATGCCCCTTGATGCGGCGGGCGTCTTCATCGGCATAGGCCGACAGTCCGACCGCGATCTCGGTGCCGTCCGTCATGCAGACGCGCACCAGATCGCCGCGCTGGAAGCGGCCCTCGACCTGGGTCACGCCGGCCGGCAGCAGCGAACGGCCCGAACGCAAAGCCTTCACCGCGCCATCGTCGAGCGTCAGCGTGCCCTGCGGATTGAGATGTCCGGCGATCCACTGCTTGCGCGCGGCGGCCGGTGTGGACTGCGCGTGGAACCAGGTGCAGCGGCCGCCGTCGCGCACATTCCGCACCGGATGCATCTGCTTGCCGTTGGCGATCACCATGGCGCAGCCGGCACCGACCGCGATCTTGGCGGCGACGATCTTGGTGATCATGCCGCCGCGGCCGAGTCCGGAACGCGACACGCCGGCCATCGCTTCGATCTCGGGCGTGATGGCCGGAATCTCGGATAGGAATTTCGCAGTCGCATCGACGCCGGGATCGGCGGTGTAAAGCCCGTCGATATCGGACAGCAGCACCAGACAGTCGGCCGAGATCATCTGCGCCACGCGGGCGGCCAGACGATCGTTGTCGCCGAAACGGATTTCGGCAGTCGCCACCGTGTCGTTCTCGTTCACCACCGGCACGGTGCCGAGCTTCAGCAGCGTGTTCACGGTCTCGCGCGCATTCAGGTAATGCCGGCGCGATTCGGTATCGCCGAGCGTCAGCAGCAGCTGCGCGGTTTTCAGGTCATGTTTCGCCAGTGCATCCTGCCAGGCGGACGACAGCCGGATCTGGCCGGCCGCAGCCGCCGCCTGGCTTTCCTCCAGCCGCAGCGCCTTGCCGTTCAGGCCGAGGATGCGGCGGCCGAGTGCGATGGCGCCGGAGGACACGACCAGCACTTCCTTGCCATCGGCACGCAATGTCGCGATGTCATCGACCAGTGCGGCAAGCCAGTCGGCGCGCAACTCATTCTTTTCAGTATCGACCAGCAGCGACGAGCCGACCTTGATGACGATGCGGCGCGCTTTCTCCAGGTGATTACTCATCACCACCCTCGACCTCGACGGCTGCCTTCTCGGCCGCGCGCGCCTCGGCGATGATCGCGAACAGCTGCGTGGTGACGGCCTCGACGCCTTCGCCGGTGACGCCGGAAAGCGGCAGCACCGGGCGTTTCGCCGAGCGCTTCAGCTTTGTGATCTTTTCCTTCAGCTCGTCGGCCGGGATCGCGTCGATCTTGTTCAGGCCGATGATTTCGAGTTTCTTGTCGAGCCCGCCGCCATAGGCCTTCAGTTCCTTGCGCACCAGTTTCCAGTCGCGCACGGGATCGTCCGACGTGCCGTCCAGCAGATGCAGGATCACGGCGCAGCGTTCGACATGGCCGAGGAAGCGGTGACCGAGGCCGGCGCCTTCGGCCGCGCCTTCAATGAGTCCGGGCAGATCGGCCAGCACGAATTCGCGGTCGTTGGCTTTCACCACACCCAGCTGCGGCTTCAGCGTGGTGAAGGGATAATCGGCGATCTTGGGCTTGGCGCGCGACACGCGACTCAGGAAGGTCGACTTGCCGGCATTGGGCAGGCCGACCAGGCCGGCATCGGCGATCAGCTTCAGCCGCAGCCAGATCCACTTCTCCTCGCCGGGCCAGCCGGGCGTGTTGCGGCGCGGCGCGCGGTTGGTGGCGGATTTGTAGTGTTCGTTGCCGAAGCCGCCATCGCCGCCCTTGGCCAGCAGCACGCGCTGGCCGATCTCGGTCAGGTCGGCGAGCAGCGTCTCGTTATCCTCGGCGAAAATCTGCGTGCCCTTCGGCACCTTGAGGATCACGTCGTCGGAATTGGCGCCGGAACGCTGCCGGCCCGAGCCATGGCCGCCGCGCGCGGCGCGGAAATGCTGCTGGTAACGGTAGTCGATCAGGGTGTTGAGGCCATCGACGCATTCGGCCCAGACATCGCCGCCCTTGCCGCCATTGCCGCCATCGGGGCCGCCATGCTCGATGAACTTCTCGCGGCGGAAGCTGATGGAGCCGGGTCCACCCTGTCCGCTTTCAATATAGACCTTGGCCTGATCGAGGAATTTCATCGGGAAATTTCACTTGGTGCAGAAAACGAAAAAGGGGAATGGCCTGCGCCATTCCCCTTGATCGATTGTGATGCTTGCGGGAAGGCGCGTGTACTTACGCCTCCGACGGGAGCACCGAAACATACGAGCGGCTGCCCTTGCCGTCGTGGAACTTCACGACGCCGTTGGCCGTGGCGAACAGGGTGTGGTCCTTGCCCATGCCCACGTTCTTGCCGGCATGCACCTTGGTGCCGCGCTGGCGCACGATGATGTTGCCGGCGACAACGGCTTCGCTGCCATACTTCTTGACGCCGAGACGCTTGGACTGGGAGTCGCGACCGTTGCGCGAAGAGCCGCCAGCTTTTTTATGTGCCATGAGGGTATCTCCTTAAATCTGTACGAGACGCTTAGGCAGCGATCTCGAGGATCTTCACCGCGGTGTAGCGCTGGCGATGACCGTTCTTGCGGCGCGAATTCTGCCGGCGACGCTTCTTGAAGATGATCAGCTTGGGGCCGCGGGTCAGGCCGACGACTTCCGCCGTCACCTTGGCATTGGCCACGTCCTTGCCGAGCTTGACGTCGCCGCCATTGCCGATGGCCAGCACCTGGCCGAATTCGATCTTGTCGCCCGCTTCGCCGGCCACCAGTTCGACCTCGAGCACGTCGCCCGCCGCCACCTTGTACTGCTTACCGCCGGTCTTGATCACTGCGAACATATTGATATTCCATAAGAAAGTGGCAGCGCCGGCCGTCCGGTGCCGCCTGAATTCGAGGCGCGCACTATAACCGGGGGGAAGGGGCTGTCAACCCCGGATTCGGGCGCGGATTCCAGACGGTTTGGTCGCCCTCTTTATCATGGGGCCGCCGATCAAGCTGGCCAGAACTTAACCGGAACAGTAGAGTCTGGTCGATCCGCAGTCGGACTTCATCTAAAGAATCGCCGGAAAACAGAGAAAAATACTGATTTTCTCGGGCACGATAGACTCACCAAGTCACGCAAAAGACTCACCAAGTCACGCAAAATCATAGGCTTCTTGTGAAGTCTGTGGGTAATTCTGCAACTTTTGTTGAAAAAGACGCTTGCCCGATGAGGTTGGTCAGGCTAGATTTTGGTCCATGGACGAAAAGGCCCGCATTAGGTTGGAATGTCTGAAACTTGCTGAGCGCGCTCAGGCAAGCGGAGATCGTCGTCCGCTTATGGATATTGCGAGCGAATATCTGGACTGGATCGTTCGCGGGGTGACGCCACGTCAGCGCACCCCAGCTCCCGAGCCAGACGATACGCCTTTGTTCTCGCGCTCGTTCAGCGGGGCACATCCCCGAACAATCAAAGATATGATTGTCGAAGTAGTGAGCGATGCTGAGCCGCATGGACTTACGGCATTGGAAATTCTCGCTCGCATCCAGGAGCGCTGGTTTCCAGGGCTGATGCGAACCAGTTTGTCACCGCAACTTTCCCGCCTGAAATCGACGGGAAAAATCTATTCAGAGAAAGGTTTGTATCGCCTCAGAACACAGAACGCCTCGTCAGAAACTGACGAGGCGTTCGAGTAATCGCGGGGGCGGCGTAGTGCAGGGCCAGGCTTTCCATCCAGCGCCCCGGGGTGCAAATCCCCCCGCCTCCACCTTGGCCCCCTGTTCGTCTAGTGGCCAAAGACCCCGGTCTTTAAAACCGGTGACGCGGGTCCGAATCCCGCACAGGGGACCATTCCCGTTTCGAACAAGGACCGCCTAAACTATATAAGACGTTGATTCCACGTGTCAATTTCTAGATTTCGATTCTAGAACAACATCTTATGACTTGGCTGCATTGTCATTGGCGGGTTTGCGCCGCTTCTGACGGCGCCAGTCCCAGGCCGGTTCGGCCTGCACGGCGGCGGCCCAGATCCCGTTGCCCAGCAGCTGGGCTTCCCATTCGGCCGCCTCGTAATCCCGGCTGTAGGCCAGATAGGCCCAGGCGAGACCGGCCCGCACCATGGCCCGGTTCAGGTCGACGCCGCCGGCATGGCAGA
This sequence comes from Pseudomonadota bacterium, assembly GCA_023434425.1. Classification (GTDB taxonomy): domain Bacteria; phylum Pseudomonadota; class Alphaproteobacteria; order Ferrovibrionales; family Ferrovibrionaceae; genus Ferrovibrio. Next base: position 732 of record JAEYSS010000138.1, on the reverse strand, counting down.
CCGCCACGACCCGGCCGTAGCGGTCACGATCTTTCTCTGTGCAGCTCACCGGCCGGTCCCCGATCAGGCGGCGGAGATGGGCGGCGGCCTCCTGGCCGCATAGCCAGTCGAGGTTATCCCTCTGGCAAAGCTGGGCTTTTTCCGGCGCATCGATGCCGTGCAGGCGGTAATTGACCTTGCCGATCTTCAGGGTGTCGCCGTCCAGCACCCGGATTTCGGCCTCCCCGGCCAGGCTGGGGCCGGTCAGTAGCAGCGCGAGAAGGGCAAGCCGAATCGCATACCATGTCATGCAGTCGGCTTAGCATAAGCCGGTATGCTGGCCCAGAAGCGTTACCGCAGCACCTGTCATAAAACCGTCCCTGCCGCCGGGGCTGAAAATCTGCTATCCGGCCGCATGCTCGGGTCACCGCACGCGACCTACCGCCGGCGCCTGCTGGTGATCTACAACCCGACCGCCGGCGCCGGCCAGCTCGGACGGCGCAAACGTGCGCGCCTCGAAGCCTATCTCGACCTGCTGGAGGATTCGGGCTGCGCGGTGGAATTCCGTCCGACCACGAAACGCGGCGACGCCGAAGCCTTCGCCGCCGAAGCGGTCGCCGAGAAATACGATGCGGTCGTTGCCGCCGGCGGCGACGGCACCATCGGTGAAGTGGCGAATGGCCTGCCGGCACAGAGCGCGCCGCTCGGGATTTTTCCGCTGGGCACCGCCAATGTGCTGGCGATGGAGATCGG
>JAEYSS010000026.1 GCA_023434425.1 Pseudomonadota bacterium | reverse complement strand
TCGCGATACAGGCCGACATGGCCGACGCGGGCGGAGGGCACCAGGTCGAGCATGCCGTCGAGGATGCCGTTGCCGGCGCGCAGGATCGAGACGAAGCAGAGCTTCTTGCCCGACAGCAGCGGTGCCTTCATGTGTTCCAGCGGCGTCTCGATATCCACTTTCTCCAGCGGCAGGTCGCGGGTGACCTCATAGGCCAGCAGGAGGCTGACCTCGCGCACCAGGCGGCGGAATTCGGCCGTGGAGACCTCCTTGCGCCGCAGGAGGGTCAGTTTGTGCTGGACCAGCGGATGCATCACCACGGTGGCATTGGGAAACGCGTTCATCGGTAACTCCCCCGAAAAGCTCAAATCAGAAAACCGTGCCGTCGCTGGCGATGATCAGCGGCGGCCCGCCGTCAGCCGGGCGCTTCTCCTTGGCGATACGACGCCCGGCCGCCCAGGTGCCGCCCTCCAGGATGCGGGCCAACGGCATCTCGGCCGCGGTCTTGCCCAGTCGCTGGCGTACCGGATCGGCGATATGGTCGAGCAGCGCAAGCGTCAGTGCACGCCATTCCACGACGGCTTCGTCTTCCACCGGGATGGGGTATTTCTTCAGCGCGTCATGACGCACCACCAGCACGCCCAGATCGATGAACAGGCCGCCGTTGCGGTATTCTGGCAGACCGGTGAGATCGTCCAGACCAGTCACGGTAATCCCGGCATCCTCGAAGATTTCGACGAGAGAATACGTCAGCCACTGCGACAGCTTGTGGAACGGAACCAGCCCCGAGGTGAGGTCGCCGCTCATCAGCCCGCGATGCCGCCAGACATCGCCCAGATTGGCCCCCTCGATGGTGATGCGCGACGGCCAGATCGGGCCGAGGCCTTCCAGCACGGCGGCGAGTATGGCGGTGGCCGGCAGCCTGCCGTCCTTCACTGCATGGGTGAGCAGATAATCGTATAACCCGCCGATGCGGGCATCGCTGCCGAACAGATCCGGCCGGCTTTTCAGTGCCTGGCCGAGGTTGCGCATCAGCGCCGCGCGGCCCTCGACGCCAACCAGCGGATTGCTGTCCGACACCTGGAAGGCATGCGCGATGGCGTTTGGCGCCAGCGGCATCAGCCCGGCGGCATCGGCGCGCAGCGGCTTAGACTTGTCGCCCGAGAACAGCCCGGTCTTGAAGGCATGCAGGCTGGCGACGGCCAGCCCTTCCGAACGCGTGACCGTGCGGCCATCTTCGTCGTATTTCCAGTGCGGCCCCGAGCCGGCATCCAGCAGCACGCTGGTGACGCAGAGATCGAAGCGGATGCGGGCGATCTCATCTCGATCAAGTGCACCGAGGCTTTTTACCAGTTGCCCCCAGCGGTCGATGCCGCCGGCGGAGAAATGCCGCCAGCGCGCATGATAGGGGATCTGCAGCGTCGGATAATTCTGCTTAATCGTCTCGGCCACATAATCGGCCGCCGCGGGCAGCGCCGACAGATGCATCTCGAAATTCGGCAGCGCATCACGCTCAGCCAGCGAAAACAGGGAATGGCAGCGTTCGCGGATCGCGGCCGGGCTGCGCAGCCAGGCCACCGCCTGCGCCGGATCGTTCAGGTTACCCACGCTGCTTACTCCTCAAGACCACGGCCCTTGGCCTTTTTCAGTTCGTCCTCGTCCGGCACTTTGTCGGTGAAATAGCCGGCCGCCTTCTTGGCATCCATCTCCACCCTGGCATCGGCGGGAATCAGTTCGTCCGGGATCGGCACCCGCTCGACCACCTGAATCCCGCTGGCCACGATGGGTTCGAACTTCATGTTGCTCATCGAGACCAGACGATCGATCCGGCTGATGCCGAGCCAGTGCAGGATATCGGGCATCAGCTCCTGGAACCGCATGTCCTGCACGCCGGCGACACATTCTGTACGCTGGAAATAGGTCTCGGCGCGGTCGCCCATCTCCTGCCGCTTGCGCGCGTTGTAGACCAGGAACTTGGTCACTTCGCCCAGCGCGCGGCCTTCCTTGCGGTTATATACAATGACGCCGACGCCGCCCTGCTGGGCTTCCTCGATGCAGACCTCGATGCCATGCGCGAGATACGGCCGGCAGGTGCAGATATCCGAGCCGAACACATCGGACCCATTGCATTCGTCGTGGATGCGGCAGGCGATCCTGGTCGCCGGCTTGCCCAGCTTGGCGATGTCGCCGAACAGGTAGACCGTCATGCCGCCGATCGGCGGCAGAAAGACTTTCAGATCACCACGCGTGACCAGTTCGGGGAACATGCCGCCGGTCTGCTCGAACAGACCGCGTCGCAGCTCGGTCTCGCTGATGTTGAACCGCCTGGCCACGCCGGGCAGATACCAGACCGGTTCGATGGCAACCTTGGTCACTTTCACGTCGCCGTTGGCCGCGAGGATATTGCCGTCCGGCTTGAGCCGGCCGGCGCGCACGGCATCGTGCAGTTCGGGCATGTTGATATGCGCCTTGGTCACCGCGATGGTGGGGCGGATATCCCAGCCGGCGGCGATCTGCTTGGCGAAGACCTGGCTGGTGATGTGGCCCCAGGGATCGATGGAGACGATCTTTTCCGGATCGGCCCATTGCGGGAACGGACCCAGTGGTTCGGCCGGCGCGGTGTTGGTCAGGTCGGGCTTGTGCTCGGCCTTCAGCTGGCCGGCAGCGATGGCCAGCGCACGATAGAGTGAATAGGCGCCCGAATGTGTCCCGATGGCGTTCTTGCCGCCGGGATTCTTCAGCGTAGCGACCACCGGTCCGCGCTGGGCCGGATCGGCTGCGCCCCATTCGAGCGGCAAAGGCTTGGCGCCGACATTGCTGCTCGGATGCGAAGTGAGAACGATCGACTTGGGCGTCGGCTTCTTTTCGTTCGGAATATTCGGAATGTCACTCATGGTCTGTACCCAAAGCTAGGTGGGCCCGCCGTGCGCAAAGGCGCGGCGAGATTGGCGAATTCGCAGAGCAGCGGACGGGTGTCGCGCGGGTCGATAATCTCCTCGACCAGGAAGGCTTCTGCCGTGCGGAACGGCGAACGCACCTGGTTCAGGCGCTCTTCGATCTCTTTCAGCAGCGCACCCCGATCTTCCGCCTTGTCGAGGTCGGCGCGGTAGGCGGCTTCGATGCCGCCTTCGAGCGGCAGGCTGCCCCAGTCGCCCGAGGGCCAAGCATAACGATAGCGCAGCCGCGTGTGATTGGAATGGCCCGCGCCAGCGACGCCAAAGGCTTTACGCATGATGATCGAGCACCAGGGCACGGTGGCCTGATAGACGGCCGTGAGCGCGCGGGCGCCATGGCGGATCGTGCCGCTCTGCTCGGCCTCGGGCCCGATCAGGAAGCCCGGGATATCGACGAAATGCACCACCGGCAGATGGAAGGTTTCGGCCAGGTCGACGAAGCGCGTGATCTTGTGCGCGGCATCGGCGGTCCAGCCGCCACCATAGTGGTAGGGATCGCTGGCGAGAATGGCGACCGGCCAGCCATCCAGCCGCGCCAGTCCGGTGATCACCGAGCGACCATAAAGTCGCCCCATCTCCATGAAGCTGTCGGCATCCACCGTGGCGTTGACGATATCGCGCGTCTTGTACACGCGGCGGCGGTCGCGCGGCACGATGGAGAGCAGCTTATCCTCACGGCGGTTCGGATCGTCCTGCGGCGGGATGCGCGCCGGCAGGTCGTAGACCGATTGCGGCAGGTAGGACAGGAAACGC
>JAEYSS010000010.1 GCA_023434425.1 Pseudomonadota bacterium | reverse complement strand
GCATTCACGCTGGCGGTATGGCCGTCGAGAACCTTCAGCTCGCTCTGCTTCGCCAGATCCCAGAGCCGGACCGTATAGTCCCAGCTGGCCGACAGCAGCCGCCGGCCATCGGCGGAGACCGCCACTGCATTGACCATGGCACCATGGCCAGCCATTTCGGCCTGCGCCGGTAAGACGAAGCCGGCCATTCCCAGGATCAAGCTCACCGCCGCTAGTCGCTGCATGGTCATCCTTCACATCTGCATATGTAGCCCCGGACGCGCATATCATCACGGCGGGCGACGGCTTTGCAAATAACGAAAAAGGGCGGGGATTTCCCCGCCCTTTTCACTTCGTATTGGCCGCACCGGTCTAGTCGTCGCCGGCACCGCGCGCCGTCACGTCCTTGACCCACAGGCTGTGATGCTCTTTGGCCCAGTTCGTATCGACCTGGCCGGTGCCCATCGCGTCGAAGGCGCCTTCCATCCCGACGGTGCCGATGTAGATATGCCCCAGGATCACCGCCACCATCAGGATACCGGCAATCGCGTGCACCAGCTGCGCCAGCTGCATGCCGGCGATGTCGGTGACATAGAAGGGGAACATCAGGATATAGCCGCTGATCGCCAGCGCGGCGGAGCCGGCCACCACCAGCCAGAACAGCGCCTTCTGACCGCCATTGAATTTTCCGGCAGGCGGATGCACGCCCTTCTTCAGCAGCCCCCCACCCTGACGCAGCCATTCCATGTCGACAGCGTTCGGAATGTTATGCGCAACCCAGATCACGGCCATCAGCAATACGCCGAGCACGAAGGGGAAGCTGAGAAAGTTGTGCGCCAGCTTGCCGAAGGCACTGAAGGCAGTGAAGGCTTCCGGGCCCATCACCGGCAGCAGCAGGCTGCGGCCGAACGAGATATTCAGGCCGCTGATGCCGAGGATGAGGAAGCAGATCGCCGTCAGCCAGTGGGCAAAGCGCTCGACGCCGTTGAAGCGCTGGATCGTGCGACCCGACAGGCCATGCTCGACCTTGATACGGCCGCGGATCGCCATGAAAGCGGCGAGCGCAACCACGGTGAGGACCAGCAGCCAGCCACCGACCGATTTGACCGGACCTTCCAGCGTGTCGCGCCATTCGCGGCCCTGCGGCTGGATCAGGACGCCCGATTTCGCATCGGGGATCGAGACGCGGCCGGCAACCGGCGCGCCCTTGAGCTGTTGCAGCAACGCCGCCTCATCGGCCTGCGTCGCCTGCTGGGCCGTGGCCGGCGTCATGCCGCCAAAGCCGAGCATGAGACCGATGGCAATCGCTGCCAAGGCCGTGCGCTTGATGTTAAAAAGGCGCATCTTGTTTCTCCCTCTCGCCCTGATCAGGCCGCACTGCCCTTGTAGGCTGTTGCCCAGCCCCAGGCACCCGAACCGTAGCCGCGGCGGCTGACGCGCTCCTTGTAGATCTGCGCGATGACATCGCCGTCGCCAGCCAGCAGCGCTTTGGTCGAGCACATCTCGGCACAGAGCGGCAGCTTGCCTTCGGCCAGGCGGTTGGCACCGTACTTGGCGTATTCCTCCTTGCTGTTGTCGGCCTCGGGGCCGCCGGCGCAGAAGGTGCACTTGTCCATCTTGCCGCGGCTGCCGAAGTTGCCGACCTGCGGATACTGCGGCGCGCCGAACGGGCAGGCATAGAAGCAGTAGCCACAGCCGATGCACAGATCCTTGGAATGCAGGACCACGCCTTCGTCGGTCTTGTAGAAGCAGTCGACCGGGCAGACGGCCATGCAGGGTGCGTCTTCGCAATGCATGCAAGCCATGGAGATCGACCGTTCGCCCTTCTGGCCGTCATTCAGGGTGACGACGCGGCGGCGATTGATGCCCCAGGGCACTTCGTTTTCGTTCTTGCAGGCCGTGACACAGGCGTTGCATTCGATGCAGCGCTCGGAGTCGCAGAGGAATTTCATGCGGGCCATGGTCGTATCTCCTTAAGCGCTCGGTCCGGCCGCTTCGATGCGGCAGAGCGTGACCTTGGTTTCTTGCATGTAGGTGACCGGGTCGTAGCCGTAAGTGGTGATCTGGTTCACCGACTCACCCAGCACGACCGGATCGGCGCCCGGCGGATATTTCGAGCGTTGATCCTGTCCCTGCCAGTGACCCGAGAAGTGGAACGGCATGAAGGCAACGCCCTTGCCGACACGCTCGGTGACGAGCGCCTTGACCCTGGCCTTCGATCCGCCTTCCGGACCGTAAACCCACACGTTCTGGCCATCCTTGATGCCCAGCGACGATGCGTCGGCCGGATTGATCTCGACGAACATGTTCTGCTGCAGTTCGGCCAGCCACTTGTTCGAACGGGTTTCTTCGCCGCCACCCTCGTATTCGACCAGTCGACCCGAGGTGAGGATGATCGGGAACTCCTTCGACACATCGCGAGCCTGGACGCTCTTGCCGAGATGCGGCAGGCGGAAGGCGCGGCGGTCGTCGTAGGTCGGATACTTGGCGACCAGATCCCGCTTCGGCGAGTAGATCGGTTCGCGGTGCACCGGCACCGGATCCGGCAGGCCGAAGGCATTGGCACGTGCCTTGGCATTGCCCATCGCCTGCACGCCATGCGCCATACAGACGCGGATGATGCCGAAGCTGGTATCCAGCGCCCAGCTGACCGCATCCGGGTTGTTGCCGCCGATCTGTTCGATCCGGCTGCGCTCGGCCTCGGTCAGTTCCTTGTCCCAGCCCATCTTCTTGAGCAGGCCGTAGGTAAACTCGGGATGGCCATCCTGGATTTCCGAACCCATCGGGTAGGAGCCGTCGGCCAGCAGCGAAACGCCTTCGCGTTCCACGCCGAAGCGGGCGCGGAAGGCACCGCCGCCATCCTTCACCGGCAGGTGGGTATTGTAGAGCACATGACTGCCGGGATGCTTCATCTCGGCGCTGCCCCAGCAGGGCCAGGGCAGACCGTAGAAGTCGCCCTTCGCCGGGCCCTTGGTGGCGCGCAGCGAAACGACGTCGAAGTCGGCCTGATGCTCCATATGCAGCTTCAGGCGTTCGGGCGACTGGCCCGAATAGCCGGTCGAGACACTGCCGGCATTCAGTTCACGCAGCATGTCTTCGACATTCGGCTCGTCGCCTTCGTCGATCTTGATGTTCTTGAAGAACTCCTGTTCGAAGCCGAGCTTCTTCGCCAGCTTGTACATGATCCAGTGGTCGGGCTTCGATTCGAAGACCGGCTTGACGATCTGGTCGCCCCACTGCAGTGAGCGGTTCGACGCGGTGCGCGAGCCGCGGGTCTCAAGCTGGGTGCAGGCCGGCAGCAGATACGTGCCGTTCTTGCGATCGCCCAGCACGGCCGACGTGGTCGGGTGCGGATCGACGATGACCAGCGTCTCGAGCTTCTCGAGCGCCTTCTTGACCTCGGTCATGCGCACGACGGTGTTACCGCCATGGCCCCAGAAGAACATCATCTTGACGTTGTCGTCCTGCTGCAGATCCTTCTTGTCGATCAGCGCAGCATCGAGCCAGCGGGTCGACGGGATGCCCGCCGTTTCCATCATCTGTTTGCTCTTGAATCGGCCGACCATATAGCTGTGGTCGACGCCCCAGACGCGGCTCCAGTGCTTCCAGGCCGCCTCGGTGAGGCCGTAATAGGACGGCAGCGTGATCGGCTCGAGACCGATATCGGTAGCGCCCTGCACATTGCAGTGGCCGCGGAAAATGTTGGCGCCGCCGCCTTCCACACCGATGTTGCCCAGCGCCAGCTGCAGGATCGACAGCGCGCGCACGTTCGCGGTGCCAACGGTATGCTGGGTCACGCCCATGCACCAGATCAGCGTGGCGGGCTTGTTCTTGGCCATCAACTCGGCGACGCGCTTCATCTGCGCTTCCGGCACGCCGGTGACGCGCTCGACTTCGTCGGGCGTCCACTTCGCCACTTCCTTGCGCACGTCGTCCATGCCGTAAACGCGCTGGCGGATGTATTCCTTGTCCTCCCAGCCGTTCTGGAAGACATGCCACAGGATGCCCCAGATGGTGGGGATATCGGTGCCGGGACGGATGCGCACATAGTCGGTCGCATGTGCCGCCGTGCGCGTGAAGCGCGGATCGATCACGATCATCGGCGCCTTGTTCTTCTCCTTGCCGCGCAGCACGTGCTGCAGCGACACCGGATGCGCCTCGGCGGGATTGCCGCCCATGATCACGATGCACTTCGAATTGTGGATGTCGTTGTACGAATTGGTCATGGCGCCGAAACCCCATGTATTCGCAACGCCCGATACCGTGGTCGAATGGCAGATACGGGCCTGGTGATCGATGTTGTTGGTGCCCATGAAGGCCGCGAATTTGCGGAACAGGTAGGCGCCTTCATTGGAGAACTTGGCCGAGCCGAGCCAGTAGACCGAGTCCGGGCCCGAGCCCTTGACCACTTCGTTCAGCTTGTCGCCGACCTCGTTGATCGCCTGGTCCCAGCTGATGCGGGTCCATTTCCCGTCGACCAGCTTCATCGGATATTTCAGGCGGCGGTCGCCATGAGTCAGTTCACGGATCGCTGCGCCCTTGGCGCAATGCGTGCCGAGATTGATCGGGCTGTCCCAGGTCGGCTCCTGGCCGACCCAGACGCCGTTCTCGACTTCAGCGGTAACCGTGCAGCCCACTGAACAGTGGGTGCACAAGTTACGCTTCTTAACGATATTGCCGCTGGCAGATGGCGCGGCCTGCGCCGTTTTGACCATCGCAGGGGTCAGCGCGGACACCGCCGCCAGACCGCCGGCCGCGAGGCCCGAGGCTTTCAGGAAGCCGCGGCGATCCATGGTCTGCAGCGCTGCGCCGGCAAGCATTCCGGACAGTTTGCCACTGGCCTTCTGCGGTGCGGCACCGGTGGTGGAACTTTTCTTGATCAACATTGGGCGTCTCCGTGACCGGGAGTTAGTTCTGTAAGGGCTGGTCGCTCTGGCCGGTCAGGCTCAGAGGCGATTGCTATCGTAGTAGCGCTTCACGTGCTCGGTTTCCTTGTAGCGCTGCTTCTTGCGGGTCTCGGCATTCTCGGGCGCGGCCGCGGCCTGCTTGGGCGCCGCGGCAACGGTCGCCACAGCGGCGGCCGCAGCACCGGCACCGGCGGTGCGCAGGAAGCTGCGGCGGTCGAGCGTCTCCTTGGCGGGAGTGTCTTTCTTGTTTGTGCTCATGGCTGGATCTCCATCCTTCCGCTGCAGGCCGCTCAGGCGGCCATGGCAAATGCCTGGGTTTCAATATTCATGAACAGCCGGCCGATGGTGCCGAGCGGCTGGTACAGCTTTGCACTGGAGGCTTTCTCCAGATCGGTGAAAAACCGCTCGCCCCAGGGCGCCAGATGCTGCCGGAACAGGCGCTCCTGCGTCGGCAGTTCGGCCGGGCCGCGCCCATCGCCGCCATGGATCAGCATCGCCATCAATTCGCACAGCGCGCCCATATGGTCTTCGGGCTCGGGCACATTGTCGGCGCGGGCGTAACCGAGCTGCTGCATGTCGCCGCGCAGTTTGGCCAGCGGGCGCTCATACAGGAAACCGGTGCGGTAGAAGGAGGCATAGGGCACCAGCTCGCCGCGCGGCAGGCCGATGAAGAGCGCGTCGTATTCGTCCTGCGCGCGCTCCAGCGAGGTGGTGCGGGCGGCATCGGCCAGCGCGGCGAGCGCGCGGCCCATCGGACTCTCGTCGCCCTTGAGCTGGCCCAGCGCGGTCAGCAGCGACGTATCGGGGCGGCGCGCCAGTGCGCGGCCGAGCAGCGCATAAATCTGCGCGCGCCAGAGATCTTCTTCCGGGATCGCCGGCAGCGCATCGGGTGCCTGCGCATCGGGGTAAAGGTCGGGGCGCAGGTCGTGGCGGGTCACCTGACCGCCGGTAGCGGCCTCAATGGCCAGAACGTATTCGCCCGGGACGCGCCCCGCCTTGTTCAGCCAGTGCCAGACATTCGCCTGCTTGACGCCGAGCAGCCGCGCGAGCTGCGTCTGGCCGCCGACGGTGTCGATTGCTTTTGCGAGTGCGCTGCTCACGGATCCCTCCCCATTGCGCTTTACCCTACAAACAGTTTTGTCGGCCGCCAATTCAAATCGGCGTAACCATCTGATTTTTCAGGGGTTTTTGTGCACCTGCGAAATTTTGCAAGCGCTTCGCAGTTGCGGAAGTTTGATGTGACCCAGCCGGCCGCCAAACCTCTGTATTTCCAGAATGGTTCGGCTGGCGGCAATGGTTCCGTAACGTAAACTCTGCGGAGCTGCCGCGACCCTAAGTTGGCAACGCTCCACCATGGCGCCGCCGCGGCATACCGGCAACCGGTTCTCCGGCCGGTTCCTCCGCCGGCAGACCGTTCTCCACCGGGGTCTCTGCAGCGGTCTCCGGCGCCGACAGGGCCGACCGGTCTGCGGCTTCTGCGTCGGCCGTGCCGGCAGCTTCCCCCGGCTCTTTCGGCGCCTCCGGCGTCCCGCCGAAAATACGATTCAGCATGTCCTCGACATTGTCGGTCGGCAGCAGCGGGCCGAAACCCGGCTCGTTGTTGTGCCAGGCGTATTCCACCAGCGGCCGGTAATTCACCACGCTGGGCTCGGTGACCCAGAGCTTGCGCAGGGCCGCCTTGCGCATCGTTTCCGGCACGCCCTTACGCAGGAAGACAGTGTAGTCGCTGTCTTCGGTCAGATCGTCAATCGAGGGCAGCTCGACCGGATCGACCGGCACCTGCACGTCCTGCTCCGGCGTTTGTGCCGGTGCCGGCAACTTGTCCTCGCCATCACTCTTGGCGCGTGCCTCCGCCTTGCGGGCGGACCAACGCGAGAGAAAGCCTTTGTCGTCCGGCTTATCCATCACTCGTCTTCCGGTACCTGACGGAACGGATCGGAGGCGTAGAGGTGGCTTTTGCGCGCCAGCGACTCCGTGTCCACCCGGGTGCGCTGCCGCTTGTAGAATTTCTGCTCGACATGGTGCTGCCCGACATAACCGGCAACCCACTCCTCGATCGCTTCAGGCATGGCTGCGGATTCCACCGTGTCCTGCATCGATTCCGCATAGGCATGCGCCTCGCCAGCGCAGACGGTGGCCAGATGCAGCATGATGCCGCGTTCGTCGTTGCACTGGCGCAATACGACGAAGACCTGCGGCTGGCTGCTTTCGAGATTGTATTTGTAACTGATGGTCTCGCGGCGGAAGAGCACCAGTTCGGCCGGCCCGGCATAGAACTGCTCCCAGCCCTCGCCTGCCGCCAGTCTGGTCCAGGGTTCGGAAGCCGGGGCGCCGGGTAAAATCTGCGCCACCCGCCAGCCGTATTCGGCCCAGCGGCTGTTCAGCTTACGGCGCTCCAGCACCACACCGACAGTGCGGGTCTCCGTTTCAGGCGGCAGGGTGTCGGCCATCGTCGGTTCCCGGTTCAGCTTCCAGAATTGAGCGGCAGATTGACGATCAGGTTCTGCGGCTTCAGCCGTAGCTTACCATGATGATCCATGGCGACACCGAGATAAACCGGCCGGCCGGCCACGCGCGGCAGCATCAGCGACGGATCCCGGAATTCCAGGCGAAACAGCGCCAGCACCTGCCGCATGTGATCTTCGTCCACCGACTTGCCCTCATACAGCGCATTCATGATCGCCGTGGAGGTCGTATCCAGCCCGACATGCCAGACCCAGCGTTCGTCACGGATGGTTTGCACCGGCGTCACCTGCACGGCAGCGCCGGTCAGCCGCTCGACCCAGGCTTCCACCACGCGGGCGAAAGCATCCTGGCCCAGCCGGGTGAACCCGAAATCGAGCACGAAATCGTGCTTGTCGCTGCGCGCCCAGTAGTCGGGGGTGTTTTCCTTGGTGAGGATATCCATGTCGACGCTGCGCAGCGCCGTGCCGGCTTCGGCCACCAGCGCGCCGAGCGAGCCGAAGCCCTTGCCCGCCGACAGCATCTCGACGGTTTCGTCATCGGCGAGCAGCATGCGGCTATCCTGAATTGTCACCCGCTGCACGCGGAAGAACAATTCGGCCGCGCGCGCCTGGAAGGCATTGTCACGCCCGTCCAGCAGGTCGCGCAGGATGGCGGCGGCCAGATGATCCATGAACATGCCGGGCACCGCCGGCGCGTCGGGCCGGAACAGGCCGACATAAGCCGCCTCCAGACTGCCGCTTTTCACCAGGTGATCGCGGAAGCGCAGGAAGATCGCGTAATTCTCCTGCGCATCGGCGTCGGCCAGCTTGCTGAGTTCGCCCTGCTCCACCGCACCCAGCGGCTCGCCGAGCAATGCGGCATGCAGCGCGCGCTCGGCATCGCAGGCCTCATCCGGCGGCGACATTTCGGGGCGGCTGAGATAGGCGCGGATGAAATCGCCGCTGACGCCCAGCCGGCCATCGGAGCCGCGATCCAGCAGATCGTAACCGCTGCTGATCCAGAACGCTTCAGGCATCGGGGGTGATCTCCCAGATCTTGGCATGCGGCCTGTCGCCGGGCGGCGACACGATGCGGAACTGCTCGCGGATCGCATCGCCTTCGACGAAACGGCTTAAACTCAGAAGCGTGTTGATCGGATGCTCGCAGAGCGAGGCGGCATACTCGATCTCTTCCCTGGCGGCGGCCTTGGCCGTGGCGAAATCCGGTGCACCGAATTCCTGCTGCAGATGACGCGCCAGCCCTTCGACAACGGCATCGTACTCCTCGCGCTCGATGGTCGCGACAGTGACCAGCGTCGACCAGCCGAAGCTGTCCAGCCCGAGGAAACCATTGGCGAAGGCCTGGCGCTCCTGCCGGCTCAGCTGTTCCGGATCGGCATCTGCAAAAACAAAAGTACCCGGCACGGCCCACTCGCCCGGGTCGGCCGCTTCGGCAAACACGCGGGTGTCGGACTCGTCAAACCGTATCGTGCGCAGCAGTTTCATCACGCCATCCTGACCACATCCGGCAGGCTCCAGCTCGGATGCCGCAGCCGGTCGCGCAGCGAATAAAAGGTCTTCGACGTGCCGTTGTCGAGCCAGGCATCACCGCTCGCCTCGATCTTCAGCGCCTTATCGTCCAGTTCGTTCATCATCGCGCGCCGCACCGGCTCGATGCCGTCTTCCTGCCAGCGATCGAGCCAGTGCAGCATATGGCGCGCGAAAGACTCCACCAGCTGCATCGCGGTGATCTCGACGCAGCCCTCTTCCTGCAGGTTCGTGTAAGCCAGTTCGAGCCCCGGATCGTCGTCGCCCTCGGCGCCCGCGATCTGCACGGCAATACCGATCACCAGCCAGTCGGGCACATCGCTCATGCCTTCCTTCTCGACCAGCGGGCCATGCTCGACGCGCACGCCGCCGACGCAGGCCGCATTGACCATCAGACGATCCGGCCAGCCGATACCGGCCGGGGTTTCCGGCGGCGCCACGGCAGCCAAGCCGTCATGCAGGCCGAGCAGCGCGACATAGGCCAGCGTCAGCGCCGGCTGGATCGGATCGAGCGGCCGCAGCACCAGCGCCGCATCGCAGCGGTCCTGCCGGTCCACCATCAGCATGAAGCCGTCCTCGGCGCCATCGCGCGCCGCCCGGCAGGCGGTCTCGAAGGCATCGGAGGCACAGAGCTTCAAGGTATAGCCGGGCGGCAGATCGGGCCATTCGGCGGCAGTCATGCAGCATCTCCAAACTTGGCCAGCAGGCTTTCGGCTGCGGCCAGATCTTCCGGCGCATTGGCGTTGAAAAAGGGATCGACCGGCTGCGCGGCGAACTCCACCTGCACCAGTTTATGCCGTGCCGTCCAGCGGTCCACCTTGCGGATATCCTGCTCCACCACGGCGCGCCACAGATCGTCGTACAGCCGTACCGGCCAGAGGCCGACCACCGGATAGGCCTGTCCCGCCGACACCGCACAGGCCAGATCGGCCTGCGCCTGCGCGCGCGCCGCCGCCATGCGGGCGACCAGATCGCGCGGCAGGAAGGGCCCGTCGCCCGGTACGGTGACAATATCGGTCACGTCAGAACGGTTGGCGCGCGCCCAGGCCAGCCCGGCCAGCACGCCGGCGAGCGGGCCGACAAAACCGTCGACGGCATCGCCCGCCACCGGCAGGTTCCAGTCGACAAAACGTGCCGGGTCGCCATTCGCGTTGAGGATCACCCCGTCCACCTGCGGCGTCAGGCGGTCGAGGATATGCTGCAGGATCGGCTTGCCGCCAAGCTGCTGCAGGCCCTTGTCACCGCCACCCATGCGGCGCGCCAGCCCGCCGGCCAACACCACGCCCAGAATCTTTCCGGTCATTCTGCCGCAGCCTCGCCGTCGTCGCCGCTCTTGCGCTGGCTGCGCTTGTCCTCGTCGGCCACCGCCGCCGGATCAGCATCGAAGCGCAGCCGCTCGGCGCCGCTCAGCGCCACAAACCGTTTGCCCTTGGCGCGACCGATCAGGGTCATGCCGATCTGGCGCGCCAGTTGCACACCCCAGGCGGTGAAGCCCGAGCGGCTGATCAGGATCGGAATGCCCATCTGTGCCGTCTTGATCACCATTTCGGAGGTCAGGCGACCGGTGGTGTACATGATCTTGCCTGCAGGGGCGACGCCATGTACCCGCATATAGCCCGCGATCTTGTCGATCGCGTTGTGCCGCCCGACATCTTCCATATAGATCAGCGGCCGGTCATTCTCGCACAGCACGCAGCCATGGATCGCGCCGGCTTCGAGATACAGCGAGGGCGTCAGATTGATCTGCTTCGACAGGCTGTAGATCCACGACGTCTTCAGTTCCGCCTGCGGATCAAGCGTCACGCTTTCCACCGCATCCATCATGTTGCCGAAGACCGTGCCCTGGGCGCAGCCCGAGGTCTGGGTCTTTTTCTTCAGCCGCTCCTCGTAATCGGTGCGGCGTGCCGTGCGCACCACGATGGTTTCGATCTCGGCGTCGTAGTCGATGCCCGTGACTACATCTTCAGACAGGAGCATGCGCTGGTTGGCCAGATAGCCCAGCGCCAGATAGTCGGGATAGTCGCCGATCGTCATCATGGTGACGATCTCCTGGCCGTTGAGGAACAGGGTCAGCGGACGCTCGACCGGCACCCGCGTTTCGAGCGGGCGGCCATCCTGATCGACCCCCTGCACGGCTTCGGTGAGCGCCGGGTTCAACGGGTCGGGCCGGACGAGATAGGCGGGCTGCTGAATCTTCATGGACCCTATATAGGATAGAACGCCGCCAGTGGCGATGTACGGCCAATAAAGCGACTTTTGGCCACAAAACTTTTTGTAGCTAAAATGGCCGTATTTTCAAATATTTAATTGTTTGCCCAGAGCCGGCGGTTTGCGTTAATCGGTTGCTGTGAACACGATTTCGGAAGCCTTCCTGCTCTCACTGCAGATGATGCTGCACCTCGATCCCGAGCTGCTGCGCATCGTTGGACTTTCGTTGCGCGTCAGCCTGACAGCCGTGCTGCTCGGCAGCATCATCGGCCTGCCGCTCGGTGCCCTGCTTGCCCTGACCAGATTCCGCGGTCGCGATGCCTGCATCGTGATCCTCAATGCCAGCATGGGCCTGCCGCCGGTGGTGGTCGGCCTGATCGTCTATCTGATTCTATCGCGCTCCGGACCGCTGGGCACACTGGGCTGGCTGTTTACCCCGGCCGGCATGGTGATTGCCCAGGTCGTGCTGATCACCCCTATCGTTGCCGCCCTCTCCCGCCAGACCGTGGCCGACCTGTGGAGCGAATACGAAGAGCAGTTGCGCTCGCTCGGCCTGACGCCGATCAAGGCCATCGCGACCCTGCTGTGGGACGGCCGCTTCTCGCTCAGCACTGCGGTCTTTGCCGGCTTCGGCCGTGCCATTGCCGAAGTCGGCGCGATCATCATTGTCGGTGGCAACATCGCCGGGGTGACGCGCACCATGACCACGGCGATCTCGCTGGAAACCAGCCGTGGCGACCTCGCGCTCGCCATGGCACTCGGCATCGTGCTGCTGTCGATCGCACTCGGCATCAACGCGGCAGCCACCGCCTTCGGCAATGCGGCTCGGCGCAAACAGGGCGCCTGAACGGGGCAGATGGGCATGCAGATGACGCCGATCCAGACCCGCCCTCCGCTATTGCCGCTGCTGCTGGAGAATGTCGGTTACAGCGTGGACGGTCAGCAACTGATCAGCGGCGTGACACTGGATTTCACCATCGGCCCGCCGACGCTTGTGCTTGGCCCGAATGGCGCGGGCAAGAGCCTGTTGCTGCGGCTGTGCCACGGCCTGCTCATACCGACGCAGGGCAAGGTGATCTGGCAGGGTGCGGCAGCACAGGCGCCGCAGAGCCTGCGGTTCGAGCAGGCCATGGTGTTCCAGAAGCCGGTGGTGCTGCGTCGTTCGGTGCTGGCCAATGTCGAATTCCCGCTGAAGCTGCGCGGTCTCGATGCCGGCATACGGCGAAGCAAGGCGATGGCTGTGCTGGATCGCGTCGGTCTTGCGGGCATGGCGGAACGGCCGGCCCGGGTTCTTTCGGGCGGCGAACAGCAGCGGCTGGCGCTGGCGCGCGCCTGGGCGCTGGAGCCGCAGATCCTGTTCCTGGATGAACCTTCGGCCGCGCTCGACCCCGGTGCGACGCGGCAGGTGGAGGGCATCATCAACGGCATCGCGGCCAGCGGCACCAAGATCGTGATGACGACGCACGATCTGGGCCAGGCCCGCCGCCTCGCCGGCGACATCATTTTCCTGCACCGCGGCCGCGTCACCGAACGCACCGCGGCCGAAGCGTTTTTCACCCAGCCGCAAAGCGATGCGGCCCGCGCCTTCGTACAGGGCGATCTGACCTGGTAGTTTTCCAACGGGAGGGACTCATGAACCGCATTGTCAATCGTCGAAACCTGATCGGCCTTGCTGCCGGCATTGTTCTGGCACTGGGCAACACCGCCAGCCTTGCACAGGACAAGTTCATCATCGTCGCCAGCACGACCTCGACCGAACAGTCGGGGCTGTTCGGCCATATCCTGCCGGCCTTCACCAAGAAAACCGGCATCCAGGTGCGCGTCGTGGCACAGGGCACCGGCCAGGCGCTGAAGACCGGCGAACAGGGCAATGCCGATGTGGTCTTCGTACACGATCCGGTCGCCGAGCAGAAATTCGTCGATGCCGGATTCGGCGTCGACCGCCGCCTGGTCATGTACAACGATTTCGTCATCGTCGGCCCGAAGAGCGATCCGGCCAAGATCGGTGGCACGAAGGATGTGGTTGCCGCCTACAAGAAGATCGCCGCCGCCAAGGCGCCCTTCGCCTCGCGCGGCGACAGTTCCGGCACCCATGCCGCTGAGTTGCGTCTGTGGAAGGCAGCCGGGATTGACGTGAAGACGGCGGGTACCGGCTGGTATCGCGAAACCGGGTCTGGCATGGGCCCGACGCTGAATACCGCCAGCGGCATGAATGCCTATGCCTTCACCGACCGCGGCACCTGGCTCAGCTTCAAGAACCGCGGCGATCTGGTGGTCAGCGTCGAAGGCGACGTGAAGCTGTTCAACCAGTATGGCGTCATGCTGGTCAACCCGGCCAAACATGCCCATGTGAAGGTTCCCGAAGGCAGGGCCTTTGTCGACTGGATCACCTCGAAGGAAGGCCAGGACGCCATCGCCTCCTACAAGATCGGGGGCCAGCAGCTGTTCTTCCCGAACTACAAGCCGGGTGGCAACAGCTGACGAACAGGCCCGATCTATGCTTAATTGAGACAGGGGCTGTACCGGGTACAGCCCCTGATTTCTTTTCAGCGTCGGCGCCTCATTCTGTGACGCCGACATGTTTGTCGGCTGAGTGTCATGAAGACCATCCTGATCATTGGCATCGGCGCGGGGAATCCGGAACATCTCACCATCCAGGCGGTGAATGCGCTGAACCGGCTCGATGTCGTCTTCCTGATGGACAAGGGCGAAACGAAGGGCGCGATGATCGACCTGCGCCGGGATATCTGCGCGCGGTTCATCGCGACCGACCACCCCTATCGCTTCGCCACGGCGCAGAGCCCGCAGTGGGACCGCCACAGCGGCGAGTACAATGCCGTGATCGGCGATCTGAACCGCGGCAAACAGGCCATCTTCGAGCAGCTGATCGCCGACGAGATGCAGGATGGCGAGACCGCCGGCGTGCTGGTCTGGGGCGATCCGTCGCTGTACGACAGCACGATCCGCATCATGGCCGATATCGCCGCGAGCGGGCGGCATGCCATCACCTACGAGGTGGTTCCCGGCATCAGCAGCCTGCATGCCCTGACGGCGCAGCACCGCACCACATTGAACTCGGTCGGCCAGCCGGTCGAGATCACCACCGGCCGCCGCCTCGCCGAGGGTTTCCCTGTCCATACCGACAGCGTCTTCGTGATGCTGGACAGCGACGATACCTACCAGCGCTTTGCCGGCGACGACAGCATCGACATCTACTGGGGCGCCTATATCGGCACGCCGGATGAAATCCTGATCTCGGGCCGGCTGAAGGATGTCGCGGAGCAGATCGCGCAAGCCCGGGCCGCCGCGAAGCAGGCCCATGGCTGGATCATGGACAGCTACCTGCTGCGCCGCCGAAAGATCTAGGCGGCAAAGACCTGCGCGCGGTAGAGCTTCAGCGCGACCCTGGCGCCGATCACCAGTGGATCTTCGTTCTGCTCTTCCCGCGTGCGCGTCAGCTCGATGATGCGTCCATCCGGCAATTCGGCTTCAAGGCGCACGAAGGCCCCCACCGTGGAGACGAAGCGGATCGTCGCCTCGCCATCGGCCTCGGGCACCACCGCGAGATCGTGCGGACGGGCGTAAATCCGGGCCGGACCATTCGGCACCTCAACACGCGCCAGCGCCGTGGTGTCGATGCCCGGCAGCAGGACCGAACCGGCCGCGACGTGGCAGTCCAGCGCATTGTTGTCACCGAGGAACCCGCTGACAAACGGCGTGGCCGGATTGTCGTAAAGCCGGGCCGGCGTGTCGATCTGTTCGATGCGCCCCTTGTTCATCACCACGACGCGGTCAGCCAGTTCCAGCGCCTCTTCCTGGTCGTGGGTCACGAAGACCGAAGTCATGCCGAGCTGCTCATGCAGGCGACGCAGCCAGCGCCGCAGTTCCTTGCGCACCTTGGCATCGAGCGCGCCGAAGGGCTCGTCCAGCAGCAGCACGCTGGGCTCGATGGCGAGCGCACGCGCCAGCGCCACGCGCTGACGCTGGCCACCTGACAGCTGCGCCGGCATGCGGTCGGCCAGCCAGTCGATCTGCACCAGCTGCAGCAGGCGATTGACGCGCTCGCGGATCACCGGTTCCGGCAGGCGCTGCTGGCGCGGACGCACGCGCAAGCCGAAGGCGACGTTCTCGAACACGGTCATATGGCGGAACAACGCGTAATGCTGGAAGACGAAGCCGACCTGGCGGTCACCGACCGAGCGTTCACCGGCGCTGACGCCGTTGAACTGGATATCGCCACTGTCGGCCCAGTCCAGGCCGGCGATAATCCGCAGCAACGTGGTCTTGCCCGAGCCGGACGGCCCGAGCAGAGCGACCAGTTCGCCCGATTTGATGGTCAGATCAACATTGCGCAGGGCGTAGAAGTCGCCAAAGACGCGGGTGAGGTTTTTGACATCTATGCGCATGAGTCGGTATCCGCAATCATTCGCCAGGCGGGGATTCTGGCGCGCGGTCGCGGCTCAGTTTCCATTCCAGCAGCGTTTTCAGGGCAAGGGTGATGATGGCGAGCATCGCCAGCAGCGAGGCCACCGCGAAAGCCGCGACGAAATTATACTCGTTGTAGAGAATCTCGACATGCAGCGGCATCGTATTGGTCAGGCCGCGCACATGCCCTGACACGACCGAGACCGCGCCGAACTCGCCCATCGCCCGGGCATTACACAGCAGCACGCCGTAGAGCAAAGCCCATTTTACATTAGGCAGCGTGACATACCAGAAGGTCTGCAACCCCGAGGCATTCAGCGTGAAGGCCGCTTCCTCTTCCAGCGTCCCCTGTTCCTGCATGATCGGGATCAGCTCCCGTGCCACGAAGGGGAAAGTCACGAAGATGGTGGCCAGCACGATACCGGGCACGGCGAAGATGATCTGCAGGTCATTGTCGCGCAGCCAGGGTCCGAGCCAGCCCTGCAGGCCGAACAGCAGCACGAAGACCAGGCCGGAAATCACCGGCGAGACCGAGAATGGCAGGTCGATCAGGGTGATCAGGAAACTCTTGCCACGGAACTCGAATTTGGTGATCGCCCAGGAGGCCACGAGCCCGAAGACGACATTGAGCGGTACGGAAATCGCAGCGGTGATCAGCGTCAGCTGGATCGCCGAGACCGCATCCGGCTCGGTCAGGGCTTCAAGATACGCCTCCCAGCCGCGCGCGAAAGCCTGCAGGAATACCAGCAACAGCGGCAGCACGACGAACAGGCCGAGAAAGGCCAGACCAAGGACGATCAGAGCAGCACGGCCGGCCCGGCGGCGAGGACTGACGATTTCACGGCGCTGACCGGCTGCAAGGGAGAAGATAGCTGTCACCGTCTATCTCCGCCGCTCGCGTCGCTCGGCCCAGCGCTGCAGGATATTGATGCAGAGCAGCAGGACGAAAGAGGCCACCAGCATGGTGACGGCAATCGCTGTCGCTTCGGCATAAGCGAATTCCTCCAGCTTGATCACGATCAGCAGCGGTGCAATTTCGGATTTGAGCGGCAGGTTGCCGGCGATGAAAATCACCGAGCCGTATTCGCCCAATGCACGGGCAAAGGCCAGCGCCATGCCGGTCAGCGTGGCCGGCATGATGCTGGGCCAGATGACTTTGGAGAAAACCTGCCAGGGGCTGGCGCCGAGGCTCTCGGCGGCATCCTCCGCTTCACGCTCGAAATCCTCCAGCACCGGCTGCACCGTGCGCACCACGAAGGGCAGGCCGATGAAGATCAGCGCTACGACAATGCCGGCGGGCGTGAAGGCGACCTTGATCCCGAATGGCGCCAGCAAGGCGCCGAGCCAGCCATTCTCGGCCCACAGCGTGGTCAGCGCGATGCCGGCAATGGCGGTCGGCAGCGCAAACGGAATATCGACCAGCGCATCGACGATGCGACGGCCCGGGAAGCGGTAGCGCACCAGTATCCAGGCGACGATCAGCCCGAACACGGTGTTGATGCCGGCGGCAATCGCGGCGGTGCTGAAACTCACCCGCAACGCCTGCACGACTCTGGGCGTGGAAATAGCGGCCCAGAAGGCATCCCAGCCCAGCGTGGCGGATTTCAGGAACAGGCTCGACAGTGGCACCAGCACGATCAGGCTGAGCCAGAAAACCGTCAAACCCAGCGTGAGCCCGAAACCGGGGATCACGCTGGGCTGAGCGCGGAACGGTATACGCGATATGGTATTTGTCACTTCAATCCGTCATTCATCGTCTGCCGTCGCTACCTCTCGATAGGCTGGCTTAGTTGCTCGGCTTGTAAATCTGGTCGAATACGCCGCCATCGCCGAAATGCGCCTTCTGTGCCTTGGCCCAGCCGCCGAACTGCTCGTCGATGGTGAACAGCTTCACGTTCGGGAACGTCGCGGCATGCTTCCTGGCCACTTCGGGGTCACGCGGGCGGTAGTAATGCCTGGCCGCGATCTCCTGCCCTTCCTTGCCATACAGGCCCTTCAGATAGGCCTCGGCCACCTGGCGGGTGCCCTTGCGGTCCACCACCTTGTCGACCACCGCGACCGGCGGCTCGGCCAGGATGGAAATGCTCGGCACCACGATCTCGAACTTGTCCTTGCCGAGTTGATTGATCGCCAGGAAGGCTTCATTCTCCCAACTCAGGAAAACGTCTCCGAGATTGCGCTGGGTGAAGGTGATCAGCGAGCCGCGCGCGCCGGTATCCAGTACCGGCACATTCTTGTAGAGCTGCTCGACGAACTTGCGGCCGTCTTCGGCCTTGCCGGATTTACGCTCGGCATAGCCCCAGGCAGCCAGATAGTTCCAGCGCGCGCCACCCGAAGTCTTCGGGTTCGGCGTGATCACCGAGACGCCCGGTTTCACGATATCATCCCAGTCCTTGATGTTCTTCGGGTTGCCCTTGCGCACCAGGAACACGATGGTTGAGGTATAGGGCGAGGCATTGTCAGGCAGGCGCTTGAGATAGTCCTGCGCGATCAGGCCGCGCTCCGCGATCTCGTCGATGTCATAGGCGAGCGCCAGCGTGACCACGTCGGCCTCCAGGCCGTCGATCACCGAACGCGCCTGCTTGCCCGAGCCGCCATGGCTCTGGCGCACCGTCAGCTTGCCGCCGCGCTGGTCTTCCCAGAGTTTAGCGAAGACCTTGTTGTAGTCGTTGTAGAGTTCGCGCGTCGGGTCATACGAGACGTTGAGCAGAGTCACGTTCTTGCCCTGCGCGGAGGCAACGCCTGAGGCAAATGGAACCGCCAGCACCATGGCGGCGACAGCAAGCAGCGCGCGACGCGCGATGGCATTTCGAGACAGGGACTTCAGCATGGCACCCTCTTTGGTGAATTTAGTCATGCTCAATCTTGTCAAAGGTTCCGCAAACGACAATTGAAAGGAATTTGCCGCACCCCGTAATGGCGCTGTGCCGCCGTATAATACTGCGTTTCAGCGCAGCCTTGCCACGGGCGGCAGATTTTCATTGCCGGAATGACCACTCTCTCCGGCCGCTTCACTGCGCAGCCATGCGGCAAATGCCGCCACTTTAGGCAACGAGAGCAGCCGTTGCGGCGCCACGATATGATAGGCGAAGTCGACCGGCTGCGGATCTTCGAAGAGCTTGAGCAGCCGGCCTTCGCGCAGGTCGTTTTCCACCAGCGTCGCTTTCGCCAGCGCCACGCCGCCGCCCTGGATCGCCGCATCCAGCACCAGACTGGATTGCGTGAAGCGCGGACCGCGCGCCACGTCCACATTCGTTGCGCCGCGCGCCCGCAGCCAGGCCTGCCAGTTCGGGCAGGTCGGATCGCTATCCGGGCTGTCGTCGTGCAACAATGTCACGGCGAACAGATCCTTCGGCCGCTGCAGTTGCCTTTCCTTCAGCAGCACCGGGCTGCAAACCGGAATGACGGCTTCCGACAGCAGATGCTCGACGGCAAGATCAGGATAACCGCCCTTCCCGTAACGGATCGCAATATCCACATTGTCGCTGGTAAAGTTGCTGAGCTGCGTCGTCGCGGCGACGCGCACGTCGATATTGGGATGCAGCTTCTGGAAACGGTCGAGCCGCGGCATCAGCCACTTCACCGCAAAGGACGGCGCCACGCTCACGGTCAGCATGCTGGCCTGATTCAGGCCCTCGAGCTGGCCAACCGCCTCTCCCATCATTTCGAAGGCACCGCGGATGCCCGGCAGGAAGGTCTGGCCGGCATCGGTCAGCACGATGCTGCGGCCGGCGCGGCGGAACAGCGGCACGCCCAGATGCGCCTCCAGTGTACGGATCTGGTGACTGACCGCCGCCGGCGTTACGCACAACTCGTCGGCCGCCTGCACAAGGCTGAGATGGCGGGCCACGACCTCGAAGGTGCGCAGCGCCACCAGTGGCGGCAGGCGGCGCCTGGAGGGCCGCCCCGCGGCATTCCCTTCCGGGGCAAATGTCATAACCTGAGCTGGGCGCATGTCCTGCTCCGAATGTCGCAACGCGCTCAGACTAGCAAATCGACGAATCTGCTGTATATCATTTTGATATACATATGTTTTTAGTATTTATATTTCCCGGTATTCCGGGATTCCGAAACCTGGATGCGGCGATCCGCAAAAGAGATTCACTCGACAGGCAGTGCGTATCCCAGCAGCTTATCAGGGCGCGCCGATGCAGCGCCGGCTGCATCACGACCGTACAGCCCGGAGACGATGCCATGTCCTGTCCGCCTCCTGTCGCCGACCCGCACCCTTCCATTTGGCGCCACACTGACGGCGGCCTGCCGGTCACGCTCCTGCCGTGTTCCGTCCCTTGTCCGCGGAAGTCAGACGATATCGCCAACGACAACACACAGCTTTGCCGTCGCTCCGGTATCGCGATCGATCCGATGTTCCTGAGCTAACCTGCCAGGCGGCTCTGGTAGACGCAGAGACTGGTATAGGCGAGCGAGAGCAGCGGCATGGCGATGCCGGCCTGTTTCGCTCGCACGAGCAGGTCGCCGACGATCTGGTCGGCTTCGACGGCGCCGCCTTTCTGCAGGTCGCGGTACATCGACGAAGTATGCGACGAGCCGGCTTTGGTCAGCGTCTCGCGCGTGCTGGCGACGAAATCCTCGCTCGGCGCCCTGCCGACCGCGCGAACCGCGGTCACCACTTCATCGACAATGGCGGCGGCGAAATCGCGTCCGCCCGGCGCCGCGGCCACCTCGCCCACCGTGCCGCGCATCAGGCAGCAGATGCCGCCCAGCGCCGCCAGCAACACCCATTTCTCCCACATCTCGCGCTCGATCCCGGGCGTCAGCCTGGCCTCGAAGCCGGCGCCGCGCAGCGCCGCATCCAGCGCCAGGATACGGTCCGTCCGGCTGCCATCCATCTCGCCATAGGCGAGATCGTGGAACTTGCCCATCTGGACGACGCGACCGGCCTCATCCAGCTGCGCCGGAATGCGGCATAGCCCGCCAATCAGCGCCGGCGCACCGAAACGCGCCTTGATGGAGTCGACATGCCGCATGCCGTTCAGCACCGGCAGGATCATGGTCTGCGGACCGACCGCTGGTGCCAGGTCTTCCAGCGCAGCCTCCAGCGAATAGGCTTTTACCGTCAGGATCACGGCATCGTAGGGCCCGGCGATCTGCCCGGCTGTCGCCAGTTTCGGCGTCAGCGTGACATCGCCGAAGGGGCTGACGATCTGCAGACCGTCCTTCTGCAGCTGCGCCGCGCGGCCGGGCCGCACCAGGAAAGTGACGTCACGCCCGGCCTGGGCCAGCCGACCGCCGAAATATCCGCCGGTCGCACCGGCACCCACCACCAGCAAACGCATGAAATCCCCCGAAGACTGATCACGGATCATCACCTACCGCATCCGCAGCCGGGATCAAGTGCTCGGGGTGCCTCCGCATCGGATCCCCGACCCTGCCATATTGGGGACAGACCCTAGGGACCGGCCCACCAGCCGATCAGGCCGTCCACCGCCCGCGCGGCCAGCGAAGGCACGCCGCTCGCGCCGACCCACCAGCCTCGTGAACCGGACAGCCAGAACAGGACGGTGCAGACCCAGAAGACACCGGCGATCACGGCGGCATAGAGCGCATAGCGCAGATACACCTCGCGCAAGGTGACCGTGATGATGCGCTGCGCCACGGCCGGACTCAGCTCTATGGTCCGGCCGAGCATGATCCAGACTTCGGTTTTCTTGTAGGACGCACGGGTCACATGCCCGGCCTTCATCAGCAGCACACAGGCCACGATCATGGTGAGGATCGCGCCGGATTTCAGCGACTGCAGCGGATCGGAGATCAACCCGATCATCACGCACCAGATCGCCAGCGCCGCGAAGAAACAGCCGCGTCCCACCGAATGTATCGCCAATGTCCGCACCCGTTTTTCGATGGGCTCGGCCATGGCGGTATGCGTCAGAGCAACCCGGGCAGAGTCAGCAGAACAGCCGCGCCCAGCCACACCAGCATGGACGCGAAGTCGCTGTCCTGGCGACCGGTCACGCGCTCGAAAATACCGGCCGGAACCGAAGACAGCATCAGGGTCGACACCGAGACGATCAGCGATGTGCCGTATAGCAGCACAATCCGGGTCGGCGGCACGAATTCCGGCAGCCAGACCGGGGCCATGATGAAGACCAGCGGCACCACCGGCGAAACAAAGCCGTTCAGCAGCGTGACACCGAGTATGGCTATGAAGATGGTTTGCGGGCTCATGATGCAGCCTGCACCAGGCTGGGCGCCATCCCGTTGGCAGCAAAAATGAAATGCGTCACGTAGCGCAACGTGAAGGCCCAGAAGGCGGTCACCAGCGGCAGGAAGCGCAGATTGACGAAGCGCGGCGTGATGAAGTCGGTGAGCCAGACCGCCCAGTTGGTCAGCAGCCTGAAGAAGCGGAAAATATAGTTCGGATGGTCCGGCGGCAGGAAGGCGGTCATCATAAACCTGCCGATGCAGGTCCAGGCGATCAGGGCGAGGCTGTAGCTGACCACCCAGTAGGGCAGATAGCTCCAGAAAAAATCAGGCTGAGATGTCATGGAAATCCGGCAAAAGGAACCAGCAAAA
>JAEYSS010000284.1 GCA_023434425.1 Pseudomonadota bacterium | reverse complement strand
TCGTGCTGACCCTGTCGGCGCGCGAGCAGCATATCCGCCGCGAAAAGGCGACCTCGAATATCTGCACCAATTCCGGTCTCTGCGCGCTGGCCTTCACCATCCATATGAGCCTGCTGGGCGAAGCCGGACTCACGCGTCTTGCCGAGATCAACCATGGCAAGGCGGTGCAGCTGGCCGAGAAGCTGGCGCAGATGAAGGGCATCGCGGTGGTACCGCAGGCCTTCTACAACGAATTCGCCATCACGCTGCCGAAACCGGCGGCCGGCGTGGTCGAGAAGCTGGTCGAGAAGAAGATCCTCGGCGGCGTGCCGGCCGTGCGTCTCTTCCCCGGCGACACGTCGCTGGAGAATGTGCTGCTGGTGACCGTGACCGAAACCAATACCGAAGGCGACATGGACAAGCTTGTCGCCGCCCTGAAGGAGGTGCTGTGATGAACCGCCAGGGACGCCCCACCACGCCACATGGCGCCGCCAACAGCGCCTCGACCGGAACGCTGACCGGCAACCGCGGCCTCCAGATGGAAGAAGCGCTGATCTTCGAACAGGGCGAGGACGGCCGCACCGGCGTCGACCTGCCCGACGCTCCCAAAGTCAAAGACCGCCTCGGCGGCCTGAAGCGACAGGGCCGCATCGGCCTGCCCGGCCTGAGCGAGCCGCAGGTGGTGCGCCATTTCGTGCGGCTGAGCCAGAAGAACTACTCGATCGATGCCGGCCTCTATCCACTCGGCTCCTGCACCATGAAGCACAATCCGCGCCTCAACGAGAAGATGGCGCGGCTGCCCGGCCTGGGCGATGTGCATCCGCTGCAGCCGGTCTCGACCGTGCAGGGTGCGCTGCAGGTCATCGACACGCTCGCCGGCTGGCTCAAGACGCTGACCGGCATGCCGGCGGTGGCGATGTCGCCGGCGGCCGGCGCGCATGGCGAGCTGTGCGGCCTCTTGGCGATCCGCGCGGCGCTGAAGGCGCGCGGCGATGTGCGCAAGCGGATTCTGGCGCCTGAATCGGCGCATGGGACGAACCCGGCGACGGCTGCGCTCTGCGGCTATACCGTCGATCCGATCCCGGCCACTGCCGACGGTCGCGTCGATCTGGAAGCGCTCAAGGCCAAGCTCGGCCCGGATGTGGCGGCGATCATGCTGACCAATCCGAATACCTGCGGCTTGTTCGAGCGCGACATTAAAAAGGTCGCCGACATGGTGCATGCCGCCGGCGCCTTCTTCTACTGCGACGGCGCCAATTTCAATGCCATCGTCGGCAAGGTGCGGCCGGGCGATCTCGGCATCGACGCCATGCATATCAACCTGCACAAGACCTTCTCGACACCGCATGGCGGCGGCGGCCCGGGCTCCGGCCCGGTCGTGCTGTCGGACTCGCTTAAAAGTTTCATGCCGCTGCCCTATGTGGTGCATGGCAAGGATGGATTCAGCCTGGTGGAAAGCGGCGATACCAAAAGCTTCGGCCGCATGAAAAGCTTCCACGGTCAGATGGGCATGTTCATCCGCGCGCTCGCCTACATGATGAGCCACGGTGCCGACGGCCTGAAGCGGGTGGCGGAAGACAGCGTGCTGTCGGCCAACTATGTGCTGGCCAGCCTGAAGGACATCATGTCGCCCAGCTTCGAGGGCCCCTGCATGCATGAGGCGCTGTTCGACGACCGCTTCCTGAAGGATACCGGCGTCACCACGCTGGATTTCGCCAAGGCGATGATCGACGAGGGCTACCATCCGATGACGGTCTACTTCCCGCTCGTCGTGCATGGCGCCATGCTGATCGAACCCACAGAGTCGGAAAGCAAGGACAGCGTGGATGCCTTCGTCAACACGCTGCGCGGCCTGGCCGAGAAGGCGAAAGCCGGCGGCGACAATGTCGCGATGTTCCAGGCCGCGCCGCAACTGACGCCGCGCCGTCGCCTGGACGAAACCCGCGCCGCGCGGTCTCCTGTTTTGCGCTGGAAACCGGGCAGCAACGGCGCGCCCATCGACAAGGCTGCGGCGGAGTAAACGCCGCTGTCATCGCTGAAATGCGAAACCGCCCGGTCAGGAATGGCCGGGCGGTTCCGCATCCTATCGTATTCTCTCATATTAACTTTTTGGCAGTTGAAAATTTACGATTTCGGCTTAATTGTAATAGCGCGGTTGGGAGAGCTGCGGTTACGCGGTTCGCTAAGGCCTGCGGGTCTTACCCGGCCGCATTTTTTATAAGTCATACGATCAAAATTTTGCGGGGAAGCGCATGCATATTTTGTATGTGGATGATTCCGGCTCCATAGATAACCCAAATGATCGTTTCTTCATGCTCGGCGGCGTCTCAGTATTTGAGCGAGGCATATATCATCAAATTACCGCCCTTGAGAACGCAGTCGCCTCATTCAATCTTGGCGACTCGAAAGACATAGAACTACATGGAAGCCCCATGTACCAGGGCCGTGGACAGCCTTGGAGTGCCGTAAAACGCCCGGACCGCGAAGCTATGATCCGCGCTGCCCTTAGCACTCTTGGTCCTCGAAATCCAAGCGTTCGGCTGTTCGCTGTCGCGGTTGAGCGCAGTGCGGTTGCGCCACATGATCCAGTCGAAATTGCATTTGAAGAAATATGCAACCGATTCAATTTGTATTTGCAGCGCAGATATCACCGCGGCGGCAGGCAGGCTCAAGACCAGCAACGAGGTCTTATTGTAATGGATCAGTCCAAACATGAAGAGCCGTTACAGGCACTCGCTAGTCGATTCCGTGCTCGAGGGACACGATGGGGTCAGCTGAGAAATCTGGCAGAGGTACCGTTCTTCGTGGACTCTCGTGCATCGCGTTTAGTGCAAGCGGCGGACTTGGTCGCATTCGCAACGTGGCGAAAGTATGAACACCAAGATGGGCGTTTCTTCGATGATATCATCGGCCTGTTCGACAATGATGGCGGAGTAATTCATGGCTTGGTTCACAGGCATAGATGGAGCGACCCGTGTTTTTGCCCCAGCTGCATGTCCCGCACGAATCGCGACGCGAATAATAATCGCAATCCGTCGACCACTGATGACCATCAGCTTTAGTGAGATAGTTAGTTAACGTTCAAGAAATCGCCCGATCTGAGACTTACGCCAGATTCAGTTGCCAGCTCACACCGAAGCGGTCCTGTACCCACGCGAACAATTGACTGAAGCCGTAGTTGTTCACCGGCATCAGTTCCATGCCTTCGGCCGCCAGTGCCGCATGCAGGCGACGCAGATCGGCCTCGTTCTCGCAATCGACGAAGAATGAAAACGACGGCGTGAAGGCGAAAGCGTGTTTCGCCGGGCTGTCGATGCAGATCACATCCTGACCGGCCAGCGTGAAATCGGCGCGCAGCACGGTCCCTTCCGGCCCCGGACCGGCGGCGGCGTAGCGCTGGATGTCGGTCACTTTCGCGCCCGGGAAGAGCGAGACGTAAAAGTTCATCGCCTCTTCGGCATTCTGCTCCTGAAACATCAGGAATGGTCGCAGCCGCGTCATCGCGTCCTCCGTTCGATCCAAGTTTTTCCTGTACCCCGGGAAACCATTGGCGGCTTACTGCCTTTATTTGTCATGACCGATCTCAGCCTATTCATCGAGCGTTTCGCCGCCGAGCTGCAATGGGTGCCGGACTGGGCCATCAGCCTGATCATCCTCGGCCTGGCGCCTTTCCTCGCACATCTGCTGCACCGTTTCCTGTTCCGCCTCGTCACCAACTGGGTGGCGCGGATGGATCTGCTGTGGCGGGCGCTGGTGGCGCGCAGCTAGGGGCCGACGCGGCTGGCCTTCCTGATCGCAGGTTTGAGCCTGGCCGCCAGTATCGCGC